>NZ_CP076134.1:1912841-2216288 GCF_018736085.1 Bradyrhizobium sediminis | reverse complement strand
CGGTTGGCGTTGATTGCGGGCTGGGCATTTGCGCTGGCGGGGTGCGGCATCGCCGACAGCCGCTCGCCGGTGCCTGAGTTCATGCGCAGCCAAGCCGCCGAACCACCGCCGCCCGAGCCGCCGCCCGACGTAAAACGGCTGGTGCGCGAAAAACTGGACTCGGTCTTCCTCGCCGCGGCGAACCCGCGCCATGTGCGGGTCTCGCCGCCGCACCGCGAGGTCAGGGGCGCGGGCTGGACGGCGTGCGTCAGGGCCGAGCTTACCTCCGTCATCGGCAAGCCACTGGGCGCCGAGACCTACCGCCTCGTCATCAACAGCGGCACGATCATCGATCGCCGGCGCGCCGAGGCCGACGACAACTGCGCATCCGAGAGCTACGAGCCGATCTAGCGGCGCCCTCGAATTTGGCTTCACGCCGACCCGCCGGGATCAGTGCCCTCGAAAGGGAGGGTTACTCCGGGGCGCCGTGACCGACAGGAACGAAGCCGCCCACTGCGCCTTGGCGTGGCGCAACAGCAGCTTCACGATCTCGCTTCGAATCTCGGGGATCGGCGCCAGCCCGATCACATCGTCGGCCTGGCGCAGGATCCGGTCTCTCGCCCCGGGGGGCAATTGCGCCCAGCACAGCACGATGGCTGCGCCAAGGTGCTGAAAGATCAATTCATCGGACGGGCGATCTGATGAGGTTGACATGCGGCCTCCTTGAAGTGTGCGCTTGAGACTCTCCTGGAACAAACCACAACTGTCCTGATCGCAATGCGAACCGCATTCTTGCGCCGACGCGGCATCCGCATCAGGCAGCCCGGATCATCGCGAAGAAACCTTCGACATTGTTGCGCAGCATCTCCGACTGCTGCGAGAGCTCGTTGGCGGAAGACAGCAATTGCGTTGCGGTTTGACCGGTTTCGCTCGCGGCCTGACTGACGCCGCTGATGTTGCTCGAAACGTCGTGGGTGCCGCGGGCAGCCTCCTGAATGTTGCGCGCGATCTCGGCCGTCGCCATTCCCTGTTGCTCGACAGCCGCCGCGATCGCCGTCGCAATCTCGTTGACCGACGCGATCGTCGTTCCGATTTCCTCGATCGAACCCACCGATTGCCGGGTTGCGGTCTGGATCGCGAGAATCTGCTGGCTGATTTCGTCGGTCGCCTTCGCGGTCTGCTCGGCCAGCGCCTTGACCTCGGAGGCGACGACGGCAAATCCCCTGCCCGCATCGCCGGCGCGCGCCGCTTCGATGGTGGCGTTCAACGCCAGCAGGTTGGTCTGCCCGGCGATGCTGTTGATGAGTTCGACCACGGCGCCGATCCGCTGCGCCGCTTCCGCGAGGCCCTGCATGCCGGCGCTGGACTGGCTGGCCTGCTCTACCGCCTTGCCCGTCATCCTGGTGGACTCCGTCACCTGACGCCCGATCTCCCTGACCGACGACGTCAGTTGCTCGGTGGCCGACGCTACCGCCTGCACATTGGCGGATGCCTCCTCCGAGGCCGCGGCCACCGTGGTCGTCTGCCTTGTCGATTGTTCGGCATTGGCGGCGAGCGTATTGGCGGCGTTCTGCAGATTTTCCGCCGAGCCCCCGACCGTCTTCAGCACCATCTTCATCTGGCCGTCGAAGTCCCGGATCGCGGCAGTGATCTTGTCCTGATGTTTCTGACGCTCCGCCAGCATCGCTTCCTGATAGACCGAAATCGCGATGTCCATGTCGAGCAGCACCGCGCAGTTCGTGGCGGTCAGCACCGCCGCGAGATGACCCGGCTTCCATCGGTAGTGGCGAACAGCGAGCGCGGCGAGCTGGCTCAGCACGAAATTGTATCCGCCGATATACCAGCGCGGCTCCAGCCCAATCTTGTTGTGGATCAGGCCGATCGCGCGGACGCCCTGCATGTACTCATGATCGAAGCGGCCGTTGAACAGCCGCGCCCAGTGCGACTGCTGCGCGGCCTTGAGGCGGGGAATGTCGCTGCCGATCAGGCGCGCGAGTTGCGGCTCCCTGGTGACATGCCGATAAAAGCCTTCGAGCACCTCCGGCAGCGCCGGCTCGACGATCTTCCAGAACTCCCGCAGCAGTTCGCCGGTCGTGGTGTCGATGCGCATGAAGCGCATCCTGGTTTCGCGATCCTGGCTGCTGTCGGCAAGAGTTACTTCCGTCATGAACATTTTCCTTAAATGATGCCAATTGAAATTTTTCGAAACAAAGCCCCGCGTCCCGGCAGGGCGGACAATGTGATTTCCTCACCGTCAAAAACTAGATTGATTCTCGGAAAAACTCCGAGCTCCATAACTTGATCCAGGTTGTTGATCTGCATCAAGTGCACGCAAGCAAACGCGGCGCCGGAGCCTTCAAACTGCCGCCGCTCCAGGCATGACTGCGGCCGATGGCGCCGCTGGCATTAAAGCTAATTACAATTTGGTTTTGCTCAATTAGCTAATTCTGATAGATGCAGATGCAACCTCCTCCCTGCGACGGGAAGAAAAGTTCCGACACTATCTAGCGTAGAATTCTGTGATCCCGTTTAGCCAAACACCCTGATATGTCCATTGCGTCGATTTGCGTAACCTGCCCTCACCGCGAAACCGGCTTTTGCGGGACGCTGCTCGGGTCGCCCTCGGAAACCCCGAAAGCAGACCAGGCGTTCGGCTGGCAGCACTTCGCTGCGGCCCGGGCAGGCGAGCAGATCGCCTACCGAAATCAGCCGTCCAACGACATATTCGTACTCTGCACGGGCTGGGCCTTCCGCTACTTTCAGCTTGCCGACGGCCGCAGGCAAATCCTGAAATTCCTGCTGCCGGGAGACTTCTTTTCTCCTACTGCCATTTTCGAGAAAGCGTACCATTTCTCGGTCAAGGCATTAACCGAGGTCCAGATGAGCGGAATCGCGCGCGCCGAAATCCTTGCGAGGTGCGCCGCCAGCCCCGACATCCGATGGGCCGTGGCAAATTCCTGCGCCGCAGAAACTCGCGAGGCGACCGAGCTTGTAACCGTGCTGGGCCAGCTCTCGGCCGAGGAACGCATCGCCTATCTGCTGTTGCACTTGATGTCGCGAGTAGCGGCGAGGAACGTGATCCGCGAACAGCGCTACCCGTTTCCGTTGCGCCAGCAGCACATCGCCGACGCGGTCGGACTGACCCCCGTCCATGTCAGCCGGGTATTCAGCCAGCTTCGCAAACGCCGCATTCTCGCAATGTCCGAGAGCACGCTCAGGGTTTCCAACCTTGCGGAACTGGAAAAGATCGGTTCGCTGCGATAGCGAACCACCTTGAGCGGTGTTCCATCCGGTCAATTCGGACCTCCCGCCAAGGATCGTTCGCGCAGCCGATAGAACTGCACCGCCTGTCCGGCGGTTTCCGGCCTGAGCCGCAGGAAGGTTTCGAGCAGCCGGTCGAGATCTGCAGTCGATTTCTCGGCCGGTGCCTGCAACAACAGGATCGCCTTGGTGGTCTTCCAGCTCAAACTGGCCGCCTTGGCCAGGACGAGAAGCTGCTCCGACCGTTCCTCGACCAATGCACGCTCGATGAGGCCGACGGGAAGGTCGCAGATGACGGACAGTGCCAGCACGGTTTCGGCGAACTTCTCCGCGCTGGCAAAATCAAACAGCGCGGCTTCGTCCAACTTGCCGGCTTCGTCGAGCGGCTGAACCAGCGCGCGCGCCCTGGCGAAGTCCGCCGAGCCTTCCCTGGTCTGGGCTTGAAGCCTGTTCGACGCCCGCGAAACGATGTCGGCGATGCGCGCGGCCTTGCGCGGGTCTTCTTTCGACAGCCTGCGTTTCAGGGAATCGGAGGCGTCGGCAAACAGCTTGAGCAGATACCGCCGCGGAATCTCGTGCCTCGACCAGGTGCAAACCGCCAGATCGTCGTCATCCGACGAGCGCCTTACCAGCGAGGAATAACCGGACTCGGAGAACGAAGCTCCCGGATTTGCCGCGGTGCTCAGGGCGACCTCCCGGTTCCCCCGCTCGACCAGGATGTCGGTCACGGATTCCGGAATGGTTTTGCGGATCGAGATCGCCAGCAAATGCGCCTGGCTCTTGGTCCTGGCGCCTTCCGCCAGCGTCACCTCGTCCAATTGCTCGGAGTGCGAGAGAACCGGACGGGCCACGTCGATGACGTCGTCGAGCGCCAGCCGGCGCAATATCCGGGGCGGGGCGGCGGGACTCTGCGCCAGATATTCGGCGAAACAGGCGCGCGCAGAGACCTCGATCTCATCGACCAGCTGCTGCAGGACGTCATCGAACAGGACGGTCTGTTCGTTCGAAATATTTCCGGAGGTCGACGCAAAGAGATCGGCGACGCGCCGCAATATCGCGGCCCTGCGTCCGACATCGGCGTTCGCGATAGCCGTCTCGAGCTCATCGACCAGTGACTGGTTTGCAATCACGATGCCTGCCCTCGGCCGCACGGGCGCGGTGGTGGTTCGCGCCGCGGCAAATCATGCTCAGGCCGCCTCATCTGCCCGCGCGATCAGTTCGAGTGCCGCGAAGTCAAGTTCCGCCAGCCGACATGGACGACCGAACAGGTAACCCTGGACGTAATCGACGCCCTGGGCCCGCAGCAGTTCGAACTGCGAGTTGGTCTCCACGCCCTCGGCGGTCACGGCAATCTCGAGCCCTCGGGCCAGCGTCAGGATCGACGCCACCACGGCCCTGCAATCCGCCCGCGACAACAAGCCCTGCGTAAAGGACTTGTCGATCTTTATCTTGTCGAACGGAAACAACAGCAGGTAGCTGAGCGACGCATATCCGGTTCCGAAGTCGTCGAGGGCAATGGCAATTCCGATATTCTTGAGCTGCTGGATGATCAGCACGTTGCTGTCCTTGTCCTGCAGCAGCAGAGATTCGGTGATCTCCAGTTCCAGCCGCTCCGGCGGCAATCCGGTCTCCACCAGCACGCACAGGATCACGTCGAACAGCGTCCCCGCCCGGAACTGCGCGGCGGAAAGATTGACCGCCACCTTGATATCCTGCGGCCAGGAGACGGCATCGGCGCAGGCGCGCTGCAGGATCCATTGTCCGAGCGGCTCCATCAGTCCGGTCTCTTCGGCGATGCCGATGAAGCGATCCGGATACAGCAGTCCTGCGACCGGGTGTCGCCACCGGACCAGCGCTTCCATACCGCAGGGCCGCGACGTCGCGGTATCGAACAACGGCTGGTAGTGCAGCTCGAATTCATTGCGCGACAACGCCGCCCGCATGTCGTTGACCAGCTGCAGCCGCGATATCGCCTTCTCGCTCAGATCCTCGTCGAAGAAACTGAAGCTGTTACGCCCTTCGGATTTCACCCGGTACAGAGCGAGGTCGGCCTTCTTCAGCAACTCCCCGGCATCGGTGCCGTTGGCCGGCGCCAGCGCGATGCCGATGCTGGTTCCGATGCAGACGTCCTGCCCGTCCAGATGAAACGGCTTGGCCGCCAGTTCGAGCAGCCGGACCGCCAGTTCGATCGCATCCTCTCTCTGATCCGCCATATCGGTTCGAATGACGGCAAATTCATCTCCGCCGAGACGCGCGATCAGGTCGGTGTCGCCGAGCGAGGACTCGAAGCGGTCCGCCAGCTCCTTGAGCAGGGTATCGCCGGCGGCGTGCCCCAGCGTATCGTTGACGCTCTTGAATCCGTCGAGGTCCAGCATCAGCGCGGTCAGCGCGCCTCCGTGCTGCTGCATGTGAGCCAGCGCATCGCTCATCCGCTCCAGCAGCGCCGCCCGGTTGGCCAGCCCGGTCAATGCATCATGGGTCGCCGCATAGGAAATCTGGGCTTCGGCATGTTTTCGCGCGGTGATGTCGATCCGGATCGCCATGTAGGCAATTGGCTTTCCATGCACGCCGAGTTGCGGGGTGATGATGGTGTCGACCCAATAGAGCATGCCCGATTTGGACTTGTTGCATAATTCGCCGCGCCAGACCTCGCCGCCCGCGATGCAACGATACATGTCGCGGAAGAACTCCTTCGAATGTGCGCCGGAATTCAGGATGCGGTGGTTCCGCCCCAGCAATTCGCTGCGGGAATATCCGCTGATCCTGCAGAAATTGTCGTTGGCATAGGTGATGCTGCCGGTGAGATCGGTCACCGCAACGATAACGGCCTGGTCGATCGCATACTGTTTTTCGATCAGTTCCTGCCGGACCGCTTCGGCCCGGACTTCCGCGAGCCGCGCATCGGTGATGTCGCGGTGAACCTCGATCAATCCACCGTCGAGCATGGGACGGCGGCTGACGGCGATGATGTTTCCATTCCTGAGTTCGTCGGTCGAATCGAACGTCTCCCCGGACCCGACACTCCTGAGGCAATCGGCGACATACTCCGCCGCATCCGGCGGACGGCAGGAAGCAGCCGCACGGCTGTCGAGAACAGCGAGCAGCGATGTCCCCGGCCGGGTTTGCATCGGCGTCAGCCCATACATCGTGGCGAAGTGGCTGTTGCTGATCACGACCCTGAGGTCGGCATCGAAAATGCACAGGCCGTTCGGCGTGCTTTCGATCGCGGTCGCCAACAGCATCTCCGGCCGCGTGTACGACGATGCCGCGTGCTGCGCGCCTTTCGAACCTTGCCTGGCGTAAATGCCGCCTGCCAGCAGCACAGCGATAACAAGCAGACTCGCATAGAGCCCGGATATTCCGGGCGCCAGCTGGAGTGCGATCGCAGCCAAACCGGCGGCGGCCAGAATCGCGGCGCCCTGCAGGCGGGCGCCGTGGATCTGCCACGCTCTCAAGGGCTGGTTCAACGGATTCATCCGAAATTCTTCTTGATGAAACTCATCTCACCACACACGTCTTTCATTGCCCCGAAGCGTCGACAGCGCTGTCGGCCAAGTTATAGGCCGCCTGAGTTAACCCAAGGGGAGGTCGATTTGATCTGCGTTGTTAACCTGGATCAACGCCAATGCACGGCAAGGCAGCGCCCCGGACACGCCGCTCACGACGCCCGCATGATGAACGGCCGGTTAACACAGCCGCTCGAATTGCATCTCCGCTCCAGCGGGTTTTTCCAATCTTTTCCGCTAGCGTCCCCGTCAACGCAATGCAGGAAGCGACGCACGCGCCCGCTTCGGTCATCGCGAACGGGGAAACGGGGACGTGGTCGAGATAGCTGATACAGTGCTGGTGCGCGGCAGTTCGGTAATCGCCGGGAAGCGGCCGCCGCCGGAAGCGGCTTCGCGTCCCGACGGTCTCGCGCCGCTTACGGCCGTGGCCGCGAGCCAGTGGCGCGCACTTGCCGAACGCGCCAACGAGCCGAACGGCTATTACCTCCCCGACTGGGAATTGGCGGTGAACGCCTCCGCGCGCGGCCGTACCGGCGTCGCGGCGCTGGCCGCGTGGAGCCAACCTGCGGCGGCAAAAGACGGCGCGGCGCGGCTGATCGGGCTCCTGCCCGCGATTTCAATGTGGCGCGCCTGGAAGATCCCGCTGCCGGTTCTGGTAAGCGCCGATCCCTACGGCACGCTTGGCACCCCGCCGCTCGATCGCGACATGGCCGAGGACGCCGCCGCCGGGCTGATGATGCAGGCACGGAAAGCTGGCGCCCATGCGCTGATCCTGCGCGACATGTCGCTCGACGGCGCGGCCATGAAGGCATTCAGGGAAGTGCTGCGGCAGGGCGGCATGCGTCCGCGTCTGCTGCAATCCCACCTCCGCGCCTGTCTCGACGCCACGCGCGATGCCGATGAATGCCTGCACGATGCGCTGGGGCCGAAGAAGCTGAAGGAACTGCGCCGCCAGCGCAACCGCCTCGCCGAGCACGGCGAGGTCCGCTTCGAGGTCGCGAGCACGCCGCAAGCGGTCGCCTCCGCGGTCGAGATCTTCCTGCAGCTGGAAGCCTCCGGCTGGAAAGGCCAGCGCGGCACCGCGCTGCTGCAGCATGACGGCGATGCCGGCTTTGTCCGCCGCGCCACCGCCGCACTCGCCGAATTCCGCCAATGCGAGATCGTGACGCTGTTGTCAGGCGATACGCCGGTCGCGGCCGCGGTCGTGCTGCGGCATCAGGACCGCGCGTTCTACTTCAAGCTCGGCGTCGATGAGCATTATGCGAAATTCTCACCCGGCGTGCAGCTGACGCTCGATCTGACGCGGCATCTCTGTGCCGATCCAGCGATCAGGCTGGTCGACTCCACCGCCGGTGCCGATCATCCGATGATCAATCCGATCTGGCGCGGGCGCCTCGCCATCGGCGACGTGCTGATTCCGCTGCGGCCGCACGATCCCGTGGTGCCGCTGGTCCGCGCCGCTTTGAAGCTTCGCCAGCTGATCCGCGAGCCGCTGCGCCGCGCCGCTCATTTGATCCGGAAACGCCAGGAGAAACCGTCATGACCACTGTCACCGCCTTTGCGCCGGTGCTGACCGCGGAAAATCACGCGCTGAAGCGCGACTTTCCGCTGAAGCCGTTCGCGATCCGTCACCGCCTCGCCGGCCACCCGCTGTTGAACCTGCCGCGCATCGCGCAGCTGGCTTCGGAATTGCCGCGCGACCTGATCGAATACAATTCAGGCAAGGTCGCGATCAGCCAGGACCCGGATGCGATTCCATCGGTCGATCTCGATCCCGTGGCAGTCGTGGAGCGCATCGAGACCGCCGGCGCCTGGATGGTGCTCAAGCGCGTGGAGAACGCGCCGGAATATCGCAAGCTGCTGGAAGACACGCTGTTGTCGGTGGCGCGGGCGCGCGGTTTCAACAGCCTGCTCGACGCCGGCTTCGAACAGGTCGAGGGCTTCATCTTCGTATCCTCGCCGAATTCGACCACCCCGTTCCATCTCGACAGCGAGGACAATTTCTTCGTCCAGATCCACGGCGAGAAATTCTTCACGATTTACGACAACAACGACCGCGCCATCGTCTCCGACGAGGCGATCGAGCGCTCGATGACCAAGCACCGCAACCTGAAGTATGACGAGCGCTTTGCGTCGCGCGGCATCGAATTCCACATGTTCGCGGGCGACGGCTGCTATGTGCCTTATCAGTGGCCGCACTGGGTACGCACCGCCGGCAGCCATTCGATCTCGATGGCGATCACCTGGAAGACCTGCGAGGTGCGTCGCGTCAACGATTTGCACTTCTTCAATTCGATGCTGCGCGGCATTGGCCTGCCACAACAGCCGCCGGGCCACCAGCCGGTACGCGATGCGCTCAAGCTTGCCTTCTATCGCACCGTGATCGCCGCGATCAAACCGCTGCGCGGCTCGCTCGCGATGCGCCGCGTACTGCGGAGGATCGCGCTCGGCAAGCGGGCGAATTACTATCTGAAGGGAGCGTGAGGCGTCGAGCCGATGGGCCTGCGCTGACGGAACTGGATTTCAAACAGCGGTACGCGCAAATGCAGCTTCGCGATCTCGCGGCGCGTTTCGCCCGAGGTTTGCTATCGAATTTCCTCGGCCCTCCGGTCAGAGGGCGAAGGGAAGACCGGGTGCGCGCTGCACCCGCGGTCTCGTGTGCAATGAATGCACGAGAAAACGCACACGAGCATACAGGTTCAGCGGCGACACTCCGGCCTTCCCTGCGCAATGGTTTTACGGCTTACTCCGCGCTCCCCGGCGATCAGGATTTGCTTGTCACCGTCGTCCGCGGAAGTTTTCCTTCCCGCGAACTTGAAGCCAACCTCGAGGCGTTCAGGACCACACGGCTTCGCCGTACGCAAGCTGCACGCCCGTCTCGCGCGCCGCCCGCGTCCACCGCATCCCGCCCCTACGTCCGTGACGTTCGCGAAACGCCCCTCTTGATGGGACGGGATGCGATGGATATAGACCGATTTGCGATTTCGGAAAATCAGAATATTTTTGCCCAATTGGCTTGACGGACTTTCGACCGATTTGCCCGTCGGGTGGATTCGTTGAATCGATTGAACAAATCGGCTCTTGCGTGCACGACCCGTTCGACAAAAATTTCTGCGACGGAGGCCGCGCGATGCAAGGACGGGCAGATCCGCCCCTACTCCGCCGCCTGCGCGTTCACTTCCGCCGACACCTGACGGATGGCGCGGGCAAGCTGCTCGGCCGGCTGCGCGCCCGACACCGCATATTTCTGCGCAAACACGAACGTCGGCACGCCGGAGATGCCCTTGTCGGAGGCGTCCTTGGCCTGCGCCGAGATCAGGTCGACGTCTTCGTCGGTCGCCAGGCGCTTGCGCACGTCCCCGGCATCGAGGCCAACATCGGCCGCCGCCTGCACCAGCACATCGACGTCGGTGAGATCGCCGCCGTCGCGGAAATACAACTCCATCAGCCGCTGCTTCATCTCGGCGGATTTGCCTTGCGCATCGGCCCAGTAGATCAGCCGGTGGCAGTCAATGGTGTTGGGCTGGCGCTTGACCAGTTCCGGCCGGTAGGTGAGGCCCTCTTCGCTCGCTGCGGCGACGACGCGGCCGGCGATGCCATTGTAGGCCTCGACCGAACCGAATTTCGCGGTGAGATATTCGTCGCGGCTGATGCCCTCGCGCGGCACCCAGGCATTGAGGAAGAACGGCCGCCAGTTGATCTCGACCGGCACGTCCGGCGTCAGCGCCAGCGCGTTCTCGATGCGGCGCTTGCCGATATAGCACCACGGGCACACCACGTCGGAGACGACGTCGATCGGAAGCGGTTTCAGGGTGCTCATCAGGCTAGCCTTTCGTGAAATGATGTCCGCAAAATAGGCCGATCCGGGCGCGAAACAAGTGCGCGGGCCGCATGCCCTGCGCCACATAACCTCCGGGGTTATTGTGATTGTGGCTCCGGATTCGTAAGAACGCATCGGGACCTGAACCGCGGAGCCCGGCCATGACCGCCATTTTCACCAGGGAAGGCAACCTGTTTCGCGCCACCGAGCTTGCCGGCGGGCTATGGTCGCCGGATATGCTGCAGGGCAGCGCCACCACTGCACTGATGGTGCGCGAGGTCGAGCGGCTGGCGGTCGCTTCCGGCTTTGCGGTGCGCCGCCTCACCTTCGATCTGTGGCGGCCCGCCGGACTGCGCGCCTATCGCGTCGAGACCGGGATGCTGCGCGACGGCCGCAAGGCCAAGACCATCCAGGTGCGGCTGTTGGACGGCGAGACCGAGATCGGCCGCTGCACCGCGCTATTGACCGCGCAAGGCAGCGAATCCCCCGCCGATCCCTTCTCGAAGGTCACCGGCGCCGATGCCGCGCCTGAAACCGGCACGCCGCCGCCGGCCTTCGCACAGAAATGGAGCCGCTATTTCCAGAACGTGTCGGTGCGGCTGATCGAGGGCGCGCTGGAAAAGCCGGGACCGGCCGCGGCCTGGATGCGGCTCGACGTTGCCATGGTGGAAGGCGAAGCCAACACGCCGCTCGTACAGGCCGTGCAGGCGGCGGATTTCTCCAGCGGCGTCGGCCAGATCGTCGACATGCGGGAATGGACCTTCATCAACCCCGAGATCAGCCTGTATTTCTTTCGCCCGCCCGAGGGCGAATGGATCCTGATCCGCTCGCGTACCCGCGCCGGCGCCAACGGCGCCGGGCTGACCATGGCGACCTTGAGCGACCGGCAGGGCCCGTTCGCCGAAGTGCTGCAGGCGATGACGTTCGAGCGGCGGGAAGCGCAGGCTCAGGCGTCCTGAGCGGCGAAGGCGACCAGCGCGGCCTCCGACGCCGCATCCGCCGGCATGAACATCTCCACCCGCAATTCCTGCAGCGTGACGTCCTGCGGCGTGCCCAAGGTCAGCACCGCGCCGATCAGCCCGATGCTGACGTCGCCCTTGCGCAGACGCACCTCGCATAACGGCCCCGGCGCCTCGCTCTCATTGAGCTGCGGCGTGGTGACATCAGGCAGTCTCGTCAGTTCGCGCCAGGTCGATTGCAGCGCCAGATCCAGCGGCGCCGCCATCGCCTCATGCCGCGCGCGCACCATCAGCGCCGCCGCGACATCAGGCCAGTTCTCCACGAATGGGCGCAACTCGTCCGGGGCCAGGAACATCCGCATGTGATTGAGCGGGCGCGTCATGCGCTCCGGTCCAAGCAGCAGCGTCATCAGCCGCGCCGCGGCGCGGTTGACCTGCAGCACGTTCCACTGCCGGTCGGTGACGATGGCCGGAAACGGCTCGTGCCGCCGCAGCAACAGATCGATGGCGCGCTTGGCGTCGGCGACTTCGGGTGCGGACAGGTCGCGCTCGCCATATTGCCTGGCGAAACCGCCGGCTTCCAGCAGCGCGTTGCGGTCGCGCAGCGACAACCCGAGGGCTGCGGCCAGTTGCAGCAGGATCTCGCGGCTGGCGGCGGCCTTGCCGGTCTCGACATGGCTCAGATGCTTGATCGAGATGTTGGCCTCGAAGGCGAGGTCGGCCTGGCTCATGGCGCGGCGATTGCGCCAGCCGCGCAGGAGATCGCCGGCCGGATGCGGCCGCAAGCCGATGCTTTGCGCGCGTGAATCCATGGCAGGATTATGCGAGCGGCGCACGGCGCTGTAAACGCCTCACGTTGTCGCCTACCTCAAGTCTGCCGCCAGCTTCCGCATCCGCTCGGCGGTCAGTTCGTCGGCGGGGAAGAACGTCTCCAGCGCCAGTTCCGACAGCGTGATGTCGACCGGCGTGCCGAAGATCATGGTGGTGGAGATGAAGCTCAGCACGTCGCCGTCAAGCCGCAGCTTGAAGGGGATCGCGACATTGTCCGACGACAGCGGCGCCGGGCGCGCCGGCATCGGATAGGCCTTCAGCTCCGAATAGAGTTTCAGCAGTTCGAGATCGGCGGTGGCCTCGCACTGGCGGTGCAGCCGCTCCAAGAGATGGCTGGACCATTCGGCGAGGTTGACGGTGCGCGGCGCCAGTGCTTCGGGATGAAAGGCGAGCCGCAGGATGTTGAGGGGCTGGCCGAGCAGCCGCTGCGGAATGCCTTGCAGCAGCGGCGCGACCATGCGGTTGGCCGAGACCAGGTTCCAGTGCCGGTCATAGGCCAGCGCCGGATTGGGCTCATGCGCCTTCAGCACCAGATCGATCGCCGCCCGCGCCGACTTCAGCGCGGGATCGTCGAGCGAGCGCTGCGGAAACGCCGGCGCATAGCCCGCGGCCACCAAGAGCACATTGCGTTCGCGCAAGGGAACCTCCAGCCGTTCGGCGAGCTTCAGCACCATCTCGCGCGACGGCGTCGCGCGGCCGGTCTCGACAAAACTCAAATGCCGCGCGGAAATCTCGGCGTCGCCGGCGAGATCGAGCTGGCTGAGATGACGGCGCTGCCGCCATTCGCGCAGGTGATCGCCGATATGGACGGGCTGGGCCTTCTCGGTGCGGGCCGTGGCGGTGTGTGCGTTCATGGTGGGAAAACCTACCATGCGAATTTCGCGGCTTCCATTACCTCCGACGTAATCGAATTACCTCGCCGGCCGGATCATCTTCGCATCACTCTGGTCCATCCCTCTGCAAAGGAGAACTGCCATGATCCAGCCATCCCTGTTTCTTCGCCGCGCCATCCTGGCCGACGCCATCTTCAGCGGCATCTCGGCGGTGCTGCTCGCGCTCGGCGCCGGCATGCTCGCGCCGTGGCTCAGCCTGCCCGAGGCGCTGTTGCGCGAAACCGGCCTCTTCCTGATCGCCTATGCGGCGCTGGTCGGCTGGCTCGGCACGCGGCAGACGATGCCGAAAGCATTGTTGGCGATCGTGGTCGCCGGCAATGCGGCCTGGACCCTCGCCAGCATCGCGCTGCTGTTCTCAGGTTGGGTCAACCCCAATCTGCTCGGCGAGATCATGGTCGCGGCGCAGGCGATTGCGGTCGGCGCGTTTGCCGAGCTGCAATATATCGGCCTGCGCAAGAGCGGCGGCGCGATCACGGCCTGAGCCGTCATTGCGAGCCAACGGGTCGCGTGAACGCGCGCCCGATGACAGGCTCCGCGAAGCTCCATTCTTCCCTGCTACCAAGATGGATTGCTTCGTCGCGGAGCCTGTCATCGGGCGGCGCTTCGCGCCGACCCGTTGGCTCCTCGCAATGACGAGGAGGGGCAAGCTGCTGCCGCCGAGGCCTTGAGGCCTGGCGGCGGCCGGTCCGTTCCGTCAGCTCCAGATTACGGCGGCGATCATCCCGGCATCTCTCCTGCCGCGTTACGCCGAAACCTTTCGCCGTTGCCGAGCAGCACGCCCTGCGCGCCGGCGATGCCGAGTTCGAGGCTGGCGGCGATCCGCCGCGCCAGTTCGACGAAATGCATGGCGGCTTCCGGAGAACAGACCTCCCGGGCGGTTTCCTCGAACAGCGCCAGCCAGCGGTCGAAATGATCGGCATCGACCGGCAGCGGCATGTGCTTGGCCATCGGCGTGCCGTGATAGCGGCCCGACATCAGCGCCACCGACGACCAGAACGCAAACATCCGCTGCAGATGCGGCTCCCAGTCGTGAATTCGCGCTTCGAAGACCGGCCCCAGCACCGCATCGCTGCGGACCCTGGTGTAGAAACCGCGCACCAGCCGCTCGATCAGCGGCTCGGTGATGCCGGTCCTAGCGACGATCTCGGCCGTGATCCTTTCGCGCCGTTCCGTGGGGGTCACGACGATCTCCTCAAATAGGTATTTTAAATGCCTATTTAGATGGCTATAGATGGTTTGCAAGGCCTATTTTTCGGGGATCCCATGCGCCTGACGTCGTTTACGGATTTTGCGTTACGCGCCCTGATGCGGCTGGCCGGCGAGCCGGCGCGGTCGTTCGCGACCAACGAGATCGCCGCCGAGTTCGGCATCTCGCGCAATCATCTGGCCAAGGTGGTGCGCGACCTCGCCGATGGCGGCTTCATCAGCACCCAGCGCGGCGCCGGCGGCGGTTTCATGCTGGCGCGGCCGCCGCAGTCGATCACGCTCGGCGAAGTGGTGCGGGCGCTCGAAGACCGCCACGCGCTGGTCGAATGCTTTCGCGGCGACGGCGGCACTTGCGTGTTGAAGCCGCGCTGCCGCCTGAAGGCCCGCCTTGCCGCCGCGCGCGAAGCCTTCATGCGGGAGCTCGACGCCACCACGCTGGCGGAATGCGCCTATCCCGCCCGGTCGAGAAAGGCGGCAGGCGTCGCATGAGAGTTGGACAAAGGCCATGAAACCGGTTGAATTCGAGAACGGCGCCGTTGCGATCGATGCCTCCGTGATTGCCGAGGGGCTCGGTATCGCGCTGCCGCTGTTCAGGGAGCAGATGCGCGCCGGCAAGATCACCGGCCTCTCCGAGCGCGGCGTCGATGCCGACAGCGGCCGCTATCGCCTGACCTTCTTCTCCGAGCACCGGCGATTTCGCGTGGTCGTCGACGAAGCCGGCGCGATCCTGCAACGCTCGGCACTCGATTTTGGCGATGCGCCGCTGCCGAAATCGATCCGGAAGCCCGGCGGGTAGAAGTAACCGGCATTTCGGCGAGCGGCAGCAGCCTGAACTCGTCATCTCTGGTGAAGCGAAGCAGTCCGTCCTCCGTCATTCCGGGATGGTCCGGAGGACCAGACCTCAGATGTGCAACTGCACATCGGGGAATCTCGAGATTCCGGGTTCGATGCTTCGCATCGCCCCGGAATGACGGCGTCAGATTTTCGTCGCGTTGCTCCACGCAGTGACGAGGAGAGAGACCGCCGTCTTAAGCCGAAGCGCGGCGTTCCCGGCCTGGCTTCGCTTTTGCCGTCGCAAAGATCCCGGATTTTACCGGTGTCGGCTTGCCGGCGGCGGATTTTCCGCCGTGCCCATTCATCAGCTTGCCGTTCAGCTTGACGCCGTTCGCCTCAACGCCGTTCGCCTTAATGTCATTGGTCTTGGCGCCGTTCAGCTTCCGCTTCAGCTTTTCGGCCTTCGCCGCCAGCTCCTCGGCTTTTTTCAAGGCCTTGCGCTCGGCCTTGGCCTTCAGCCGCGCCTTCTCTGCCCTCGCCTCGGCGCGCTGCTTCTTGCGCTTCTTCTCGCAAGCGTCGCATTTGCAGCCGATCGGCTTCAGGTAGGCCTTGAAGTAGTCGGTGCCGTAATCGTAGTTGATCTCTTCGCCGGGCTCGATGTTCTTGATCGCGCGAATGAACACCTTGCGCTTGCGCGGTTTGACGTCGGATTCGGCGTTCGGCTTGCAGGCGTGGTTGATATAGCGAGCGATGTTCTTGCGCACCGAGCCGTCGATGGTCCAGCGGTTATTGAGCTCGAACAGATACTTGTTCTCGATCGCGTCCTCTTCCTTCTTCCGGGAATCCAGCAGCGGCCCGAAATAGCGGATGATTCTAGTGCCCTTCTTGATCGGTTTGGTGGCGAAGAGGCCAAGCCCGGTGCGGGAACGGCCGACGCGGTACGGTTTATTCGACGGAATGGCAGACATGATCGACTTGAACTGACACGCTATGAAGGGGATTGCGAAGCCGCTGTTCTAGGACGATTCCGCGCCGATGTCAGGCCTTTCGCGCATTTCGCGTGAACCTTCCCCAGATTGCGCACGTCGAAGCATCAGCGGTTCCGCAATCAAAATGGCGGCTAGATGAAGCGCATCCCTCACCTCATCGTCCCCGGCGTGCTTGTCATGCCGCAAATGGCCCTGTCGGCGCTGTTCTGGGCCTGCTTCGCCCTGATTCCGCCGGCCAGCGCCCAAACATTCGGCAGCAGCTACACTTCGACCGCCCCCAGGGATTGCCGAGTGAAGAGCGCCGGCAACGGCGTCGACGATTCCACGATACGGGTTTGCCCGGGCAAGGCCGGGCTCGTGGTCGTCATCAGCGAGGATGACCTGCGCGAGGCGGTCTCGGTCGGCCGCAGCCGCGCCGCGGCGGACAGGGAGCCGGCGGCGGAGGCTTCCTTCGGGCCGTTCAACTCGACCACCCACACCGTGGAATGGCGGGCCGTGGACGGCAAACCCTTCGCCATCATCCAGCGCTGGCATATCGCCGACATTACCGACGAGGACAAGAAGGGCCGGCCCATCGCAAAGCCGCTGCTGGCGGTAACGCGGTTGCCCCCTGGGGCGGTGTGCCATGTCGCCTATGTCGACGTGAAGGCCAATCCCGACGCTAACGAACTCGCCCGCAAGGCCGCCGACGAAATCGCGCGCGGCTTCAAATGCGGCAAGGACGAGGTGAAGGTGATCGGCGCCAGCGGCCGCGCCGTGGAGCTGGCGAAGCGGCGCTGAACAACGCTGATCTATGGCCCCGGCGGCCGGGCCACGGTCGACCTCAGCATGGCGTCCAGCAGGGTCTCGGCATTGTTGCCTGCGGGAAGCCGCCGCAGGACGTCGGTCAGCCGCCCGTCGAGCAGCAGCATGGTGAAGCCATGCACCAGCGACCACGCCCTCACGATAGCCGCGGCCTGTTCCAGCGACAGCGCTTCGTCGGAAATCTGCTCCTGACGGCTGACTCCGATCGCACCGGCGAGGCCAGCGAACGAAGCGCTGGCGGCCTCGTGCAACGACGGCCGCGCCATATCCAGCCGCTCGGTGCGGAACATCAGCCCGTACATGCCGGGATGCGCCTGCGCATAGGCGACATAGGCCTTGGCCCGGGCCATCGCCTTCATCAGCGGCGGCGCATCGACCGCGCCCGCCGCCGCCATCGCCGCGTTGAACTGGCGGAAGCCGATCGCGGCCAGTTCGCTGACAAGCCCGGTGAGGTCGCCGAAATGATGGGTCGGTGCTGCATGCGACACGCCGGCCTCGCGCGCCACCGCGCGCAGCGTCAGGCCGCCAAGCCCGTCGCGCTCCAGCACCGTCTCCGCCGCCGTCAGCAGCGCGTCGCGCAGCGCGCCGTGGTGGTACGGCGTATCTTCGCTTGCGCCTGCAGCGCGCGGCGCCAGCCGTTTCCGCGGCCCACGCGCCTGAGCGCCCCTGCTGGCAGCAGGCCGGGCGCGGTTCTTCAGTGCAGCGGGTTTTCTTGCCATGGGTTTCTTATAGTCCCTATTTTTACACTGTAAAGATTTTGCTTGACGATGGCTGCCATGCCCTGTACTCATATCTTTACGATGTAAAGATCAATCCAGGGAGCGAATGATGCAGCAGGAAGCAGCGACCAAGGCGGCCCGGACCAATCTGGCGCCGATCCCGTTTGAATGCGACGCGCCGTTTTTGAAGGTCGTGGGCGAGCTACCGCGCGAACTCAACGGCACGCTTTA
This sequence comes from Bradyrhizobium sediminis, assembly GCF_018736085.1. NCBI lineage: Bacteria > Pseudomonadati > Pseudomonadota > Alphaproteobacteria > Hyphomicrobiales > Nitrobacteraceae > Bradyrhizobium > Bradyrhizobium sediminis. The sequence goes on along the minus strand of NZ_CP076134.1, from coordinate 2,198,316 downwards.
TCGCAACGGCCCCGACCCGCAATTCGAATCGCCGGGCGCCCACTGGTTCGTCGGCGACGGCATGCTGCACGCCTTCCATCTCGAAAACGGCCGCGCCAGCTACCGCAACCGCTGGGTCCGCACCCCCAAGTGGCAGGCCGAGCATGACGCCGGCCGCGCGTTGTTCGGCGGCTTCGGCCGCAAGCTGCCGGACGTCCCCGCCTCGGTGACCCCTGACGGCGGCGTCGCCAACACCAACATCATCTTTCACGCCGGACGGCTGTTGGCGCTGGAGGAAGGCCATCTGCCGACCGAGATCGAGCCCGGGACGCTGAAGCGAACAGGCTACTGCGACTATAACGGCGGTATCTCGGGGCCGTTCACCGCGCATCCCAAGATCGATCCCGTCACCGGCGAGATGGTGTTCTTCGGCTACAACGCCGCGGGGCCGCTGACCCCTGCCCTCTCCTTCGGATCCGTCAACGCCTCCGGCGTAGTGACGCGGTTCGACCGCTTCGAAGCGCCCTATGCCAGCATGGTGCACGACTTCATCGTCACCGAAAACCATCTGCTGTTTCCGATCCTGCCGATCACCGGCAGCATGGAGCGCGCCATGCGCGGCCGGCCGCCCTACGCCTGGGAGCCGGACAAGGGCGGCTATGTCGGCGTCATGAAGCGCAACGGCTCGCCCAGTGACATCGTCTGGTTTCGCGCCGAGACCTGCTACGTCTTCCACGTCATGAATGCCTGGGAAGAAGGCGACCGCATCATCGCCGACGTCATGCAGTATGAGGAGGCGCCGCTATTCCCCCATCCCGACGGCTCGCCGACCGACCCCAGGAAATCCAACGCCCGGCTGTGCCGCTGGACCTTCGATCTCGCCGGCAATACCGACCGCTTCACGCAAACCTATCTCGACGACATCACAGGCGAATTCCCGCGCATCGACGATCGCCGCGCCGGTCTCAACAGCAGCCGTGGCTGGTACGCCTGCGCCAATCCCGATCTGCCGTTCGTCGGTGCGCTTTGCGGCATCGTGCATGTCGACGGCAAGGGCTCGCGGCTAGGCCAGTATCTGCTGCCGGAGGGCGACACCCTTTCCGAGCCGGTCTTTGTCGAGCGCGGCAAGGACGCCGCCGAGGGCGATGGCTGGCTGCTCGCTGCGGTGTGGCGCGCGCGCGAAAACCGCAGCGATCTCGCGGTATTCAACGCCACCGACGTCGCCGCCGGCCCGGTGGCGCTGGTGCAGCTCGGACATCGCGTGCCCGATGGTTTTCATGGCAACTGGGTGAGGGCGGCGTAGGGATCACCCACGTCATTCCGGGGGCTCCGGATTCCGGGTTCGATGCTTCGCATCGCCCCGGAATGACGTCGCCGTCGTCGTGGTCGCACTCACATTATTTTGACACTGTAAAGATTTCGCTTGACGCCACTGTAAAGATTAGCCCGAGAGGCTGCCATGACGATATTCCTGATCCTTGCCCCCTACGGCGTGTTCACGCTGCTGATGCTGGTGACGTCGGCCGCCGCCAGCCTGTTCGCGGCCGCCGCGATCTGCCTGCTGGTGATCGCCTACGACATGGCCCGCAGCCGCTCACTCAAGATCCTCGGCGCCGGCACCGTCGCGCTGTTCCTCGCCCTCGGCTTCTACCTCACCCTGATCGATGACACCTTGAGCGGCTCCGCCGTCAAGCTCACGATCGATATCGGCGTGCTCGCGATCTCGCTCGGCTCGCTGGCGTTCCGCAAGCCGTTCACGCTGCAATATGCGCTCGAAGTGGTGGACGCCGAAACCGCCGAACAGCCCGGCTTCATGCGGGCGAACTACATCATCACCTGGGCGTGGACCGCCTGCTTCCTGCTGATGATGATCGGCAATATCGCGCTGATCTATGTGCCCGGCCTTCCGCTCTGGCTTGGCCTGCTGATCGCGTTTGCTGCCCGCAACAGCGCGGTCTATTTTACCAAATGGTATCCCGAATACCACAAGGCGAAGCACGGGCCTGCGCCGGCCAAGGCGCTATCCGGAATCTGACAGTATTCACCAATCGAACGGGTGCGGCCGTCATGGCGGGCACCCGTCTCGCAATGGCAAGCGCCCAGGGAGACGCGTCACGACAAAAGGCCGCGGCTAACCGAGATCAATGTGCACGGGCCGAAAGATGCGCTATATACCGCCGCCCGAGCTAGACCAGCTCCCAGAACCATTCCGGTTTTGCGAAGAACAGCGTGAGGAGACCAAAAGATGGCCGTGGACGGAAACTGGAATATCGTCATGAGCACCCCGATGGGCGAACGCAAGGCAACGCTGACCGTGAAGAGCGCCGGCGGCACGCTGACGGGCACGCAAGGCGCCGACGGCAATTCCGGCGAAATCTTCGACGGCACCGTCTCCGGCGATGACGTCGCCTGGAAGATCTCGATCACCAACCCGATGCCGCTGACGCTGGCGTTCTCCGGCAAGGTCGAAGGCGACAGCATGTCCGGCGAAATGGGCATCGGCCCGATGGGCAGCTTCCCGTTCACGGGGACACGGGCGTAAGGGCCTCATCTTGGTCGTCCCGGCGAACGCCGGGACCCATACGCCGTGGCGGCCGTTGTCGGACGCGATGGTCGCCGGCCTTCCCCTCAACAATGAACGCCCGGGATTATGGGTCCCGGCGTTCGCCGGGACGACAACCTACCCCAAATTCAGCTCCCTGAAGAAGTCGTTGCCCTTGTCGTCGATGATGATGAAGGCCGGAAAATCCACGACCTCGATGCGCCAGATCGCTTCCATGCCGAGTTCGGGATATTCCACCACCTCGACCTTCTTGATGCAGTGTTCGGCGAGATTGGCCGCCGCACCGCCGATCGAGCCGAGATAGAAGCCGCCGTGCTTCTTGCAGGCCTCGCGCACCGCGACCGCGCGGTTGCCCTTGGCCACCATCACCATCGATCCGCCCGCCGCCTGGAACTGGTCGACGAAACTATCCATGCGGCCCGCGGTGGTCGGGCCGAACGCGCCGGAGGCGTAACCGTCGGGCGTCTTGGCGGGACCGGCGTAATAGACCGGATGGTTCTTGAAATAATCCGGCAGCGGTTCGCCCTTCTCCAGCCGCTCGCGCAATTTGGCATGCGCTGAATCGCGCGCCACGATCATGGTGCCGGTCAGCGACAGCCGCGTCTTGATCGGATGCTTCGAGAGCGTGGCGAGAATGTCCTTCATTGGCTGGTTGAGATCGATCTTGACGACCTCGCCGCCGAGCGCCTGTTCCACTGCCGGCAAATACTGCGCCGGATTATGCTCGAGCTCCTCGAGATAGACGCCGTCTTTTGTAATTTTGCCGAGCACCTGGCGGTCCGCCGAGCAGGACACGCCCAAACCGATCGGCAGCGAGGCGCCGTGGCGCGGCAAGCGGATCACGCGGACGTCGTGGCAGAAATACTTGCCGCCGAACTGCGCGCCGACGCCGAGCGACTGCGTCATCTTCAATATCTCCTGCTCCATCTCGAGATCGCGGAAGGCATTGCCGTCGGGCGAGCCGTGGGTCGGCAGCGCGTCGAGATAGCGGGCCGAGGCCAGCTTCACCGTCTTCATGCAGAGTTCGGCCGAGGTGCCGCCGATCACGATCGCCAGATGATAGGGCGGGCACGCCGCGGTGCCGAGCGTCAGCACCTTCTCCTTCAGGAACGCCAGCATGCGGTCCTTTGTGAGGACGGACGGCGTCGCCTGGAACAGAAAGCTCTTGTTGGCGGACCCGCCGCCCTTGGCCATGAACATGAACTTGTAGGCGGCTGCTGAGTCCCCTTGGCCCTCGGCATAGATCTCGCACTGCGCCGGCATGTTGTTGGCGGTGTTCTTTTCCTCATACATCGACAGCGGCGCCACCTGCGAATAGCGCAGATTGCGGCGCAGGTAGGCGTCGCGCGCGCCTTCCGAGAGCGCGGCCTCGTCGTCGCCCTCGGTGATGACGTTGCAGCCCTTCTTGCCCATGATGATCGCGGTGCCGGTGTCCTGGCACATCGGCAACACGCCGCCGGCGGCGATGTTGGCGTTCTTCAGGAAATCCAGCGCCACGAACTTGTCGTTGGGGCTGGCCTCCTTGTCGTCGAGGATCGCGCGCAGCTGCTTCAGATGGCCGGGGCGCAAGTAATGATTGATGTCGCCGAACGCTGCTTCCGACAACGCCCGCAGCGCCTCGCGCGACACCACCAGCATGTCCTTGCCCAGCACCTTCTCGACCCGCACCCCTTCGGCGGTGATCTTCTTGTACGGCGTGGTGTCCGGCCCCAGCGGAAACAGCGGGGTGTGCTTGTAGGGCGGGACGGGCTTCTGGTCGGGAAAGGCGGTGGGGGCGTTCATGGGGACTCGCATGGGTTAGGAACCGGAAGCGTCTGTCTTGAGACGCCCGGCGATTGAACCGTTCTAAGCACTTTTTGGATAAAAGGAAGATTCCGAATGGCTACCAGCCGCGACCGGACCCTCATTCACCCCTTCCCTTGCTGCTTCTCCGCATAGGCATCCACCAGCGCGCGGATCATCCTCTGGTACGGCACACGGCGCTGGCGGGCGGCGCGCTTGAAAAACGCCACCGAGCGCCGCGACAGGCTCAGAGTCACCCTCACATTTTCCTCGCGCAGCACCAGCCGGTCTGGCGACGGCAGGAAGTCCTCGACGACCCGGACGCGGCCGATCTCGCCCTTGCTGTATTTAACTGTTGGCCTTTTCATCGGTCGTCGCTCGTTCGGGCGGTCGCTGAGGCGTGAGGTTTGGCAGTTTACCCGTCATGCCCGCGCTTGTCGCGGGCATCCACGTCTTTCTCAAATGCTAACTGAAGACGTGGATGGCCGGGTGAAGCCCGGCCATGACGCGACAAAAAGCATGTCGAGAATTGCCGCCCTTGCGCTATCCGCTTGCGGACGCTTCAATGGCACAAAAGGGCATCCGCAATGGCATCGAGAATGAAGTTTCTGAGATCGACGACGTTCATGGCCGCGGCGCTGCTGGCGGCGCTGGCACTGACCATATCGGGCATTTCCCCCGCCCGCGCCGATCGCTGTGAGGATATCGCCAACCAGCTCAAGAGCCAGATCGACGGGCTCAAGATCGGCATCACCGCCGCCAGAATAGTCTATCTGTCGCATCCCCAGGCGAGGGAGCTTTCGCTGGGCTGCCGCGGCGCCAACTACTCCAACGAGTTCTACGCCAAGGCCGACAGCCGCAAGCCGAAGCCGGAATTTTACGAGCTGGTCGCCAGGGCCGGCGCCATCGTCTTCACCATTCCGAAGCCCGATGTGCTCACCGGCGCCACCCGCTGCATCAAGCGGATGGGCCTGTTGCGCGGCGACACCGTCAAGATGCGCTTCCGCCGGCTCAACATGGAGTGCACCCGCACCAAGACCGAGGCGTCGATCGCGATCACCCGAGGCAAGGATGAGTGATCGGTCCCTCTGCGGGCATCGCATTCGATAAAATACCGGTCAATTTGACGGAGTTTGGAGCCTGCCGTTCACCATCCGGCGGGAATGGCCGCGATGGCGCGCGATCCCTGCTGCGGATTCATAAAGCATTCGGTTCCGCCGTCTCACAGTCGATGGCAACGAAGCCAAGGATCTGTCCGATGAACGTTTCTGCCGTCAGCGTCTCCATCCCGGTGAAACCGCCGGAAGCCAGCGAGCCCAAACCACCGCAAGTCAAACCCGAGGACGACCGCACCGGCCTGCCCAAGCCGACGGGCCTTGCGCCCCTTCCCCCGGGCCAAGGCAGGCGGATCGACCAGCTCGCGTGAGGGCGCCGCGCTCCCGTGCAATGCGCCTCGCATTGACGTATGGCGCCGGTATTGTGTCGGGGCTTATACTGCCGGCATCAGCCACTCACGGATGCCAGACCGATGCCCGACACCAAGACCTACACCGGCGGCTGCCATTGCGGCATGGTGCGCTTCGAATGCACCACCGACCTTGCCATGGTCACCGCGTGCAACTGCTCGATCTGCACCAAGAAGGGCCTGCATTTCACCTTCCTGGCGCCGAAGAGCTTCGTGCTGCGCGCCGGCGAGGACAATCTCAAGGAATACCTCTTCAACAAGCACGCGATCCGGCACCAGTCCTGTATCGACTGCGGCGTCGAGGTCTTCGCCAACGGCAACAAGCCGGACGGCACCGAGGTGGTGGCGCTCAACGTCAGCTGCATCGACGGCATCGAGCTGGCAAAACTGGCGATGACGCCGATCGACGGGCGGAACCGCTAGATCACAAGCTGCGAATCCAGCTCCCTGTACCGACGAAAGATCCCCTCCTCGTTGAAGGGAATGCGGCGGTCGCTCGATAGATAAGCCTTGATGTTCGGCCTTGCGGCAACGCGGTCGTGCAGATCGACCAGGCCGGGGATGTCGCGCTCGAACGCTTTCATCCGCTTCGGGAATGCGTAGCGCAGCCCCTCCACGATCTGGAACAGCGAGAGGTCGACATAGCTCAGCCGGCGGCCGGTGACGTAGGGACCGCCCGTATTCTCCAGCAATCCCTCGAAATAACCCAGATATTTCGGGACTCGCTCTTTCCAGAATTCCCCGGTGCGTCTCTTTGCCGGCGCGCGCTGGTCCTCGTAATACAGTGTCGGCCCGAGCGGGTGATGGGTGTCGTGAATTTCCAGCACCAGATCCGTGATCGTCAGCTGCAGCTGATGCACCCACAATTTGCCGGCTTCCGACTTCGGCGCCAGCCCATGGCGCGACCCGAGATAGAGCAGGATGTTGGCGGTCTGTCCTATCACGAGCTTCCCCGCTTTCAGAAACGGCGGCGCGAACGGCGGCGTGCCGCCGCCCTCCATCATCTTCATCATCGCGCCCATGCCGCGCTCGCGCGCGACGTCGGCGTAATCGGCGCCGGCCTCTTCCAGCGCCAGCCGGACAAATTCGCCGCGGCCCTGAATCCCCGGCCAGTAATAGAGCTCATAACGCATCGGCGTCCCTCCGGCGGACGAAGCATGGCTCCGCCGCTGCAAAGCTATATTCCCGGCGCCAACGCGCCAGCGAAATCTTGGTTTGCTGCGAAGCAGTGGAACAACCCGTCGCTGCCGATGCCCTTCAGGTCATTCTACCGACAGGCGCCCCTCAAATGAAAAGGCGCCGCGGAGTGAACCGCGGCGCCTTTCGTCATGATCGTTTTGGGGCGATCAGTTGGTCTGCTGGATCGCCGAGAGTTCCCAGTTGGCGCCGCGCGGCCGCACGAAGGTCCACACCTCGGTCGCCTCGGTGGGCGTGTCGCTGCCCGCGACCAGCCGGCCGGTGCCGCGCTCCAGCGTCTTGTCGACCAGCGAGAACCGCATCGCCACGCTGGCGTAGTCGGTATCGCCCTCGCGCCAGGCTTCGGCGAGGTCGCCCTGCAACAGCTTCACATCGGTGACCTTGTTGATGTCGTTGCGGGCCTTGTTCTCCTCGAGATCCTTGCTGAAATACGACACCATTTCGGGGGTCGCCAGCGTGTGCAGCTTCTCGACATCCTCGTTCGACCACGCGGCCTGGACCTCGCCGAGCAGCCGTTCGAACGCTTCGTAGTCGGCGGGCAGAATCTCCAGCGGCGCGCTGCCCGATCCGAGGCCAAAGCCGGTTCCGGTGCGGAAGCTGGTCTGCGCACCCGGGCCGACGGCGGCGCCGGGCGCCGGGCCGGCATAGGCCGACGCGGTGGCGTTACGGCGCTGCCACCACGACATCGCCAGCCGGACCACGAGGATGATGAGGCCGATCTGCAGGATCAGGCCGATGATCGACGACAGGCCGCCGAGGCCGGAGAACATCCCGCCGCCGAACAGCATGCCCAGCAGGCCGGCGCCGAGGAAGCCCGCGGCGAGGCCGCCGAGCATGCCCATACCGGGCCGGTTGAAGAAGCCGCCCTTGCTGGCAGCACCCGCGGCTGCGGGACCGGCCATTCCGGGGCTGCCCGGCTGGGTCATGGTGCGATTCATCGGTTGCGCCGTACCCGGCGCGGTGGAGGTCGACGGCGGCGCGGAGTAGGTCCGCGTTCCCCGCGAACCCGAACTGCCGCCGCCACCAACGCGGGCGTCGGCCGCGGAGATCGCGAACATCACCGGTACCGCCAGCGATAGGACGACGGCGATGGCCTGAACGATGCCGCGCGTGCGCTGCGTAAATTTCATGTCTGTTTCCTCAATGTCCCCGGCAGGGGGAAGCGCCCCTAACATGGGCAGTGCTGCCCAAAAGTGAAGCCGCTAAAGGGACGCATGGCTGCGGCGCTCGGTCGCGGGGATGCGTCAATAAGGCCGGTTTTCGCCGTTTTCCGGGGGGGCACGCCGCACATTGGGGTCCGCGCCCCGGCATGGGGCCGTAGCCACACAGGATTCGGCGCAAGGAGCCGACGGGTCGCCCTTGGTATTGATTGTGGCAGTCCGAACCTTTATTTCTATAATTCTAGAAATATCGTTGACGATGTCTGGAGTCGAACCTATTTTGCCAGCCATCAAAACCGCCGGACGAACCGGTATTCGGAACGGAAAGCGTGAGGTTGAACGCATGGACGCTCCAGCGCCTGTCACTGCCACGTCCGGGGCTCGATCCGTCTCCGAGCTTTTGAACCACGAGTGCTTCTGCATCACGTTGGACCGAAACGTCTTGTGCCGGGCGCTCGAACGGGAGGCCGGAGACCCGGAGTTCTGCAGGACGCTGATCGGCCCGAAGACCAATCTGTTCTCGAACGTGCCGGTATTCCTGTCAGAAGCCAATGTCGGCGAGATGCTTCGGATCGTCCATGCGGTCGAGGCCGCGACCCGATTGCCCTTCTATCGCGAGGCGGCGTTGTCCTGGGCTCCCGAGATCGCTCGACGCGATTTCGGACCGCTCGGCGTGTTCATGGGCTACGACTTCCACTTGGCCGCCGATGGCCCCAAGCTGATCGAGGTGAATACCAACGCCGGCGGGGCTTTCCTGAATGCGCTGCTGGCCAAGGCGCAACGGGCCTGCTGCGCGGAAGTCGAGGTCACCCTGGGCAAGCCAAAGACCGGCGATTTTGATTCGGCGGTCATGCGCATGTTCAGACACGAGTGGGAACTGCAGAATAGGCAGGGCCTTCCGCGACGGATCGCCATCGTCGATGACCGGCCGGCAGAGCAATATCTCTATCCGGAGTTCCTGCTGGCTCAGCGCTTTTTTCAGAAGAACGGCATCGACGCGATGGTCGTCGATGGAAATCAGCTCCGCTACGAGCGCGATCAACTGCTCGCTGAGGGAGCGCCGATCGATCTCGTCTACAATCGACTGGTCGATTTTTCTCTAGACGATCCCGAACACCGGGATCTGCGTGCAGCCTATCTCGACGACGCCGTCGTCGTCACGCCTAACCCGCGTGTACATGCGCTCTACGCCGACAAGCGCAATCTGGCGCTGCTGTCTGATCGCTCGACCCTTCGCTCCTGGGGAGCGTCGGCGCAGATGCTGGCTGATCTTGCGGGCGTGCCGCACACGGTTCTCGTCACTTCCGGCAATGCGCAGGAGTTGTGGCAGAGGCGGAAGTCATTGTTCTTCAAGCCGGCGGGCGGTTACGGCAGCAAGGCGGTCTATCGCGGCGACAAGGTCACCAAGGGAGTATGGGCGGAGATCATTCGCGGCGGATACGTCGCGCAGGAATTCGCTGCGCCCAGTGAGCGCATGATCCAGCTCGACGGCTCATCGGAGCCCCGGAAAACCGATGTCAGATTGTACGTCTACGACGGCCAGGTGTTGCTGACCGCGGCGCGTCTGTATCAGGGCCAGACCACGAACTTCCGGACGCCGGGCGGCGGGTTTGCGCCGGTGTTCGTCATTTAGTGCAGGGCCTCGCGATCCCGCATTGGACGGACGCAGACCGCCCCTCACGATGGCGCCATGGTCTCCTTGACCTTGGCGACCAGCGCGCTGAGCGCGAAGGGCTTGGCCAGGAAGGCGAACTGCTCGTTTTCCGGCAGGCTCTTGTCGAAGGCTTCTTCCGCATAGCCGGAAACGAAGATGATCTTCAGGTTGGGATTGCGGATCCGCATCTCCCGTAAGAGCGTCGGCCCGTCCATTTCCGGCATCACCACGTCGGAAACCACCAGATCGACGGCGCCGTCCTTCTCGTCCAGCGCTTCCATCGCCTCGATGCCGTTCGAGGCCTCGATCACGTTGTAGCCGCGCGAGCGCAGGCCGCGCGCATTCAGCGAGCGCAGGCCCTCCTCGTCCTCGACCAGCAGAATGGTGCCCTGCCCGGTCAGATCGGCCCGCGGCTTGGCTTCGCCCGCCGGCGCCTTGGCCGCGCCATTGGCAGCGCCCTCGGGCTGGACCTCCTGCTCGGGATGGTGCCGCGGCAGGAAAATGTGGAACGAGGTGCCCTCACCGGCCTCGGAGTCCACATAAATGAAGCCGCCGGTCTGCTTGACGATGCCGTACACCGTCGACAGGCCGAGCCCAGTGCCCTTGCCGACTTCCTTGGTCGAGAAGAACGGCTCGAAGATCTTCTCGACGATATCGGCAGGAATGCCGGTGCCGGTGTCGGCGACGTCGATCCGCACATAATCCGCCGCCGGCATGCCCTTGTAGGTGAGACGCCCGGCCTCCTCGGCGGTGACGTTGGCGGTCCGCACCGTCAGCTTGCCGCCGTCGGGCATCGCGTCGCGGGCGTTGACGGCGAGATTGACGATCACCTGTTCGAACTGCGAGACGTCGACCTTGACCGGCCAGAGATCGCGGCCATGCACGAGGTCGAGCTTGACCTTCTCGCCGATCAGCCGACGCAGCAGCATGGTGAGGTCGGAAAGCGCGTCGCCGAGATCGAGCACCTGCGGCCGCAAGGTCTGGCGGCGCGAAAATGCCAGCAGCTGCCGCACCAGCGTCGCGGCGCGGGTTGCGTTCTGCTTGATCTGCATGATGTCCTGGAACGACGGATCGGTCGGCTTGTGCGCGTTCAGCAGGAAGTCGTTCGCCATCATGATGGCGGAAAGCACGTTGTTGAAGTCGTGGGCGATGCCGCCGGCGAGCTGGCCGACCATGTCCATCTTCTGCGACTGGTTGATCTGGTTCTCCAGCGCGCGCCGCTCGGTGGTCTCCAGCATGTAGACGATGGCGGCCTCAGTCTCGCGTTCGTTTTCCTCGACCGCGGTGACGAAGAACTGTCCCCAGCGTTCCTTGGCGCCGTCGAGCATCGCCTCGACCGGCGCGATGTCGCCCTGCCCCTCGGCCGCCTGGTTGATGGCCGCGATCAGGAGGTGGCGGTCGCGAGGATTCACCGCGCGGAAGATCGACTTGCCGGCGGCGCCGTCGGGATTGAGGCTTTGCGCCAGTTTGGCAAACCGGGCATTGGCGCGTACCACCGCGCCGGCGCGGTCCACGGTCGCAATCGCCATCGGGGTGTGATCGAAGAAGCGCATGAAGCGGACTTCGGCGGCTCGCTGCGGGTCGGAATGCTCGTCCCGCGCCCGGCTGATCACCAGTGTGCGCGAGGCGCCGGGCACGCCGTCGGCGCCGAACGCCAGTTTGTGGTAGAGCCGCACCGGCATGGTCTTGCCGCTGCGCATCCTGAGGTCGATGTCGAACACCTCGGTCTTGACCTCGCCGGGCACCGCCACGATCGAGGTCAGAAGCGAGGCGCCGTCGCCGGACACGATGTCCGTCAGCTTCAGCCCGCCATTGCCGATTTCCGCGAGGTCGTGATCGAGCCAGTTCGCCAGCGTGGCGTTGACATAGACGAGGTCGCCACCCGCATTGACCGAGAAGAACCCGCACGGCGCATGATCGAGATATTCGATGGCGTGCTGCAGTTCCTGGAATACGTCCTCCTGCCGCTCGCGGTCGCGGGTGATGTCGGCGATCGACCACACCGCATATTTCGCCTCGCGCTTGCCCTGGCCGAGCGGCCGGACCCGCATCCGCAGCCAGCGGCCATGGCTGCCGTCGGTGCCCGCGATGCGGACTTCTTCCTGCTGCCGCTTGCCCTCGCGCGCCGCCTTGAGCAGGCGAAACACCGCCTCCGACACATCGGGATTGCCGATGAATACCCGCTCCACCGGGCGAACATCGGCCGCGGTCGCAGCACCCGTCAGCGCCAGATAGGCGGCGTTGGAATAGACCACATGGCCGCGGGAGTCGGTCACGGCCAGCCCATCATGGGCATGATCGGCGATCCGGCTGATGACCGGATCGTCGGCGGCGCGATCGGCGAAGCGAATGATGCCGGCGGCAAAGGCGAACAGGTTGAACAGCCCGACCATCGCCAGGAGCGCCAGCAGGCCGAGGATATAGGGCTGCGCCTGCGCCCGGCCGATGGTCATCAGCGCGACCGCCACCGCGACGATCCCGAAGGCCACCAGCAGCACCAGCACGATGCTGCCGTTGCGCCGTACCGGCTCATGGGCGGCGAACGGCTCTTGCGGCGGATCGTTGTCAAGTTCGGCGGTCATACCGGGGGATACAGCCTGTCGACTAGATGTTACGCGCTTTTCGCGCCGCTCCTGAGTGCCTGAATCGGGCCTGCAAGCGCAAGGCCGTCAGACGGCTATTTCGCCCGCTACGGCCGTTTCCGGCGCATTCGCGAGGGGTAAACCGCCCCCTCGGGCTCATGCCTGCCGGCTGGCCAGCCCGCGCTTGAGGCCCATGACGTAGCCGATAACCTCGGCGACCGCATGATAATGTTCCACCGGGATTTCCTCGTCGATATCCACCGTCGCGTACAGGGCCCGCGCCAGCGGCACGTTTTCCACGATCGGGATATCGTGCTTGCCGGCGATTTCCCTGATCTTGAGCGCAATAGTATCGACGCCCTTGGCGACGCAGACCGGGGCCGCCATGCCGCGTTCGTAGCGCAGCGCGACCGAATAGTGGGTCGGGTTGGTGATGATCACGGAGGCTTTGGGAACCGCAGCCATCATCCGCTTCTTCATGCGCTCCATCCGCAACTGCCGGATCCTGGCCTTGACGTGCGGGTCGCCTTCGGACTGCTTGAACTCCTCCTTCATGTCCTGCAGCGACATCTTCTGCCGCTCGAACCACGTCCGGTACTGGAAGAAATAATCCGCGATCGCGACCACGGCCAGCATCGCCACCACGGCGCCCAGCAGTTTCAGCGTCAAGCTGGTGGTGACGCCCATGATCGCCGCCGGATCGAACCGCACCATCGCGTCGAGGCGATGCCGCTCCGGCCACAGAACCGCCGTCATCACCGCTCCGAGCGCGATCACCTTGAACAGGCCCTTGGCGAAGTTCGCCACCCCCTGCTTGCCGAAGATCCGCTTGAATCCGGCGCCCGGCGAGACCTTGCTGAATTTCGGCTTCATCGACTCGGCCGACCACACCAGCCGGTGCTGGATCATGTTGCCTGCGATCGCCGCCAGCATCAGCATCAAAAACGGCACGCCGAGCGCCGCGATCAGCGCATAGCCGAGGCTCTGCGTCAGCGCCATCAGGCCCGGCCCGTCGGCGCGGATCATCCAAGAATTGGCGACCAGGTTGCGCAGCGGCATCAGCACCCCACCGCCGATCGATCCGGAAAACGACGACAGCACCAGCGTCGCGCCGGCGATCACGAACCATGTGTTGACCTCCTGGCTCTTGGCGACGTCGCCTTTTTCATGGGCGTCATCCAGACGCTTTTGTGTCGGGTCCTCTGTTTTGTCCGATGCGTCATTCTCGTCGGCCATCGTTCACCTCTGCGGTATCAGCTGGTGCATGACGCCGATGAAATAGTCGAGGAACGTTCCCATCATCGTGACGATGACGAGCGCGAAGATCAGGAAGCCGGCGAGAATCGACAGTGGCACGCCGACGAAATAGACCTGCATCTGCGGCATCAGCCGCGCCAGTACCCCGAGCCCGATATTGAAGACCAGGCCGAACACCAGGAACGGCGCCGAAAGCTGCATGCCGATCTTGAACGCAGCGGCAAAGGCGCGGGTGGCGAGCGCGGCAACGTCGCCGCTCGACATCAACTCGCCCGGCGCGAAAATCCTGTAGCTTTCGTTCAGCGCCGCGATCACCAGATGATGGCTGTCGGTGGCAAACAGCATCGTCAGGCCGAGGAGGGTGAGGAAGTTTCCGATCAGGAGGCCCTGCTGGCCCTGGGTCGGATCGACGGCGGTGACGAAACCGAGGCCGAGCTGCTGGGCGATCACCGAGCCCGCGACCTGCAGCGCCGAAAGCGTGACCCGCGCGGTCGCCCCCAGCACGACGCCGATAACGATCTCGTGCATCATCAATACCAACAGCGGCGTCATCGACCCCATGTCGACCTGGTAGGCGGCGCGGTGCAGCGGCAGGATGATCAGCGTCAGCAGCAGGGCAATCGCGAGCTTGATGCGAACCGGAATGTTGGTCTCGCCGAACCCCGGCAACAGCATCACCATCGCGCCGATGCGGGCGAACACCAGCATGAAGGTCGCAGCGAGCGCGGGCAGCAGTGAAACGTCGATGCGCATGACCTAGCCATAGTGCATCAGCCGCCTATGATTCGCGATGAAATCCGCATCATGTAGCCGTGCAGCGAGTCCGACATGAACGGCAGCGCCAACAACAGCGTCACGAAGATCGCCAGTATCTTCGGCACGAACACCAGCGTCTGTTCCTGGATCTGCGTCAGCGCCTGGAACAGCGACACCACGACGCCGACTACGAGGCCGACCACCATCAGCGGCGACGACACCACCACGATGGTCCAGATCGCATCGCGCGCCACATCGAGGGTTTCGGCACCGGTCATATTGCTTTCCTGTTGTATTGGTCTTCTTGCTTCGCCGATCGCGAATAGCGAATAGCGAATAGCGAAATGGAGATCAGAGCAATCCGTCGCTATTCGCCATTCGCCACTCCCTATTCGCCATTTTCAGATCGGCATCCTCATGATGTCTTCGTAGGACTGGATCACCCGGTCGCGCACCGACACCAGCGTCGAGACCGCGACGTCGGTTTCGGCTACCGCCGTCACCACGTCCATCACATTGGCCTTGCCCGAGGTCATCGCGACGGTCTGCGCGTCGGACTTGCGGCCCGCGTCCATCACGCTGCCGAGCGCGTCCTTGAGCAGTGCGCTGAAGGACTGGCCGCCTGCCACGGCTCCCTTGCCGGCGCCGCCGGATTCCACCATGCGGGCGAGACTGGCGTAGGCATTTGCAGCGACTGTGGGTGATGCCATGGTTCAAGCTTTCCTGTTCAGGCCTTGAGGATGTCGAGCGTGCGTTGGATCATCCGGCGCGTGGCGCTGATGATGTTGAGGTTCGCTTCGTAGGATCGCTGCGCTTCGCGCATGTCGGTCATTTCGACCAGCGGATTGACGTTGGGATATTTGACGTTGCCGGCCTGGTCCGCTGCCGGATTGGACGGCTCGTATTTGATACGGTACGATGACTGGTCGGGCCTGACCTTGCCGAGCGCCACCACCTTGGCGTCCAGCGAGCGATCGAGCGCCGAGGAAAACGTCGGGATCTTGCGCCGGTAGGGTTCGCCGCCGGCGCTCGCCGCCGTGGAATCCGCGTTGGCGATATTTTCCGAGATCACCCGCATCCGTCCGGCCTGCGCGCGCAGGCCCGAAGTCGCGATGCTCATCGAGCGGGCGAAATCGCTTCCATCATTTGCCATGACCGGGTTTCCCTAACTTTCCCTAACTGCGCGTCAGCGCTTGCCGATGGCGGTTTTCAGAAGGCCGAGACTGCGGCTGTAGAGCGAGGTGGCCGCGGCGTAGTCCATCTGGTTGGCGGAGACCTTGAGCATCTGGTCCTCGAGGTTGACGGCGTTGCCGGCGGGGCGGGTGCGGAAATCGGGTTTGCCGCCGTGCGCAAAGCTGTCGCCGCCGCCGCCTGCGGGAGCGATATGGCTGGCGCTGGTGCGCATCATCGCAAGCGAACCCTGCGCCGCGGCGGGGTTGGCGCCGTTGCGGTCGAATTTCGGTTCGATCAGGTCGCGCGGCTTGAAATTCGGCGTATCGGAGTTGGAGACGTTTTCGGCGAGCACGCGCTGGCGCTCCTGGTGCCACTGCATCTTGGTGCGCAGCGCCGACAACACCGGAAGATCGTTGATAGCCATCGCATCCGCCCCGTTGCCTCCGGGGCATGCCGCCGCTGAGGTAGGCAGAATTTGCCGTGTGTATGGTTAACAGCTGGTTAAGATTCCATCCGATGCCGTGCACAACCGCCCAAAGCGGGCCATGAATCGCGCATCCGGCGACGGGACGAGCGCATTTTTGCCACGAAAGCTGCGTTAACCAGTCGAGGGGATGAACTGCGAGCGCTCAGAAGTCGTTTTGGCTCAAGCGATTCTTGGTTTATTAAGATGACTGGGCGGCACTTCTTGCCGTGGGGAATTTAAGAAATAAGGCTGATCTTGGGCTTCGTTTGCCGTCCGATGGATCGATTGCGGTCCGGATTCGCCGGGATCGAAGCCTGAAGCGGGCTTTATTGGCCGGGGACTGAGAGTATGCAGGCACTTACATTCTTCTTCGCATTCGTCGCCGTCCTGGCCCTGATCGGCGTCGCCGCCTGGCTGGTGCGCCGATTCGCCACCAACCGCCTCGGCGCCAACACCAATCGCGGGCGGATGCCGCGGCTGGCGGTGATCGACGCTGCCGCGGTCGACGGCCGCAGGCGCCTGGTGCTGGTCCGGCGCGACAATATCGAACATCTCCTGATGATCGGCGGCCCGAGCGACATCGTGGTGGAATCCAACATCGTCCGCGCCATGCCCGGCCGGGAACAGATCCCGCAACGGCCCGCCGTCGGCGGCGCGGAACCGCCGCCCCGGATCGCGCCGCTGCCCGACGCCGGCTGGGCCGAGGAAGGCCAATTCGACCACGCCGAGCCGCAGATGCCCGAGCCGCCGCCGCGGCCGGTTCGCCCCTCTTTTGCCGACGAAGTGCGTCGCCCGGCCCCGCCGATGCCGCGCGTCGAACGTGCCGATCCTCTCACCGGCTTTGCGCCGGAGCCGATGGGCGTCCGGCCCGAACCCCGCCCCGAGCCGCGGCCGGAACCGATGCCGTCGCGGGCCGTTGCGCGCAGCGAGCCTGTCATGCCGCGTCCACCGCGCCCCGAACCGCCGAAGGCGCCACCGCGCGCACCCGAACGGGCCGCGGCACCGCCGCCGCCTCCTCCGGCGCAGTCGAGCGCCGACCAGAATCTCGCCGAGATGGCGCAACGGCTGGAAGCCGCGCTGCGCCGGCCGCCCGCTGACACGGTGGCGCCGCCGGTCGCTCCCGAGCCGCCGCCCGCCCGCGCCCCGCGCAGCGAGCAGCCGCCGGCGCCTGCAAAGAGCGGCTTCGAGAATCTCGAAGACGAGATGGCGTCCCTGCTGGGCCGTCCAAAGTCTCCTTCGTGAGATCGGCGACAGTCCCGCGTAGAGTTTTATTTTTTGCAAGTTTGACCGCCGCCGGATCGCTGATCGATCCGGCGCTGGCGCAGGATATCAGCATCAATCTCGGCCAGGGCGGTGGCGGCGTCACCGAGCGCGCGATCCAGCTGATCGCGCTGCTCACGGTGCTGTCGATCGCGCCGTCGATCCTGATCATGATGACTTCGTTCACCCGGATCGTGGTGGTGCTGTCGCTGTTGCGCACGGCCTTGGGCACCGCGACCGCGCCACCGAACTCCGTCATCATTGCGCTCGCGATGTTCCTGACCGCGTTCGTGATGGGCCCGGTGCTGCAGAAATCCTATGACGACGGCATCAAGCCCTTGGTCGCCAACCAGATCGGGGTCGAGGACGCGCTGCAGCGCGCTTCGGTGCCGTTGCGCGGCTTCATGCAGAAGAACGTGCGCGAAAAGGATTTGCGGCTGTTCATGGACCTGTCGCGCGAACCGCCGCCGGCGACGCCGGACGACCTGTCGCTGCGCATCCTGGTGCCGGCCTTCATGATCTCCGAACTGAAGCGCGCCTTCGAGATCGGCTTCCTCTTGTTCCTCCCCTTCCTGATCATCGACCTCGTGGTCGCCTCGGTGCTGATGTCGATGGGCATGATGATGCTGCCGCCGGTCGTGGTATCGCTGCCGTTCAAGCTGATCTTCTTCGTGCTGGTCGATGGCTGGTCGCTGGTGGCAGGCAGCCTGGTGCAGAGCTACGGGGGATAGGCGGGCGGTCTTGCGGCGGCGATCGCCCGGCCGCGGCGAAGCGATCCTGCATCGCCGAATGATTGGATCAGGCCGCAGCCCTCCCCTATGATGCGCCGGAACGCATTCAGGAAGCGCCTCCATGCAGCCGTCATTCGACCGCACCCACGAAGATCTCGGCAACGCCATCCATCTCGAACACGTCAACGTCCAGGTGCCCGACCAGCGGCTGGCCACCTTGTTCTATGTCGCCGGGCTCGGGCTGACCCGCGATCCCTACCTGATGGTGTCCGACGGCAATATGTGGGTCAACGTCGGCCGCGGCCAGTTTCATCTGCCGAGCGGCGCGCCGCAGGTGCTGCGGGGGCATACCGGGATCGTGATCGCGGGCCGCGAGGCCCTGCTCGACCGGCTGGCGTCGGTCGCCAAAAAGCTCGACGGCACCGCCTTCGCGTTCAGCGAACACAACGACTATGTCGAGGCTGTTTGTCCCTGGGGCAATCGCGTGCGCTGCCATGAGCCGGACGCCGCGCGCTTCGGACGCATCACGCTCGGCATTCCCTATGTCGAGTTCGAGGTGCCGGCCGGCACGGCGCAAGGCATTTGCGCCTTCTACCGGGAGGTGATGGGGATCCCGGCCGAACACAGGAACGGCGACGGCACCGTGGCGCGCGCCAGGATGGGCAAGGACCAGTATCTGCTATTCCGCGAGACCGACCGGCCGCAGCCGGATTACGACGGTCACCATGTGCAGATGTACATCACGGATTTCTCCGGTCCTTACCGCCGCCTGCAACATCGCGGCCTGGTCTCCCAAGAAGACAACCAATACCAGTACCGCTTTCGCGACATCGTCGATCCCGCCGACGGCAGGCACCTGTTCACGGTCGAGCACGAGGTGCGCAGCGCCACCCATCCGATGTACCTGCGGCCGCTGGTCAACCGCAATCCGGCCGTGACCAACCGCACCTACGCCCACGGCCACGAGCAGTGGGACTGGGCGATGGGACCGGACCAGTTCGACGAGCGGTAGCGGATGTCATCCGCCCCTGCATTGCGCGGTACAGCCGGTAACTTCCGTTATTCCCGCGTTACTTCCGCTCGAGATGCCACGAGCCATCCCAGCCCTCGCCCGGCGGAGCCGCGATCAGCCTGTCGATACGCTTGATGAAAAGGTGCGCAAGCATATCCCGAGATGCGGGTTCGTATCTTCAACGATCCAGCCGAACACGATCAGCTGAAAACTCAGCCGCGCTACCGAATACGGCTCGCACCTCAGAACGGCGCCCGCCCTCACCCCTTCACGTCATACTGCTTGCTGAGATGGTCGCCGATCTGAACCAGCATCGCGACGCTCTCGGGATAGCCGGGTTTTGCAATCGTCGCCTCGTCGGCGGAAGCCCGGAACTCCCAGCTATCGCCGTCGCGCAGCACGGAGATGACGATTCCATCCGGACCATCGACGTGGACCTTCAGTTCGGCCTTCGCCATCGCAATCAGTTCGGCTTCGGTCTTGACGGGCTTGCTCATGGCGACGGCTTCCTCCGGGCTTCGGTTTACAGCAGGTTGCCGTTTCGGCAGGCATCTGTCGAGGGGATCGCGGCGGCGGCGCAATATTCCTGCAAAGCCGGCGCGCCCGATTTAATCCGCCGGCGGCTGGGACGCAGCGGAGATTTCCGGCTGGCCCGGTCCAGCCCGCGGTTCGGTCGGAATCAGGGTGGCGCCTGCCCGCTCGACCGCCGCCGTCGAGATCATGCTGATGCCGCCGGGTTGAACATCCGCTTTCGGACCGAAATGCGTGAAAAGGAAGGATGCAATGCCGATAGCCGCCAGGACCGCAGCGGTCGCCGCCGGCACCCGATGTGTGCGATTATTTCCGCTCTGGGCGTCCACCGGCATCTCTCCATGTTTGTCATCCCGGAGCTACGTCGGTAGGCGGAATCGGTTTCGGGGCGCGACTTATAATCACCCTCGTCGAACCAGTCACCCTCATTGGACGCCCGGGGAGAACAGATCGACGCTCTACCACCGCTTGGCGTCGGCCCGCGTCAATCCGATGATCCGGGGCAGCGAGCCGGTGTGAACCGGCTCCCCCTTCGCGGTTCCCGGCGGCAACGGCGCCCGTGCGGTCGCATCCGGGAAACGGGTCTTCATTTCCCGCAGGAAGCCGTCGAGCGTGTCGACGCTGGCCGCCATCTTCGCGATCGCCGCGAATTCCGCGCTGCTGGCGGCGGCCGGCGTGCCGGCGGTCTCGAACGCGGCGCGGTCGGCTTCGCCGCTCATCAAGGGCGCATATTTTTCGCGGAAGCGCGCCAGGCCGATGGCGTCTTCGGCCAGCGCGTATCCGACCACCGCGCGAATCACGTCGCCCTTCTCCACCGCGTTCAGCGGTTTGAAATCGCGCCAGCGATCGGCGTAATACAACTCGATCTGCTCGGACGCCTCGCGCCAGCGCCGCGACGCCCAGTAGATGTCGGAGCGCAGCCGGATCGCTTCCCGGCCGCCGATGTTCGAGATGATGTCGAGCGCGAGGTCACGGCGGCCGACGTCGCTCTGGGCGCGCGCCTCCAGCAGCAGCCGTTGCTGACGCAGTTCGCCGGAAAGGTCCGCGATCCGCGTGGTGTGAAGCGCCGATATCGCACGATCCGGCTTGCGGTTGGTCAGGTAGACCATGGCCAGACGCGCCGCGACCTGGGCGCGTGCCGCGCCCTCCAGCCGTTTGTCGATCTGATACTGCAGGAGTTCGGCGGCCTGATCGAGCAGGTCTACCCCGACCAGCCGGTCGGCGAGCCGGCGGATCATCTCGTCGCCGCGCCGTCCGATCGGCGTCAATTCGCGGAATTCGTAGAACATCGCGAGCGCGTCGACCGGCGGAAGATCGTCGCCCTTCGGGCTGAGATAGATCTGCGCAAACAGCGTCGCTGCCGCATCCTGCGCTGCCCGCGAAATTTCCGAATTCGGCTGCATCTTGGTCGCGGTCTTGGCCGCCGCCAGCGATTCGGCGAAGCGCCCGGTATCGGTGTAGATGCGCGCCAGCATCTGCAGCGCCCGGATCTCGACCGCGTCGCCGCGCCACGTCACCGACAGCGTCTCGAGTTCACGCAAGGCGTCGGCCTGACTGATCTCCTCGCGCCTCTGGCGCAGGAAGACATTGAGCAGCCTGGCTTCGGCCGCGGCGGCGCGGTCGGAAGATTTGATCGCGGCCTTGTATTCGCTCTCGGCATCCTTGTCGTGGCCGAGCGCCTCGGCCAGCCGGCCGTGCAGCACCGCCATCGCCGGCTTCATCTCGGGCGGGATGCCGACCACCTGCAGATCGCTGCCGCGTTTGGCGGCGCCGGAAAAATCCCTGACCTCGAGGGAAGCCCGCATCGCCTCCGAAATCACGATGCGCTGCAGCTCGATCGGCAGCGAGGTGATGGCGAATTCGACGTTCTTGAATTTCTCCCGCGCTTCCGACCACTTGCCCTGCCGCGCCAGGCCGAGCGCCTTCCACAGCTGCGAATCGTAATTCGACCCGATCACGGGATTGGCGAGTTCCTTCAGGCCCTGCTCGGGACGGCCCATCGCGATGCTCGCGACCGCCCGCACCATAAAAGCGATCGGATCTTCCGATCCCGACTTGACGTCGGCGAGCGCGAGATCGGCAGCGCCTCTGGCTTCCGGATACATCCCGCGCGACATGTAGAAGCGGGCAAGGTTGAGCCGGGCCTGCGTGCGCTGACCGGGCTCGATCGCACCTGCCGCGGCGATCAGCGCATCCCGGCGCGTGATAAAGTCCTCCGCCTGGTTCTTCCGCCATTCGGCGACATCGAAAATCGGCCGCACCGCGGTGGTCGCCCGCTCGGCGGCGGAGTCGGCCGATGACAGCGTCAGGCCGCCGGGCCTGCCGATGATGACCTTGTCGGGCGCGACCTCGGCGCGGACGTCTTCGGAATTGGGATGGATGGCGACGCCATGGATCGATTCCAGCAGCGACATCTCGACGAAATCATGCCGCTTGATGAAGCCGCGGACCGGCAGCGGCGCGGTGACCACCAGCAGCGTATCGCCGGCATCGGGATCGGTAAGCCGATGCAGCAGGCCGGGCCTGGACAAGGGTACGGTGACATTGGCGAGCGCTGGATCGGTGATGTTCCGGACCACCACCAGCGGCTGCGGCGGCGCCTGCATCGTATCGGCAAAGGTGAGCGTCCAGCCCGAGCCGCCCTGATCGTCGCCGCTCAGTGATGGCATTTGCGGGCGGTTGAGGCGCATGCGGATCGCCTGTCCCTTGTCGAGCGGGATCCGGCTCACATCGCCCAGCAGCGCCCCGCCCTTGCTGCGGATCGGCTCGATATCGATCGGCTTCATTGTATCGAACACCAGCCAGACAGTGTCGGCGCGGCGAAACGCCGCCGCGGGTGTCACCGTGGCAAAGGCGAACGTCAGGCGCAGGCCGTCGCTGTCCCGCTGGGCGCTGACGATCGCAGCCGCTTCGCCGGCCGCCGTGGCCGGCGGGACCTGAACCGCCGGCGGCGCTTGAGCGACAGGCGGCGCCTGAACGACTGGCTGCGCCTGGATTGCCGGAGGCGCCTTGACCTCCGGCGCCGGTTCGGATGCAACGGGCGCCATTTTTGCCGGGGCTTCAGCTGCGGGAGCCGGCGCCTCCTTGGACATCTCATTCGATGGCGGCGCGGGCTGCGGCGATTCCGGCGCGGGCACGTTCTTCGGCGCCGCCTCGGGATTGATTTCGATCTTCGCCTGCTTCGCGATCATCTCCGACGTCGGCGGTACGATCTCGCTCACCTGCCGGGACGCCGGAGGCTCGACGGGCTTCGCGGCCGGGGCGGCTGTCGCCGGAGCGGCTGTCGCCGGAGCATGCGAGTCATCGGCGGCCGGCGACGGCAGCGCCGGCGGTTTTTGCGGCTGCTGGAAGGCGACGTCGATGATGTAGTTCTTCTCCTCGCGGAAGGAGTGGACGTCGACATCGCCGATCAGCGCGACTTGCACCGCGGAAGTGTCGCCTTCGATCTTCTGATCGATCGAGGCGACGTTCGACGGCGCCGCCAGCTTGGCGTCCGCCAGATCGAAGTTGAGTGCGGCGTTGAACAACAGCGACAGTTTCTGGTCGTTCAGCACGCTGGAGACGCCGACGCCGTCGGGCATTTCGAACACGAAGCGAACGAAGGTCGGCTGCACCGAGGCGCGGACGCGAATCGGCGACCGCTTCTGGGCAAGCGCGGCCGCGCGCTGCTGGCGCAAGGCGCGCTCGGCGGCCCGCGCGCGCTCGGACAGTTCGCGCACCACTTCAGCAGGCAGTGCCGGCGGCGGGCCGCTCCATGTGTCGGGCAACAGGTCGACGAACACCCGCTCGCCCGCCGTCATGGTGTTGATGGTCACCCTTCGCGCCAGCGACAGCCGGATCGCCGAACCATCGGGATCGCGCCGCGCCGACCCGACATAATCGGGCACCGCGTCGGACAGTTTTTCGACCGGAATGTCCACCGGGCGCTTGAACCGGATCACGAGGATGGAGCCGGCGGTGGACACGTCGGACTCGACGTCCTCGGCGAGCTTGAGAACCAGCCGGGCGTAGCCGCCGGCAGCGGAAAACGTCGCGGCGCCCCTCACCGGCTCGGTCTGCGCCGACCCCGGCGAGGTCAGGCCGAACAGGACCAGCCCGGCGGCTAGCAACGCAAGCCCGGCGGCGAGGCGTGACGTCCCGCCGGGACAACGCCGCGCCGTCCGCGCGCAAGCACGGCGTCGCGACCAGGTTCCAGCGGCAGCCGTTCGCGCCATTCCAAGGGGTCTTTCAGCTTCGACCATCTATTGTTTCGGCGGGACGCCCTCACCCCGCGCCTTCGAATCCTAGAATTGGCGAATTAAGAGGCTGTTAATTGTCCCTGTTAATTGGACTTTTGCTGCAGCATCTTGCCCTCGATTTTCGGCAGTTCGGTCACGGCGGCGGACTTGTCCGTTCCGGCGCGGCGCGCCAGTTCGACGGTCAGCCGCTCGGCCGCTTCCGGCTGCATCAGGCCGAGGATATCGGACATCTTGCGCGGCGCGATCTGCGAGGCGATTTCGAACAGCACGCCCATCTCGAGCCGGTCGAACACCTTGGCGGCGTCCTTCGGCTTCATGCCCTCATACATGGTGATGATGCCCTTGAAGCGGGCGGCGTCGGCCTCGCTCCTTTGCCCGGCTGCGATGCTGATCCGCGATTCGACCGCCTTCAGCTCCTCGACCTTGGTTTCGATCCGCTTTTCGGCTGACTTGAGCAGGCTTTCGCGAATGTCGATCTCTCTCGCGCGCGCCTCCAGTTCCTGCCGGCGCTGTTGCAGCCGTTCGAGGATCGCGCGCTCCGACGCCGACACCGGCGCGCTCTGCTCAGGACGGGCCGCGACGCCGTCGGGCTTGGTCACTTCCGGCGGCGCGGCGGCGGGCTTGGGAGCCTCCTCCTTCTTCGCCGCGACCGAACCGGTGATGTCGGCGGGATCGGATTTGCTTCCGAGGGGAAAGTTCAGGGTTTCCTGCGCCCAGGATTTCTGGGTGCTCTGCGGCTGATAGTCGAACACGTAACCGCCATCGATCACCAACCCGGCGACCTTCAGCACGGCAAGGCCGAGGATCGCGATCAGGACGACCGGGATAACGCGAATGTCACGGAAGGATTTCATGCCGCCAGGCCATCAGACCTTCTGCGCTCGGAGAACGCCTGCGCCGCCGCGGCAACCGCCTTGGCCGACGATACCCTGGGAGCCCCCGGCGCCGCCGGTTCCAATTCGGACAACGGCCTTGCAGCGAGCGCGATCTTGGACAGCCGGCGGATGACGTTGTCGCCTTCGGCGAGATGCTTCTTCAGCTGCTGCGACATCTGGGCCGCCGCGGTCAGCTGGTTGCCGAGATTTTCGTTGACGTCGCGAACGGTGTGTTTGAGGCCGCCGATGGCACGCTCGGCGATTTCAGTGGCGGTGATCAGTTCCCCGATCGTCGCCTTCAGCGAATGCTCGTCCGCCTTCAGCCGCTTCAGCCTGGTGTTCAGCAGCATGCAATAGCCGATCGTCAGCAGCAGCAGCACCGCCACCAGGCTCTCGATCACAATTCCAAATGAATGACTCATTGGGCCTCCATCAACTTGGTTTGCTCATCGGCCTTCTCGAACATCGCGAAGGTGGTATTCGGCTTGCGGAGCTGTTTGGTGACGCGAATGGCGACGCGATCGCCGACGCGCCCCATCCGCCCTTCGGTCAGGGTGACGCTGCCGCAACGCACCGCGACCAGCGCGTCGGCGCGCATTTCGAGCGGCAGGGTGTCGCCGACCTTCAGCTTCATCAGCTGCTTGAGCGGGATATCGGCCTCATAGAGCACGGCATCGACCAAGATCTGCGCCTGCGCCACTTCCGTGGCGAAATGTCCTTCCCAGATCGGATCACGGCCGAATTTCTCGCCCATGAACATCTGCAGCAGCACGGCGCGGATCGGTTCGATGGTCGCGTAAGGCAGCAGCAGTTCGATATTGCCGCCGCGGTCTTCCATGTCGATGCGCAGTCGCACCAGGATCGCGGCATTGGCGGGCCGGCTGATGGCGGCGAAGCGCGGATTGGTTTCCAGCCGGTCGATCGTGAACTTGACCGGCGACAGCGGCCGGAACGCCTGCTCGGCGTCGGCCAGCACGACTTCGACCAGCCTTTTGACGAGATTGGTTTCGATCGTCGTGTAGGGCCGGCCCTCGATCCGCAGCGAGGTCTGGCCGCGGCGGCCGCCGAGCAGAACGTCGATCATCGAATAGATCAGGCTCGAGTCCACCGTGGCGAGGCCGAAATTCTCCCACTCCTCGGCCTTGAACACGCTGAGTACCGCCGGCAGCGGGATCGAATTCATGTAGTCGCCGAACCGCACCGAGGTGATGCGATCGAGCGAGACTTCGACGTTGTCGGAAGTGAAGTTGCGCAAGGAGGTGGTCATCAGCCGCACCAGGCGGTCGAAGACGATTTCGAGCATCGGCAGACGCTCGTAGGAGACCATCGCCGAATCGATGATGGCGCGAATGCCAGAATTGTCGTCGAGATTGACTTCGCCGACGGAGAAACCGAGCAGGTTGTCGATTTCCTCCTGCGACAGGACGCGCTCGCCGCCGTTCTTGCCGCCGCCGAAGTCGCGGCTGCCGTCTTCGACCATGGCGGCCCATTGCAGCGCCATGGTGCCGGAGATTTCGTTGGCGGCGGCCGCGGCCGCGGCTTCCGCCGGATCCTCGGAATCCAGGCTCGCTTCCCATTGGGCTGCGATTGCGTCCTGGTCGTCGAGTGGGTTGCCCGCCATGATGCTAGATCCGTCTCGTCACTGGACGACGATTTCCTTGAACAGCACGGCGCTGACCGCATTCGGCGCGACCGCCACATTGACCCGCTTGGTCAGTTCTTCCTTGAGGCGAAACATGCCGGCGGAGCCGTTGAGATCGGCCGGCCGCAGTTCGCGCAGGTAGGTCTGGAAGATGTCGGTGACGCGCGGCATCGCCGGCTTGATCGCCTCGACCTGCTTCTCTTCCCTGATCTCGAGCACGACCTTGACCTTGAGGTATTGCACGCGCTCGCCGGGCAGCCCGACCAGATTGACCAGCATGTCCGGCACGTCCACGAACACAGCCGGTTTCGCCGCCGGCGCCGCCTCGGCGTGCTTTTCCTCGCCGTGGCCGCCCTTGAAGAAGAGGAACCAGGCCCCGGCGCCGCCGCCGATGATGGCGACCAGGCCGACGACCGCGATGATCAGCTTGAGCTTGCCCTTCGGGGCGGGAGCCGCTGCTTCGACGCCGTCAGCGCCGCCTTCCATCTGATCGTTGTCTGCCATCGCCCGCCCGCCGAAGTATTAGGAAACGAACCCGATGCCGTGAGGCCGGCTATGACGCGATACAAATGCCCCCAGCGCACACGCGCTCTCTGAATGGTGACGCTAAGGTAATAATGGTTAACGGAACCTTTCTTTTGCCCCTCGGGTAGGAAAAAACTGCCGGGCAAACATGGTCAACAAGACCTTATTGCCGCCCCTCCGGCCCCCCTCTGAAACGCCCAAGCCATTCTAAACTAGAGATTTTCCCAACTGGCACGGCTTTCGCTCTGAGTATGGCGAACCGCGGCTTGGGAGAGCCTTCGGTTCGGAATGATCCGCGAACGGGCTTGGGAGAGCCCCTCTCGGATCGATCAGGGGAGAACCACCGATGGAGAATATGCTTCTCATCGGACTATCGCGGCAGATGGTGCTGGAACGGCAGATGGATGTCGTCGCCAACAACGTCGCGAACGTCAACACGTCGGGCTTCAAGGCCGACCGCTCGCTGTTCGAGGAATTCCTCAACTCGCGCGCGCACGAAGACAATTTCATCGGACGCGACCGCCGCGTCAGCTATGTGCAGGACCGCGGCACCTTCAAGGACTTCTCGCAGGGACCGGTCGAGCAGACCAAGAACCCGCTCGATGTCGCGATCGAGGGTAACGGCTTCCTGGTGGTGCAGACCCCGGCCGGCGAGCGCTACACCCGCGACGGCGGACTGCAGATCAACAATCTGGGCCAGCTCGTCAACGTCTCGGGCTACCCGGTGCTCGGCGCCAGCGGCCCGATCGTGATTCAGCAGACCGACAAGGAAGTCACCATCGCCGCCGACGGCAACATCACGGTCGTCGAGGGCAGCAACCGGATCGACTCGGTGCGCGGCAAGCTGCGGATCGTCAACTTCGCGGATGCGCAGAAGCTGGTGAAGGAAGGTTCCAACCTCTATTCGGCGGGCGCCGGCACCGCGGCGCAGCCCGACACCGTTTCGAGGGTTCGCCAGGGCTTCATCGAAAAATCCAACGTCAATTCCGTGGCCGAGATGAGCCGCATGATCGAGGTGACGCGTACCTACACGCAGATCTCGTCCATGCTGCAGCAGCAGGGCGACCTGCGCAAATCCGCTCTCGACCGGCTCGCCGACGTTCCGGCGTAAGGAGAACCACCCATGCGCATTCTTTACACCGCAGCGACCGGAATGGCGGCACAGGAACTCAACGTTCAGGTGATCTCCAACAACATCGCGAACATGCGCACCACCGGCTACAAGAAGCAGCGCGCCGCGTTCCAGGATCTGATCTACGACCACGTCCGCCGGGTCGGCGCGCAGGCCTCCGACCAGGGCACCATCCTGCCGGTCGGCATCGACCTCGGCGGCGGCGTCAAGACGGTGGGCACGCCCCGGCTGATGGGCCAGGGCTCGCTGCTGCCGACCGGCAACGAACTCGACATCGCGATCCGCGGCGAAGGCTTCTTCAAGATCCAGATGCCCGACGGCACCTACACCTATACCCGCGACGGCTCATTCCAGATGGACGCGCAGGGCCGCGTCGTCACCTCGCAGGGCAATCCGGTGCAGCCGACGATCACGATACCGCAGAGCGCCTCCGGCCTGACCATCAACAGTCAGGGCCAGGTGACGGTGACGCTGCCGGGATCGACCACGCCGACCACCGTTGGCCAGATCGGGCTGACGCGGTTCATCAACAAGGCCGGCCTGCAGCCGATCGGCGACAATCTGTTCACGGACACCCCGGCCTCGGGCACGCCGCAGGACGGCATCGCCAGCACCGACGGCTTCGGCGACATGCAGCAGTCCAACCTCGAACAGGCCAATGTCGATCCGGTCTCCGAGATCTCCGACCTGATCGCGGCGCAGCGCGCCTACGAGATGAACGCCAAGGTCGTCAGCGCCGCCGACCAGATGCTGCAATCCACTTCCAATATGTTCCGCTGAGGGCGCTGAAAATGTTCGTCCGTTCGCTTTCCCTCGCCATCGCCCTGCTCGCCGCCGTGTCCGCGGCGGCATTGGGCCAGACCCGCGACGACGCCATCGCGACGCCGGTGCTGCGCGCCAATGTCACGGTATCGGGCGACCTGGTTCGGATCGGCGACGTCATCGACAACGCCGGCCCCTCGGCTGGAATCGCGATCTATCGCGCGCCGGATCTCGGCATGACAGGGACGCTGCCGGTCGACCGGGTGCTGACCGCGTTGCGCGCGCATCAGGTGATCGGCGTCGACACCCGCGACCTCAGGGAGATTTCCGTCACCCGGCTGGCGCGGACGCTGGAGGGCAAGGACATCGAGCTCGCCGTCGCCCATGCGCTGGAGCGCCGGAATGGCCTCGGCGAGGCCGCCAATCTCGGCCTGACCTTCGACCGCGACGCCGGCGATGTCAGGCTGGACGCCGCCAACAGCGGCGCGCTGCACCCCGCATCGGTGCGCTACGACGCGCGCAACGGCCGTTTCGACGTGACGCTCGAGATATCGAATGACAGCGGCGCCGCCCCGGTCAGGCTGCGCTTCGCCGGCACCGTGATCGAGACCGTCGAGGCCGCGGTGCTGGCGCGCGGCGTCGAGCGCAATGAAGTGCTGAAAGCCTCCGACGTGGTGATCGAGCGCCGGCCGAAGGCCGAGGTCGGCAACGACGCCGCCCGCCGCGACCGCGCGGTCGGCATGCAGGCGCGCAGGCAGTTGCGCGCCGGCCAGGCGCTGCGGCTGGCCGATCTCGCCAAGCCTGATCTGGTGCAGCGCGACCAGAGCGTCACTTTGATCTACCAAGCCGCCGGGCTCTATCTCACCATTCGCGGCAAGGCGCTGGAGAGCGGCACCGAAGGCGACGTCGTCAACGTGCTCAACCTGCAATCCAAGCGCACTATCTCCGGCGTCGTCACCGGCCGCGGCCAGGTCTCGATCACGGTCGCGACGCCCCGCCTGCCCGACACGTCAGACGCGACTTCCGCCGTCGGCGCAGCGCCGGTCGCGGTCGCCGCCGCCAACGCAACTGCACCCGTGTCTCCAAAAGCCGAGTAATGTAGATGTACGCTTCCCGTATCCACCGCTTCATCCTGACCGGCGCGCTGCTGGCGACCACAGCCCTTGCAAGCGGCTGTTCGTCGATCGACCGGCTGTCGCAGATCGGCGAGAAGCCGAAGCTGACCGAGATCGAGAATCCGACGGCGCAGCCCGGCTACAAGCCGGTGCAGATGCCGATGCCGAAGCCGGAGACCGCCTCCTACAACGCCAATTCATTATGGCGCAACGGCTCCCGGGCCTTCTTCAAGGACCAGCGCGCCGCCAGGATCGGCGACCTGCTCACGGTGACCGTGAATTTCACCGACAAGGCCAATATCGCCAACGAGACCCAGCGCAGCCGCACCAGCAAGGAAGATTCGGGCATCACCGACTTCATCGGCTCCCAAACGATCACGCAACCCAACAAGATCCTGCCCGGCCGCCTCCTGACCACGGACTCGACGTCTTCCAGCGACGGCAAGGGTTCGGTCAATCGCCAGGAAGCGTTGCAGACCAGCGTCGCCGCCGTGGTCACGCAGGTGCTGCCGAACGGCAATCTCGTGGTCGAGGGCAAGCAGGAGATCCGGGTCAATTTCGAAATCCGCGAACTGATCGTCGCCGGCATCGTGCGCCCGGAGGACATCCAGAGCGACAACACCATCGACTCCAGCAAGATCGCGCAGGCCCGCATCGCCTATGGCGGCCGCGGCCAGATCACCGATGTGCAGCAACCGCGATACGGCCAGCAGGTGATGGACGTGTTGCTGCCGTTCTAGTCGTTCGTTTCAAGAGCTCCCACACCTCATTGCGAACCTAGGCGCGATGAAGTGTTCCAACGCGGCCTCCGTCAGCTCCCCTGGCGGAGGCCGTGGTTGTTTCTGGCGCTACCGGGCGACGGCCAATAAACGCCGCCGGTCTACTTCCGCACGATATGCCTGGTCGGCGTCATCGCGCTGGCGGGCGCGGCCTCCGAGATCGAGAACGTCAGCCAGGTGTTCCAGCCGGACGGCCGGTTGGCGGCGTCGAACTCGCCATATCCCTTCAGGCCGAGAAATGCCTGGTTGCTGCCGATCGGAAAAATATATCCGATCTGCGGGCCCGCGCCGAGAACGCGCGAGCGGAAGCCGCCGAGAACGGCGGGCTGACCGAAGTCGTCGGTGATCTGCTGGTAGGCATAGCCGACGAAGCCGACAAAGACCTGCTTCGACAGGAACTGCGACACGCCCCAGTCGAAATGGAAATCGATGCCGCTTTGGTACTGGGTATCGGGGTTCTTGAAATTGTAGGTGAAGCCGCCGACGCCGGAAAATTCCGTGCCGGTCGCGGGATTCAAATAGGTGTAGCCGCCGCCGAAGTCGATGGCGCCGTGACCGATGCCGATATTGGCCAGCCGGTTCGGATTGTAGTCGCCGACGGGAATATCGCCCGCGCCGTAAACCATGTAGTTGTGGACGCCGTTGGTCCACTTCAGCTTCAAGGTCGGATAGAGATCGCCATAGGAGACGAGCGCGTCTTCGAGGAATCCGTTGCGCGTGGTCACGATCGGCCCCGCCGCCACGGTCAGCGTGCCGTCGAGGCTCGCGGAATTTCTGCCGTAGACGCCGGCGAGCGTCGCCGACAACTGGCCGCCGAGCACCGGCGTCGCGAAGGTGTAGGTCGGCGCGATCAGCATCAGATCGGCCTGGCCGCGCAAGGCCAGATTGAGATCGATGTTGACGGTCGGCGAAAATCTCCCGACCTGGAATTCCCGCGATGCAGCGGCGGCTCCCGACGCGCCCACGGAGGTATGGTAGTAGATCGCGGCCACCGACCAGCCCGGCGTGGCCGGCGTTGCGGCGAGACTGCCGTATAATCCCGGAAGCCAGAACGAGACGCCGCTTTCGTCGGCACGCGCGATTTGAGGAGAAAGCGCAGCAAGCGCGGTGGCGGCCAGGCCGGCGCTCAGCTTTCGCCGCAAACCGCCGGATCTCAAAACCGATATCTCAGGCTGCATCGGCGGCCCCCCACAAGTTCGATCGCGATGCCAGTTGATTCCCGAAGATTTCGGGACGCAAGATGAAAACGGCCCGAATGCGTCGATCTATCCCGCGTGAGGCTTTGATGCCACATCCCGGCAACGCGCAATTCGATTGTTGCGCGCTGCACGTGACCGAGTTTTCACGCGACAGCCGGTTCGACCGCATCTCACTTCATGCAATTGCGGACGTACTGGACACGTTCGACAATCCTGAGACCCAGCCCTTGGGCCTGCTTGCGGCAGCCTTCCAGCTTGTCCATGCGCAGCACGACCTTTTGCGCGAGGCCGAGGCCGATGTCGCCCGAGACCTGCGGCGCGGCGCCGGCAGCCGCCGTATCGCCGGCATCGGCCGACGGTCCGTCGCCGGCGGCGCGCGCCGTTTCCTGCAGACGCTTGATGTCGGCGGGACTCAATTTCGGCCGGTCGATGGTCAGCGCGATCTTGTTCAGCTTGCCGGTGAAGGCGAACGGCGTGCTGTAATCGTTGTCGTCGACCGGCGTGCCGGTGTCCGATCCGATATCGAGCGACTCATCCCACTGCACCGTGAAGGGAAGCGTGTGCTCCATTTTCTCGGTCGCGACCATCTTGCCATCGACCTTCAACTCGCCGGTCCCGCCGGCGCCGACACCGCTATAATCGCCGAACGCCATGGTCGCAGGCCCAAGACCATCATACTTGAAGTCGAACTCGATCACGTGCTTGCCGGGCGCAAGTTCCGGCCCCTCCCAGCGCACGCGCTTGAGGTCGACCAGGTTCCAGGTGAACACCGGCTTGTTCTTCAAGAGGTAGAAGCCATAGCCGCCGAACCGCCCGCCTTGCGTGATCAGCATGCCCTCGGCGCCGCCCTGCGCCACTTCGACGTCGATCTTGAAATTATAGGAAGTGTTGAGCAGGCTCGGCGCATCGCCGTTCGGCGTGCCGGTCATCGGCCGGGTCCAGGTGAAGGAGCTACGGCCGGCGCTGAGGCTTGGCCGCGGGGTTATCATCCGCGAAACCACCGACGAATCCAGCGGCAGTACCTGATATTTCTGCGCTTCCTTCCAGAACAGCTCCTGCATCTCCTTCAGCTTGGCAGGATTCCTGGCCGCAACGTCCTCGTACTGCGTCCAGTCGTTCTTGAGATCGTAAAGCTCCCAGGGATAATCCAGCGGGCTCGGCAGCTTGGCATCCGTCACCCACGGCGGCCGCATGACCTTGGTAGAGGCGATCCAGCCGTCGTTATAGATCGCGCGGTCGGCGAACATCTCGAAATACTGCGTCTTGTGCGTCGAGGGCGCGTTCGCGTTCTTGGCATCGAATGTGTACATCATGCTGACGCCCTCGATCGGGCTCTGCTTGATGCCGTCCACCATGGCCGGCTGCTTGATGCCGGCCGCCTGCAGGATCGTCGGCACGACATCGATGACATGATGGAACTGATGGCGGATCCCGCCCTTGTCGGCGATCCCCTTCGGCCACGAGATCGCCATGCCCTGGCGGGTGCCGCCGAAATGCGACACGATCTGCTTGGTCCAGGAGAACGGCGTATCGAACGCCCAGGCCCAGCCGATCGACATGTGGTTGTAGGTGCGATCAGTGCCCCAGACGTCGTAGAAATATTTCAGCTGCTCTTCGACACCCGGATTGGCCCCGTTGAACATCGCGACTTCGTTCGGCGTGCCGTTCGGCTGGCCCTCGGCGCTGGTGCCGTTGTCGCCGTTGATGTAGATCACCAGCGTGTTGTCGAGTTTGCCGAGGTCGTCGATCGCCTGGATGACACGGCCGATTTCGTTGTCGGCGTAGGCGACGTAGGCTGCGAAGATTTCGACCTGCCGGATGAACAGCTTCTTTTCGTCGGGGTTGAGCTGGTCCCATTCCTTGATCAGGTCCTTCGGCCACGGTGTCAGCTTGGCGTTCTGCGGAATGACGCCGAGCTTCTTCTGGTTTTCGAAGATGGTTTCCCGCAGCTTGTTCCAGCCCTGGTCGAACAGCTTCATGTCGCTGATCTTCTTGACCCACTCAGGCGTCGGATGGTGCGGCGCGTGGGTGGCGCCCGGCGCGAACTTGATCAGGAAGGGCTGATCGGGCGACAGCGTAGTCATGCGGTTGACGTAATCGATCGCCTCATCGGCCATCGCCGTCATCAGGTTCCAGCCGGGTTTTCCGACATAGGGATAGATCGGCGTGGTGTTCTGGACCAGATTACCCGGCTCCCACTGATTGGTGTCGCCGCCCATGAAGCCGTAGAAATATTCGAAGCCCATGCCGGTCGGCCACTGATCGAAGGGGCCTGCCTGGCTCGCCTGGTATTCCGGGGTGTTGTGGTTCTTGCCGAACCAGGCGGTGTGGTAGCCATTGTCCTGCAGGATGCGGCCGATCGTGGCCTTGTCCTTGGTGATGACGCTGTCGTAACCGGGAAAGCCGGTGGCCTGCTCGGCGATCACCCCGTAACCGGCCGAGTGATGATTGCGGCCGGTGATCAGCGCGGCGCGGGTCGGCGAGCACAGCGCGGTCGAATGGAAATTGGTGTAGCGCAGACCATCCTTCGCAATCCGATCGAGCGCCGGCGTCGGAATCACGCCGCCGAAGGTCGAGGTTACACCATAGCCGGAATCGTCGGTGATGATCATGAGCACGTTCGGCGCGCCCTTCGGCGGCACGATGCGCGCCGGCCAGTAAGGCTTCGACTTCGTCGCCTCGCGCTCGATCTTGCCGCCGAATTTCTCCGGAGGCGCCGGAAGCTGATCGCCGGGAATGGTTGTCGTAGCGCTGGGCGAGCCGGGAACGCCGGTGATCTGTTGCGCGCCTGCCGAAGCGGAAACCAGCAACGACACGCTCAATGCCGCGAAAACCGATTGATACGATTTCATGATGAAGCTCTCCCGGTACGATCGAACGCCGCCTGAAGCTGCGGCAACATTTGAGACATGCATTTTCATCGCGCGGAGCAAATATTTTATAAAATCGCAGACGATGGCGCGTTAGCTCTTGATTCAGGTCAAATGTCGGACGCCGGATTATCGTGACCGCCCCGCTGTTCGTGCGGAACGGTCGCCGTGTGCACGACCTCGGGCTTGGTCTGACCGCCGATCGTCTTTTGCAGTGGAGCATGCGGCGGGGTAACGGGCGTTCCTTGAGCTAACGCCAGGGCCGGCACGCAAAGAAGCCCACCAACAACGATCATCGTGCGAATAATTCGAGAGCAATTCATCAAATACCTCCTACAGAATGAAGAGAATCTATACTCCTTCATCTCGTAAGCGGTCCACATCAAGCGCGGATGACAATCAGCTCGCATGATCATGTCAGTTGCGCAAACGCGCCGGTCATCACGCTCCATTTGTGTCAGCGATATTGACGCAAACGGTTGTCGACCCGTTCGTATTTGCTTCAATTCGTCCATGGCAACCGACAACAGAATTCAAGCCGGCGGAAGCCATCGACGATTTGGGATCGCTGAGCTGAATCAAGCGTACCGTCGCAACCAGCCGTCTGATATGCTTCTCATTTTTCGGAGGAGGCTTTGATGAAGATTGCGCTGTTATCGATGGCGATGATTGGAGGTCAAGTGGCGATCCCCGTCAGCGATCGCGTTCCCAAACTCAATGTCGAGGCGACATGCAAGGCGACAGTCGCAGCCGACAAGGCGATGGGCCTCGCCCTGCCCCAGAGCTACGAGGATTGCATGCGCGACGAGAATGACGCGCAACAACAGCTGAATTCCGTTTGGCTCTCAAACTCCAAAGAGATCAGAAACCAATGCGAGGGCGAGGCGACGGCAGCCGGAAGCGACAGTTATGTCGACCTGCTCACTTGCATGCAAATGGCAGACGCGGCCAAATCGCTTTCTCCCGCGCCTAAACTCAGAGGCGCGAGCAAAAACCGAAATAGCAAATGACGCGCATAGCCTGCGTCAGCTCAAGCGGTCATGTTCAAAAAGTGCCGGCAACGGCAACATTGCGACACATCCGAGGTGACACCCCGGAACATGGCGTCTAGCGCCGGCCGACGCGGTTGACCGGACCGCCGCGATTCATGGGTGTGCCGCGGACGCCGACGCCGGGGGCCACCACGGCGCGCGCGACCGGCCGGGGCCGCAGCACGACGCCGGGCCTGACAACGCAACCGACGGGATATTCGACATATTGGCAGTACACGACGGCGCTGGCCTTTTCCGTGCTCGCGGCGACGAAGCCAGTCACCAGCCCGGTCGTCAGCAGCGCCGATAACGCGATCGAGAGCTTCATGTCCACGTCCTCCATTTTAGTTCAAAATGGCGTCATAGAGTGATCCGCGTATTGATGCAGGTCAAGAGCGTCGACCAGCCCATGCGCTGAGAGGTCTGCTTGACTTGATACAGGGCCGGCCGATGATGCGTGCGGCGGTTCCGACGCAGGCATTGCCCGATCGCGGTTAGGCGATCCCAGCACTGAGGGGCTGTTGTTGTCACGCAAGCGGCGTAAGTCCGGCAACAAGGCTGGATCGCGGAAAGGACCTGCCGGAGAGCCCTCGCAGGCCGCGCCGTCGCAAGCCCCTGCTCCCGCCGGATTCAAAATCGCCCTCTTCCGGAAGCGCCGGATCTGGATAGCGATCGCGGTCGCCATCGCTGCCGTGTTCGCGTTCGGCGTCGCCTTCCATCTCCTCAATGGCGGCGGGCCGGCCTCGAAGGCACAACACTCCGCCGTCGCGACTTTCGTCGGCAGCGAGAATTGTGCGGGCTGCCACCAGGCGGAGGCGAAGCTGTGGAATGCCTCGCAGCACAAGGCCGCGATGCAGCACGCCACCGATAAGACCGTGCTCGGCAATTTCAACGACTTGAGCTTCGACTATTTCGGCGTGCGTTCGCGCTTCTTCCGCAAGGACGGCAAATTTCTCGTCGAGACCGACGGCCCCGACGGCAAGCTCGCCGTGTTCGAGGTGAAATACACTTTCGGCGTCGATCCGCTGCAGCAATATCTCGTCGAATTCCCTGACGGACGCATCCAGGCGCTGTCGCTCGCCTGGGACTCGAGGCCGTCAGCCAACGGCGGCCAGCGCTGGTTTCACCTCTCGCCCCAGGAGGAAATCCGGCACGACGATATCCTGCACTGGACCAAACTGAACCAGAACTGGAATTTCATGTGCGCGGAGTGCCATTCCACCGGTGTCGCCAAGAACTACGACGCCAGTACCGATCGCTTCGCTACCACATCGGCGGAAATCAGCGTCGGCTGCGAGGCCTGCCATGGCCAGGGCTCGCGTCACGCCGCCTGGGCGCGCGACCGGCAGAGCTGGTGGCCGTTCGGCAAGCGCGAGGATTCGAGCAAGGGGTTGCTGGTGCGTTTCGACGAGCGTCGCAACGTCGCCTGGCCGATCGACGCCCGGACCGGAAACGCACGGCGCAGTCTCGCGCCGGCGACGCTGAGCAAGGAAGTCGAGACCTGCGGCCTGTGCCACGCGCGCCGGGCCGCGTTCCACGCCGATTGGGTGCCCGGCCAATGGCTGTCGCAGACCCACGCGGTCGAAGCGCTGGCGCGCACCACCTATCATGCCGACGGCCAGCTTCGCGACGTCGAGGAGCCGTATAATTACACGCCGTTCAAGCAAGGAAAAATGTTCGCCGCCGGCGTCACCTGCAGCGACTGCCACGAGCCGCACAGCGCGAAACTTCGAACTTCAGGCGAAGGCGTCTGCCTGCAATGCCATGCTTCCGACAAGTATGCCGACGCCGGGCATCGCCATCATGCCAGCGCCGACGCAGCCCCGACCTGCATGTCGTGCCACATGCCGGCCCGCAGCTACATGGTGGTCGATATCAGGCACGACCACGCCTTTCGCGTGCCGCGGCCCGATCTCTCGGTCAGGTTGGGAACGCCGAACGCCTGCAACGACTGCCACCGCGACAAGCCGGCGCAATGGGCCGCCGAGGCGGTCGAGCGATGGTTCGGCCCCACCCGCAAGGGCTTGCAGAACTACGGCGCGGCGTTCCATGCCGCGCGCACCGACGCGGCCGATGCCGCAGCCCTGCTCGGCGTGATCGCCGCGGACAAGAATGCGCCGGCCGTCGCCCGCGCCGGCGCGCTTTCAGAACTCGCCTCCCGCGTCTCGCCGGCCAATATCGCGACCGCGAGAACGGCGCTGGCCGATCCCGATCCGATGGTGCGGATCGGCGCGCTCGACATGCTGGAGAACCTGCCGGCCAACCAGATCTGGCCTCTTGCCGCTCCGCTGCTCGCCGATCCCGTGCGCGGGGTCCGGATCAGGGCGGCCGCGCTGCTCGCTTCCGTTCCGGCCGCAAGCCAGCCGCCGGCGGATCGCGCACGCTTCGATCAGGCGGCGAAGGAATTCATCGCGGCGCAGCGCGCCAATGCCGAGCGGCCGGAAGCCCGCACCACGCTGGCGAATTTTCTCGCCCAGCGCGGGCAGAGCGACGATGCCGAGACCGAGTACAAAGCCGCGCTGAAACTCAGCCCGCAATATGCGACGGCGGCGATCAATCTGGCCGACCTCTATCGGCAACGCGGTCGCGACACCGACGGCGAAGCCGTGCTGCGCGCCGCACTTGGTGCGTCGCCGCGCGATGCCGCCGCGCATCACGCGCTCGGCCTGACCCTGAGCCGGCTGAAGCGGCCGGATGACGCGCTCGCTGAGTTGCAGCAAGCGGCCGGGCTGCAGCCGGATCAAGCGCGCTACGCCTATGTCCACGCCGTCGCGCTCAATTCCGGCGGCCGCCGCGACGAAGCGATGGCCGTTTTGAAGGAAGCCCTGAAGCGCCATCCCAACAATCGCGATATCCTGTCGGCGCTGGTTTCGTTCAGCCGCACCGCCGGCGATGCCGGCGCCGCGCTCGGCTACGCCGAACAGCTCGCGGTCCTTACGCCGGAAGACCGGAATTTGGCGGCGCTGATCGGGGAGCTGCGGCGGCAGACGGGCAAAGCGAATTAGGGACGAGAGCTGGATTGCTTCGCGGAGCCTGTCATCGGGCGGCGCTTCGCGCCGACCCGTTGGCTCGCAATGACGTCGAAGCGAGTCCTCTCAATACGACCGGCGCGTGCCCCGAATGGCCTTCGGCGGGCCTGCCATTTCCTCCTCGCGCAGCGCCTTGCACACGCCGCGCGCCGAGGACATCGCGCGCTTGATGTTCTTGTCGGGGGAAGTTTCCTCGAAGAACAGCACCACCTCGCAGCAGGGGCACTGCCTGGAATAGCCGTTCTGAAGCCGGCGCGCCCGATCCCGGAACACGTTCCTGCAGCGGGTGCAGTGGACCTGAACTGAATCGTCCATCGGAGGGCTCTCGCTCGCAGAGGGTCGGGACGCTCTCCCGCGCCGGACGCCTCCGCCATCAACGCGGAGAACCCTAAACGAATATCAAATGCCGGGCCGGATCGACTGATGTTCCCGGTTAAGAAATCCTTTCGCCGGCCCGGGGTCGCGTCATCGCGCCGCGGGGATAATTTCTGTCGTCCCGGACAAGTGAGCGCAGCGAACGCGATCCGGGATCCATAACCACCGACGCCGATGTTATGTCAGGCTGGAGCCCCAATCTTTTTCGCCACTCAACTCAGTGGTTATGGGCCCCGGCTCAAGGCCGGGACGACGAGAGATGGTCGCAAAGCCGCTCAACATTTGCGCGCAATGGTCGTCGCGTCACGCGAACGTAACCTGCACATTCCCCAGCCCCGCCAGCTCCATCGTCACGCTGTCGCCGGCCTTGAGCCACACCGTCTTCACCAGGCTCCCGGTCAGCACGATCTGCCCGGCATGCAGTCCCCTGCCCTCGGCGGCGAGATGATTGGCGAGCCAGGCGAGCGCATTGTGGGGATGGCCGAGCACGTCGGCGCCGGTGCCGCGGCCGGCTTCCACGCCGTTGATCACGGCGCGGCCGGCGACCTTGAGCAGGTCGGGCGCTTTGGTTCGCTCCACGGCCTCGCCGAGCACGCAGCCGGCGGCGAAAAAATCGTCAGCCACCAGAGTGGGCGCGCCCATGGTTTCCCATTTGACGTAGCGGTCGTCGACGATCTCGATCGCGGGGTAATAGGCCTCGATCGCTTCGCCCACCCACTCCGCGGTGAACGGCGCTTCCGTCGGCAGCAGGTCGCGCGCCAGCTTGACCGCGATCTCGCATTCGACGCCGACGCGCACGTAGTCGCTCGCCGCAAGCCGCGCCCCGCTGTCGTGCACGCCCTTGGCGAACACACCGCCGCCGCAGGGATGCGGGATGTCGAGGTATCGCTGCATCACCGCAGAGGTGCAGCCGATCTTGTAGCCGACCATGGCGCCGGCATGCGGCAACAGGAGATCGTGCTGCGCGCGCTGGATGCGGTAGCCCTCGGCCTCGTCCCGCGGGGCGATGTCGGGCGGCAGCGCGGCGAGCGGCGTGCGATTGCGGCGGGCGGTGGCGATGGCCTTTGCGGCCGCGAGAATTTTGTCCATCGGCGAAGACTTCTCTGGATCAGACTGTATGACATCGTCATACACATATGTTAGACTGCTGACGAACAGGGAACCAGACCATGCGTACAAGCAAGCCTATCACAGTTACACTCGGACCGATGCAGGCGAGCCTCGAAAAGCGGCTCAAGTCAGGTAGCTATGACAACGCCAGTGAAATACTGCGTTCGGCGCTGCGGGCGCTCGACCGGGAGGAAGCGGCTATCGAAGACCACCTCCGCACCAAGGTGGCTGCTTCGCTTGCCGATCCTCGGAAGAGCGTTCCTGCAGCCGACGTGTTCAAACGTCTGCGGGCGGTTCATGGAAGGACGATGAAGGCGAGCAAGCGTGGCACTTAAGGTCTTCTTTCGGCCACAAGCCGAAGCGGACCTGCTGGCGCTTTATCGCTACACCGCCGAAGCGTCCGGCTTGGCCAATGCAGGCGGCTACATCGACCACATCGAGGTTGCCTGCACGTCGCTGGGAACGTTTCCAGATCGGGGCACCAGGCGCGACGATCTCACACCGGGGCTACGCACGATTGCCTTCGAACGGCGCGTGACCATCGCCTATCGGGTGCTGAAAACGCGGGTAGAAATCGTGACGATTGCCTATGCCGGACGCGACTACGAGACCGACCTTCGCGCCGATCGGGAAACGAAGCGATAACCGCCAGACGGGTCCGCAAATGGGACAACAAAATGGCCGCACGCGGCGGCCACCATTATTCGTCGCGATAGACCTTCTCGCGTTTCTCGTGGCGCTCCTGGGCTTCGACCGAGAGCGTCGCGATCGGGCGGGCTTCCAGCCGCTTCAGCGAGATGGGCTCGCCGGTCTCCTCGCAATAGCCGTAGGTGTTGTCCTCGATGCGCTGCAGCGCTGCGTCGATCTTGGAGATCAGCTTGCGCTGGCGGTCGCGGGCGCGCAGTTCGATCGCGCGGTCGGTTTCCGACGAGGCGCGGTCGGCGAGGTCGGGGTGATTGACGTTCTCTTCCTGCAGCGTCTGCAGCGTGATGCGGGATTCGCGCAGGATTTCGTCCTTCCACGCCAAGAGCTTGGCGCGAAAATAATCGCGCTGGCGGTCGTTCATGAAAGGCTCTTTTTCGGAGGGTCGATAATTCTTCAACTTTTCCAAGGCCAGCCCATCTTCACGTGCAAGGCGGGGCGGAAACGGTCCGTCCGCGCGCGCCTTATATAGCGACGTGTTGTGACAGACAATATCGCCCGAAGCGGGAAAGCCTGCGGGACCAAGGGTTTCTCGGGGTTTCGCGCAGGAACCTGTGAAAAAGCGCCGGCCCGGCCCGGGCGGCGTCAGAACTGCCCGGCTTTGGCCAGTTCGACTTCGACCCGCAGCTCGATCTCGGACAGGACCGCGTCGAGGCCGGGGTCGCCGGAGGAGGTTTTGAGGTTGGCGGCGGCGTCGCGCAGCCGGCTCACCGTGGAAGCGTCGAAATTGCCGGACAACAGCCCCAGTTTGAGGTCGTCCAGCACGTCGAGCGCGCCTCTACCGCGCTGCACCGAACGTTTGCGGCGTTCGACCGGGTCCTCGACGCCCTGCAGCGCCAGCAGCGCATCGATGTTCCCGGCCGCTTTCGGCGGCGCCGCGGAGCGGGTTTCGGCGGTCGAATTGGTGTCGGGCAGCGCAAAACCGGTCGAGGAGGTTCGCTTGGTATTGCCGGTCTGAGACCCGATTGTGGTGCCGTTCGGTCCGTAGATGCGCATCGTGCTGTCTCGCGGGTGCAGGCGGCAGCTTCGCCTCCTTGTGGTTAACGAAGCGTAAATCGCCCGGCAGAATCTGCCGGGATGCGGCAGTTTCGCCGTTGCGGCGGCGCAGAGGCGCCGTCGACCAAGCAATGATTCTTGTTATATATCAATGTCTTATAAAAGAAACAGGGCGTGGCACGGAGCTCGCATAGTTAATGCCGGATCGCCGTCATGGGAGTGGCCAGGCGATCCAGCCGAAGACCTCGTGGGGAGCAGAGGATGCCAAGCGTCCGTTCGAAGACCGTGTTTGGAGTGGCCTGCGCCGCGCTGCTGGCGCTGGCGCTATCGGCCATGCCCGCGGGCGCGACCTCGCGGATCAAGGATCTCGCCAATATCGAGGGCGTGCGCCAGAACCAGCTGATCGGCTACGGCCTCGTCGTCGGCCTCAACGGCACCGGCGATACCCTCAACAACATCCCCTTCACCAAGCAGTCACTGCAGGCGATGCTCGAGCGCATGGGCGTCAATATCCGCGGCGCCACCATCCGCACCGGCAACGTCGCCGCCGTGATGGTGACCGGCAACCTGCCCGCCTTCGGCACCCAGGGTACGCGGATGGACGTCACGGTCTCGGCGCTCGGCGACGCCAAGAATTTGCAGGGCGGCACCCTGCTGGTCACCCCCCTGCTCGGCGCCGACGGCAACGTCTATGCGGTGGCGCAGGGATCGCTTGCGATCTCCGGCTTCCAGGCCGAGGGCGAGGCCGCCAAGATCGTCCGCGGCGTGCCGACCGTCGGCCGCATCGCCAACGGCGCCATCATCGAGCGCGAGATCGAATTCGCGCTCAACCGCCTGCCCAATGTGCGGCTGGCGCTGCGCAATGCCGACTTCACCACCGCCAAGCGCATCGCCGCGGCGGTCAACGACTTTCTCGGCGTCAAGACCGCCGAGCCGATCGATCCCTCTACCGTGCAGCTGGCGATCCCTTCCGAATTCAAGGGCAACGTCGTCGCCTTCCTGACCGAGATCGAGCAATTGCAAGTCGATCCTGATCTCGCCGCCAAGATCGTGATTGACGAACGTTCCGGCATCATCGTGATGGGCCGCGACGTCCGCGTCGCCACCGTCGCGGTCGCGCAGGGCAATCTCACCGTGACGATTTCCGAAAGCCCGCAGGTCAGCCAGCCCAATCCGTTCTCGCGCGGACGAACCGTGGTGACGCCGCGAACCAGCGTCGGCGTCTCCGAGGACGGCAAGAAATTCGCGGTCGTCAAGGACGGCGTATCGCTGCAGCAGCTGGTCGACGGCCTCAACGGCCTCGGCATCGGCCCGCGCGACCTGATCGGCATCCTGCAGGCGATCAAGGCCGCCGGCGCGATCCAGGCCGACATCGAGGTGATGTGATGCCGGCCAGCCTGATCAACCCGGCCACCGGCACGACGCCCGCCAGGGCGGCGATGCCGATGCGCTACGGCCGTCCGGACTATCAGCTCGCCGAAGCGCTGACGAAGGTCTCGCCGCAGGCGCAGGCCAAGGCCAAGGCTTCGTCGCAGGACTTCGAGGCGGTGTTCCTGAATTCGATGTTCGCGCAGATGACCAGCGGCATCAAGGGCGATGGCCCGTTCGGCAGCACCACCGGCACCGGCGTGTGGCGCTCGATGCTGACGGAACAATATTCGAAGAATTTCGCCAAGGCCGGCGGTGTCGGCATTTCCACCGACGTCTATCGCACGCTGATCCTGCAGCAGGCCAAGCGCGCCGGCTGATCGAAAGGAATACCGACATGAATGCGCAACCTCAACGGCAGCAGACGGCCGCGCCGATTCCGGTCGCTTCGTCCCCCGCCGAGGCCCGCAAGCTTGCCGAGAGCCTGATGGACGCCATGAACGCGCTGCTCGCCGTCATCGAGCGCGAAACCGAACTGGTTCGCGCCGGCAAGGTGCGCGAGGCGATCGCGCTGGAAGCGCAGAAGGCCGAACTGTCCCGCCGCTATCTCGGCGCGGTCGCGCATCTGAAGGCCAGCCAGCACTATCTCACGCAAAAGGCACCCGAGCTTCTGACCACGCTGCATCGTCATCACGACACTTTTCGCGCCATGCTGCAGGTCAACCTCACGGTGCTGGCAACGGCGCACGCGGTGTCCGAAGGCATCGTGCGCGGCGTCAACACCGAGATTCAGCGCCGCAACATTCCCAACACCTACACGGCTTCCGGACAGCGCGCGACGCCGGGACCGCGCAACATCACGCCGCTGGCGGTCAGCCGCTCGCTCTGAGCAGCGGCGGTTCGCGGCGCGAAATACCGACAATTTTCATCAAACTGCCGCGCCGATTTCAGCGCCGCATTCATCGCATTCTCTAACTCAGTGTTGAGAGGTACCGGGCATAGTTGCGCCCAGAGAGGGGTTGGGATTTGACTCAAAGGAAGCCAGGAGGCTGCCATGAGTATGGATTTCAACATCAAACCGGTGGGGGCACCGGTTGCCACACCGGTGGCGCCGCCCGTCAGCGAAGCGGTCGATCATGCGGTCGCGACCGAACTGCCGGCGTCGAAAAGCGTCACGGCGGCGGACGCGAGCATGCGCGCGCGGATCGATTCCAACGTCGCGAACTCTTCCGTGTCGCATCAGGTGGTGATCGATCGCGCCGCCGCCTCGATCGTCTATCAAGTGGTCGACGAAAAAACGAGCTTGGTGGTGCGGCAATTTCCCGACGAGGCGATCCTGCGCCGCCGCGCCTATTTCCGCACCCTCGACCTGACGAGGGGTGCGCCGACGCGGCTGCTGGCCACCGACCGCAAGGCTTGATCCAAGGGTCACGTTCGAGATCGTGATCTTGAACGATTTGTTGTTGG
Organism: Bradyrhizobium sediminis; assembly: GCF_018736085.1. Taxonomy (NCBI): domain Bacteria; kingdom Pseudomonadati; phylum Pseudomonadota; class Alphaproteobacteria; order Hyphomicrobiales; family Nitrobacteraceae; genus Bradyrhizobium; species Bradyrhizobium sediminis. The sequence continues at coordinate 2,153,533 of NZ_CP076134.1, read as the reverse complement.
CGTATTTGCCGGTCCAGTTGCCTTGATAGAGCCCAGGATCGACCGCCACATACGGAGTCTTGGAGGGAACGGTCCCACGGCCTAGTAGTTGGCCTACAGCATGCTCATGAGATCAACCATGATTCCGCTCCACTAGCCCACCGGCCATCAAACCTTGCCTGACAGGCCCGCGGCGAGGTTGCAATTGATGTCAATCAGCGACTTCAGTTTCGCCGGATCCGGATTCAGCTGCATGTCGACCGTCTGCTTCATCACGAACACGCCGATATTGGCGATGTTCTGACGAATTTCCAGCGGCTGCGGGTTGTCGTTGGTCTCGACCGCGCTCATGAAGATCGACCACAGCCGGCGATTGAAGAGCAGCGCGTTGTGCATGTTCTTGTCGGGACCAGTCCAGTTGGCCTGGACATCCAGAAGCTGTCTCGCAGCCTTCAGCAGCGCCTGCGCCTCGATTTCACGGGGGGATGCCGTCGTATGTGACGTACGCGAGTATGCTTGGGCTGCATTGGACATTCACGACCTCAATGGGGGCGGTTCGCAGGACCGCCGGGGACTTCAAAACTGCCCAACTTTCATACAGTCCGTGCATTTAAATATGGTTAGCAACGGTTACCAAATGTGACGGAATTCGGGCATTGCCGGCTCGTTCACTCATTGCGTGGTGCAAAAAAAACGGCGGGCTTTCCCCGCCGCGTTCGATCGCTGGTGGTGATCGTGCCGAAGCAAAGTTTACAACAATCAGGTCTTATCGACCGGCGCCGAGTTCAGGGTCGACTGCCCGGTGGCAGGATTGGTGACCACGGTCTTGATCGTGCCGTGACCGGCCTTCGACAGCAAGAATTTAGAGTCGCCCATCCTGAAGGCGTTGTCCTTGATCAGGACATCCTGGAATTTGATCGGACCGTTGCCGCTCTGATATCTCACCTTCGCGCGAAATCCCGCCACGTTGGACACCGTGAAGGAAAACTTCTCGCCCGTCGAATAGGTCCCCTTCCAGGTCCCTTCCCACTGCGTGGCATCGACAGGCACATAGGTCGTACGCGACGGAGGCGTCGGGGGTTTGGACGTGTAGCCGGCTGCAAGAACGCTGAAGATATCACCCATAGCTGAACCTTCCGGCTTGATGCCCGTTGCGACTCACATGCGGCCGCTGAGGCCGGCCGCGAGATTGCGGTTGATCTCGATCAGCGGCTCGATGTGCTCGACCTGCGGGCTGATCTGCAGCGCCATGGTCTGGGTCAGAACGAAGATACCGATGTTGGCGATTTTCTGTCGCAGCTCCACCGGCTGCTGGTTTTCGTCGCGCAAGACGTCGCTGAGAAAGATGGCCCACAGCTTGCGGTTGAACATCAGCGCTTCGGAGGTCTGCTCGATCGTCGCATTTTCGTCGGTGACGATAGCCTGCAACTTGTTCGCCGCCTTCAGCAGGGCCTGGGCTTCGATGTCACGGGGGGAGGCGGTGGTGGTCGCAACGCGTGAGTAGGCCCTGGCGGCAGCACTAGACATTCGTCACCTCAGCAACTCCTCTTCCAGTTTGATAAGCTTGCGGATTTCCTTTAGCGAATTGTAAAGCGAGCCGCTTAAAATTAGCTTACTTGAGGCCTCGATCTGCGGCCTGAAGCTCGGCACTGCTTCCAGCAAATCCTTGACGAAGCCCATATAAAGCTCCTGGTACTTCGGGATGTCCTTCTCCAGATACATCATCTGTACGCAGAGATAGAGCCGCTTCACCGGGGAATTGGCCGTCTCCGCCGTCAGGATATCCTTCTCGCGCAGGATCGGCGCTTCGCCCTCGATAAAAAAGTGGGTTCGCGTCTCCGAATTGGTGATGACGCTTTCGCCGATAACAATCCGCTCGAACGGCCTCAATTCAATCTTCAGCGCCATCGCCTCATCCCTTGCAAACCGCAGCAGCGTCGCAGAGCGCGTGTCCGGAAACGATTTCACGAATCATCAGGAACAATACCCGAACATTCGAATGCAAAACTGCATCAAAAAAAAGGCTTTTGCTTCATCAACGGAGCAAGTTTTGGGTGTTGCCGGCCGGCTCCGTCGCGGCTTCAATGAAAAACGGCGGGACCCTGCCCGCCGTTTTGATGGCTCGAACGTTGCTCCGGTCTACTGCAGGAGCTTGAGCACGCTCTGCTGCGACTGGTTGGCGAGCGCGAGCGCGGAGACCGCGATCGACTGCCGGGTCGACAGCGCCTGGCTGTTGGCCGCCTCCTCGTTGGAGTCGGCCAAGGTCAGGTTGGACGAACCGGTCTGCAGCACGTTGATGATGTTCTTCGCGAAATCCTGACGAATCTGCACGATCGAGAGGTTGGCGCCAAACGCCGAGGCCTGTGAGCGCAGCGTGGCGCTGGCGGCGTTGAGCGCCGTCAGCACCTTGCCGGTCAACACGTTGTCGATGAAATCGGTGCCGGCGGTGAGCGTTGCGAGGCCGAGGCCGTTCGGGTCGAAGTTGACCCCCGCAATCGTCAACGTCGACTTGCCGGTTTCGTTGAAGATCAGCTTCAGCGAGTTGCCGTCCAGCAGGTTGATGCCGTTGAACGATGCATCCTGCGCCGTGGTCGTCAGGTTCTGGATGACCTGGTTGTACTGCGCGACGAGCGTGGCGCGCGCATTCTGGGACACCGCATCGGGAACCGCTGCAACGACTGCACCGCCGGCGCCGCCACCGAGCGCGTTCGCGCTGATGTTGATCGCGTCGAGCGCCGCCGGCGCGGTTGGAGCCGCAGTGCCGGTGATCGTCTGACCTGCACCATCGTTGGTTGACGTGAAGGTCAGATCGTCCGGGCCGGTGATCGAACCCGACAGGTTGACGCCCGCCACTGCCAGCGCCGTGTTGAGCTGGTCGAGAGTCTTGACGGTCGCCGTCTTGGTTGTGGGATCGAAGGCCGCGGCAGCCGTGCCGACAGTGATTGTCACAGCGGTGCCCGCGGAATTGGTGAAGGTGAAAACACCACCGTTGAGCTTGCTGCTCGTGAGGTTGGCGGCAGTCGCCGGACCTGCGGGGGCGACCCCGACGCCCGTACCGGTGAATTGAATGCTGGACTTGGTGCTGTAGCCCGTCGGCTGCTGCAGCGCCTGGTTGGCGATCGACTTGGCGGTGTCGACCAGCTTCTGCAGCGAGGTGATGCCGGTGTTGGCGGCCTGCAGCACCTGCACGCCGTTGCCGATGCTGTCGAGCAGATTGCTGATGTCGCCGGCGCGGGCATCGAGGCCGGCGGCGGTGAAGTAGTTGGTCGGGTTGTCGAGTGCGCTGTTGACCTTCTTGCCGGTGGCAAGGCGGGTCTGCGTGGTCGAGAGCAGATCGGCGGTGTTCTGCAGGGACAGCAGGTTCTGGCGGACTGCCGCCGTCAGGACGATATCGGACATATTCAACGCCTTCCTCAAGTGTGCATCGCCGGCGACTTCTCCCGCGCCAACGGACTACGTGACTTCACCCAGGGACGTTATGAACGAAAGCTTTTAAAAGGTGGTTAACGGTACCTTATTAGACATGGTTAATACCCCGCTCGCGACGGTTTTCGGCGCCAGGACCTCAGACACAAAAAAACGGCGGGGCCGAAGCCCCGCCGCCGTGATGGATCGAATGGTTCGCCGAAATCAGCGCAGGAGTTGCAGAACGCTCTGGTTCGACTGGTTGGCGAGCGCGAGCGCGGAGACCGCGATCGACTGGCGGGTCGACAGCGCCTGGCTGTTGGCCGCTTCTTCGTTGGCATCGGCCAAGGTCAGGTTGGACGACCCGGTCTGCAGCACGTTGATCAGGTTCTTCGAGAAGTCCTGACGGATCTGCACGATCGAGAGGTTGGCACCGAAGGCCGAGGCCTGCGAGCGCAGCGTGGTGCTGGCGGTGTTCAGCGCGGTCAGCACCTTGTTGGTGGCGACGTTATCGATGAAGTCAGTGCCCACGGTGGCCGAGCCCAGGCCGAGACCGTTCGGATTGAAGGTCACACCTGCGATCGTCGACGTCGACTTGCCGGTTTCGTTGAACACCAGCTTCAGCGAGTCGCCGTTCAGCAGGTTGACACCGTTGAAGGACGCGTCCTGCGCCGTCGTCGTGATCTGCTGGATGATCTGGTTGTACTGAGCGACGAGACCCGCACGGGTGTTCTGCGAGGCGACGTCGGCGACGGCCGCGACGACCGTACCACCGGTGAAGGCAGCACCGCTGGTGGTGCTGATGTTCACCGAGCCCGACGAACCAGCCGGCGGAGCCGCAAGGGCAGCGGCGTTGGTGATGGTCTGGGAGGCGGCGTCGTTGCTCGAGGTGAAGGTCAGCGAGCCGTTTGCATTGATGCTTGCGGTCAACTCAATGCCGGCGGCCGAGAGCGCCGAATTGAGGTCGGTGATCGTGTTGAGCTGGTTGGCGCCGGTGCCGATCGTCAGCGTTGTCGTGCCGCTTGCCGTGTTGATCACCAGAGCCTGGGCATTCAGCGAGTTCGTGCCGTTGTTTGTGATGTCGGTCGCCGTACCAGCGACGGCCAGCGGACCGGCGCCGGTCGGCGCGTTGCCCGTGTACGTCGCCTTCGAGGTGTAGCCGCCCGGCTGCTGCAGCGCCTGGTTGGCGATCGACTTCGCGGTATCGACCAGCTTTGACAGCGAGGTGATGCCGGTGTTGGCGGCCTGCAGCACCTGCACGCCGTTGCCGATGCTGTCGAGCAGGTTGCCGATGTCGCTGGCGCGGGCGTCGAGGCCGGCGGCGGTGAAGAAGTTGGTCGGGTTGTCGAGCGCGCTGTTGACCTTCTTGCCGGTGGCGAGGCGGGTCTGCGTGGTCGAGAGCAAGTTCGCAGTGTCCTGCAGCGAGAGCAGGTTCTGGCGAACCGAAGACGAGAGCGTGATGTTGGAGAGAGACATGGACACAACCTTTCTGGTGTTACGCAACAGCGCGGCCTTCTTGGCCGAACCCGGGCACCCTGAAACCAAATGATCAATGAAAAATGAATCGGACCCGGCAGATATACGGTGCTACCGCGCCGGTTCCAAAATCATGGTGAAGAAAAGGTGAAGATGGTGGGGAGTATCCGAAGCCATCGGCGGGCGAGCCGGCGTTCAGGTCTTAAGCAAATCCGAACATCGCGTGTGGGGCGCCGTTCCTAAGGCGCCCTTCGCTCGCACTTCGGCGCAGGCTGGAAACGTTCGTGCTTTTCAATCCCCGGGAAAGCGCAGACGATCTTGTTGTTCGTCATTGCCGGGCTTGACAGCCCAGGCCGGATCTATCCGACTTGGCCCTCTTGAGAAGAACGCAATTCGGGCAGGCCCGAACTGCTGCGCAATCCAGCTCGCTTGCAATTGAAACGCTGAAAAAGCCGGATGCGCGGGTCTGCGCGCTACCCCCAATGGCCAGCCTGACGCGTCGAACAAGTCTAAGCCGGACAGCGCGCCTTAGAGATATCTCAGCAGCGTGGTTTGATAGAGCATCGCCGTCGTCTGGTACGACGCGTTGAGGCTGTTCTGCACGGCGAGGAGTTTCGCCGTGACCTCCGCGTCGGTGACGCCTTCGATCGATTGCAGCATGGTCTCCGCGGTGTTCCTGGTCTGGGTCTGGCGATCGGCTGCCGACTTCATCGCGGTTTGCGCGCCGGCGAAATCCGCCGCAATGTCCTGCACGCTCTGCTGGCCGGTCTGCACCAGAAGTTTTGTCGCGACCCGCTGATAGAGCGCGCCGATCTGGGCGCTGGCGTTCGGGTCGCCGGTCGTGGTGGTCATGGCGGCCATGGCCGCGATGGTCTGCAATTGCGCCGTCAGCGCCGGCTCGTTGGCGCGGGCGCCATATTGCACGGTGATGGCGTCGTCGACGCGTGCCACCGCGGTGCCGCGCGCGGAGTCGGTGCCGGTTTCGCCATTGTACCAGGAGAGCGTATTCGCAGCCGTGCCGGGCACCTGCGCCGTCGCGGTAGCGAACGGCGGGCCACCGACGCGCGGCACCGGGCTGCCGCTAAAGAACTCGCTGGACGCCTTCATCGCGGACGCCGCCACCAGGGCGCCGTTGGCGAGGCCGCCGACGGCGGTGGTCAGCGCGGTGTTGAGGTTGGCGGCGGTCGCGGTCGAGTTGGCGCCGATCAGGAACTGGCCGGCCTGCGGCGGCGTCGTGGTGGTCGCGGTCAACTGCACGTTTTCGGTGGTGCCGTCCGGTAGATTGAACGCCAGCGTGATGGTGGCGCCGGCGTTCAGGTTGGTCGCGCCGAGATCGAGCGACTCGGTGGCCGGCGAGCCGGCCGGCCCGGTGATCGTGACGCTTGCGGCCGACGAGGTGATCGCGACGAGCTTCAGGCCAAACGGACCGGCGTCCTCGGTCAATGAAATCGACGTCGCCGTCGGCGTCGCCTGTGTCAGCCGGCCGGTGCCGGAGCCGACGTCGGCCTGCTTGCGCTCCGCGATCAGCTGTTTCAGGCCCGCCTGCGCGCCGACGCCGTTGAGAATGTCGTCGGTCGCCGCCGCGGCCGGCGTATCGGTGGCGCGTCCGGAAAACAGATAGCGATCGCCCGACCGGCTGTTCAGCAGGCTCAGCATCTCGTCGAGCGAACTGCGTGCCGTGCCCTGGGCAATGGTCTGGCCGTTGCTGGTGATCTGGGTCGAGGACGTCGTCGCCGCGCCCTGCACCGTGGTTCCGATCGCGACAATCCGCGTCAGTGCTGCGTTGGCGACGTCGATGCGCGTTCTGACGTTAGTCATCGTGTCCGCGAAGGCGTCGATGCTGCTGATCTGCGCACGCAGCCCAATGGCAAAGCCGCGGTTGGCGCCCATGCCGGCATAGGTGTTCGATTTCTTGCCGGTGGCCAGCTGAGTCTGCAGATCGTCGAACTGGCCTTGCAGATTCAGGATTCGCGATGCCAGAACCGATGTCTTGATGCCTACGCCGCTAACCGTCATGATGTCCTACTCCAAAACATAACGTTAGATCTGCAGCAACGCGTCGAACATCTGCTTGACGGTCGACATCACCCGCGCGTTCGCCGCATATGCATTCTGCAGCGACAGCAAGTGCGCCATTTCCTCGTCGATGTTGACGCCGGACTGGGTGTTGAACTTCTCCCGCAGCGTGCTCAGCACCACGTCCTGACCGTCGGCGATCTGCTTGGCGGTGTCCGCCGACTGGCCCTGGGCGCTGGCGATCTGCTGCGAGAAATTCGACAGCGTCGCCTGGAACGGCGTCGCCGAGGTGCCGAAACCGGTCGACGCCGGATACAGCGACTTGCCGGCGGTGAGCTGCTGGTAAAGGAAATCCGGCCGCTTGGTGTCGCCGGACGACGTCGTCGCGTTGTATTGCACCAGCTTCGACGGATCACCGACGATCTGGCTGTTCACCCGGATGCGCGCCGCGAGCCCCACCGACTGCTGGCCCGCCGCGGTGATCGCGCCGGTATAAAGGCTGTTGCCGTCGGTGAACAACGGCACCTCGCCGCTGCCGCCCAGCAGCGATGATGTGGTCGACGTCACGGAGGCGGCGTTCACGGTCGCCGTCCCGAAGCCGTCGTCGAGCACCCGCAGCGTCGAGCCGATGTTGGAGAATTGCAGGCCGGCCGAGCCGAGCGCCGCATTGAGCTGGCTCGTCACCGAAGCCATGCCGGCGGAGAAATCGATACCGATCACCTGATCGTTGGGATCGGTGGTGGCGCTGTTGGACAAGGGCAGCACCGACGGATCGTCGACCCGCAGCAGCGACAGCTGATGCTGGACGTTGCTGGCATCCGTATAGGTGAGATGGATTACATTGCCGTTCTGCAGGCCGGACAGATCGAGATCGAAGCCGTTCGACGGCCCCGAGCTCACCGCAGTTCCCGCCGTGGTCTTGTCGGACAACAGGCTCGACATGTTGGCGGCAAACTGGTCAAGCTGGGTTTGCGCCTGCACCAGCGTGTTGTCGCGCAGCTCGAGATAGCCGGCGATGGTGCCGGAGCGGATCGAATTGGTCTGAATCAGGTTGAGCGAACCGCCGTTCGGGAAATTGAGCGTGAGGGTGCCGAGCGTGCTCTTGGTCGGGTCGGCGTCCCACTGGGTGTTCGGTGTTACCGTGCCTTGCGGATTGAACGACAGCGTCGAGGCCTGGGCACCGACCAGTTGCACGCCGGAATTGGTGAAGATCTGGATCTGATTGTCGCCGTTGTCGATGACGCGGATGTCCATCAGTTGCGACAACTGATCGACATACTGGTCGCGCTGGTCCTTCAGGGCCGCGGCCGCGGCATCGGTGGTGTTGCCGCTCTGAAGCTGGGCGTTGAGATCGGCGATCTGCTGCATCGCGGTGTTGGCGGTGTTGACCGCCGAATTGAGCCCGGATTCCGCCTGGCTGCGCAGCGACTGGATGCCGCCCGACATGCTGTTGAGCTGCTGAGTCAGCGACTGCGCTGCATTGAGCACGCCGATCCGGGCCGACTGGCTGTCGGAGCTGGTCGATAGCGCCTGCACCGCGGTGACCAGATTGTTGAACGCGGCTTCCAGCGTTCCGGTGTTGCCGGGGGCGCCGTAGATCGACTGCAGGCTGCTCAGAATCGAGGAGCGCAGGTCGGCGTACGACGCGCCGGACTGCTCGGTGCGTATCTGCTGCTGCAGATACAGGTCGAGTTCGCGATTGACGCCGGTGACGCTGACGCCGGCACCGATCGCCCCGGAGACCGTCTGCACCTGGTTGACGGTCTTGCGGATGTAGCCAGGCGTGTCGGAATTGGCGACGTTCGACGAGGTCAGCGACAGCCCAAGCTGGTTGGCGCGCAGTCCCGACATGGCAATCGAAAGGGCTTGACTGAGACTCATGACAAACTGCTCGTTTCAATTCCCTGTCGGATCAGGCCGTCCATGTGCGCGACCTATCGCATCACGTTCAGCAGATCCTGAACCATCGAGTTGGCTGTGGTGATCACCTTCGTGTTGGCCGAATAGGCCTGCTGGGTGACGATCAGCTTGGTGAACTCGTCGGCAATGTCGGTGTTGGAGCTTTCCAGCGACGAGCCGACGATCGTCCCGCCGCTGCCGTACAGCGCCGAGCCGGACTGGTCCGTCGCCTCGAACGCGCCGCCGTCGATGCGTTTGAGGAAGTTGGTGCCGTTGAATGTCGCGACCGAGATCTGCGCCAGGTCGATGTTGCGGCCGTTGGAGTAGTTGCCGACCACGCGGCCGTTCTCGCCGACCGACACGGTCTGCAGTGACCCCGCCGGAAAGCCATCCTGCTGGATCTGGTTGACTTTCACGTTGCCGTTGGAGTCGGCGAACTGGGTGACACCCCCGGCGCCGAAGTTGATCGCGACGTTGCCGAGCGGCACGCCGCCGATGGTCGGCGCGGTCAGGGTGATGCCGGCGATCGCCGGGTTCATCTGGCCGTTCGGCGAGAAAGTGAAGTCGGTGTTGACGTTCTGCCAGGCGAGGTCGGAGCCGGTGGCGTTGGAGTTGACCTGGTAGAACATGTTCCAGGTATCCGTGTGGCCGGCGCCGAGCGACGAACTGTCGACCTTGGCCCAGCGCAGTTGCAGGCTGACTGGCGATCCGGAGATGTCGTAGGCCGTCACCGCGCCGCCGCTGACGGATTCGTTGATGAAGGCCTGGAGATCGCTGCCGAGCACCTGTCCGGTGCCGGCCGTGCCGCCGCCGCCGCGCAACACGCTCACGGGGCTCGTCAGGCCGAGCGCCCCAAACGCCGTGGTGTTGGAGCTGGTGATGCTCAGATCAGACGTGGTGCCGGTGTGCAGGGTAACGGCGCCACTGGCGTTGATCGACGACGCAGTTGCCGTGCCGGTGATCGAATCGATCTTGGCCAGCAGCGTTCCGATGTTGTCGGTGACGTTGAGCTGGTTGCCGACAGCGCCCGCCGCCACGAAGGTGATGACGATGCTGTTGACCGTGATGGTGTCGCCGGCGGCGAAATTCGTTGTCAGCGAATCCGTGCCGATCGCACCGGACAATAACGTCGCGGCGGTGTTCGCCGCCGGGATCGCCGCCTTGTTATTCTTGGCGGCGCCTGTGATCGACGCATCGACGTAAGGCGCTGCCGGCGTGCCGAGCGAGCGCGGATTGCCGGACGCGAAATCCGCCGGCCGCAGCAATTCCGAGCCCGGAACGGAATTGTCGTGCCTGGTGGTCAGCGGATAGCTCGCCAGGTTGGCGCGATAATTCACCACCGATGTCGGCACCGCCGGCAGGAAGTCGTTGGCGAACTTCAAAACCTGCGGTACGCTGCCGGTCATGTTGCCGGTCGCCGGATCGATCCCGACGCCTTCGACATAATAGCCCGCGCCGTTGACCAGGTAGCCGTTCTTGTCCAGCGCGAAGTCGCCGCGGCGGGTGTAGTTGTCGACGCCCGAAAATACCGGCTGGTTGTCGGTGAAGCTGCCGGGCTTCTGCACCACGAAGAAGCCGCTGCCGTTGATCGCCATGTAGGTGGACACCGACGCGCTCTGCACGTCGCCCTGCACCGTGTTGGTCTCACGCGATCCGGTGGTGACGCTGCCGGCGAGCTGATTGTTGACGCCGGTGTCCGGGATCAGATCGAGGAAGCTGGTGTCGATCCGCTTGAAGGCGGTGGTCTGCGAGTTGGCGATGTTGCCGGAGATGTTTTCCAGCGCATAGGACTGCGCGCGCAGGCCCGAGACGGAGGTCGTAAGAGCGCCGAAGATACCCATGACACTTTCTCCAAATTCAATCCGGGCGGCCGCCGATCCCAGGAACCTTGGCCGCAATCGAAGGAGAGTGTCGCAAGCGCTATGCCAGATTAAAATTCCATATGAATCAGCTACTTAAATAAAAAGCCCCGGTCCAGAGACCGGGGCACAATTGCCGGGGCGGGCAACAATTGCCGGGCGCAAGCCCTCAGGATCAGCTCGCCGAGGCTGCGGCCGGGTGAAACACCAGGCCGAAGCCGTCGATGCAGTAGCGCAGGCCGGTCGGCTTCGGCCCGTCGTCGAAAACATGACCGAGATGGCCGCCGCAACGACGGCAGTGCACTTCGGTCCGCAGCATCCCGTAGGCGCGGTCTTCGGTCTTGCCGAGGGCGTTCTCCAGCGGCTGATAGAAGCTTGGCCAGCCGGTGCCGCTCTCGAACTTGGTTTCCGAGGAAAACAGCGGCAGGTCGCAGCCGGCGCAGGCGAAGACGCCCTTGCGGTGCTCTTTCAACAGCGGGCTCGATCCCGGGCGTTCGGTGCCATGCTTGCGCAGGATTTCGTACTGCTGCGGCGTCAGCTGCGCGCGCCATTCGGCATCGGTCTTCTCGATCTCGAACTTTTCGGCGGCCTGTGCGGGCGAGGATCGCAGCCAGCGGAAGGCGGCAAGGCCGAGCAAACTGGCGACGGACGCGAGCAGGATACGGCGGTCGATCATGATGGTCTCCGTGCGAAGCGAAATGGCGGTTCGCTGCTAAATACGGCGCGCGCCCACGGAAGTTACACGGATATCGAACGAAATTTCTCACTTTGTTGCGAGGATCCCACCTCTCCCGCTTGAGGGGACGTCTAGGGCGGAGGTCAATCGGCGTCGCCAGCATTCGCTGCAGGCGGCGGCTGCGGAGGCGAGTGGCCGGGCGGCGGGCGGGGACGAGGCGGCCGGGTCCCGGCCTGACGGTTGGCCTCGGCCAGACGCGCCTCGCGCAGCCGTTCCTTAACCCGCGCCCGCTCCCGGTAACGGGCCAGCGCACCGGCGGCGGCGGCACTTCCCCGCCCCCAGAGCCCGATGGCATATCCGGCGGCGCGGCCGATGGCGCCGCCCGCCCAGACCAGTTCGAACGGCGAGAACAGCCGCCAGCGCTCGTCGCCCCACAGGATGCTTCGCGCCACCAGCAGTCCGGCCATCGCCGTCGTGTTCAAACCCTGGCGGCCGAAGCCGCTGGCGACCCACAACCCCTTACGCAACTGGCCGATCTGCGGCATGCCATGCACGGTCTCCCCGACCGCTCCGCCCCAGACCTCTGATATCCCGACCTTTCCGAGTTGCGGGAAGATGGTCTGGATCCGGCGCTGGATCGCGGGCGCAAAGCGCTCCGGCCGCGCCGCCCAGGTGGTTTCGGGACTGGCCCACATCAGCCGGTCGCCCTCGACGATCCGGAAATGGTCGATGCCGTCGCTGTCGCTCACCGATCCCCGGAACGTCACGGCTTCGGCCAGGCGGCCGCCGAGCGGCTCGGTCACCGCGGCGTAGCGCCAGACCGGCAGCAGCGTCTCCGACAGCCGCCGCAGCGGCGCGCCGAGATGGACGTTGCCGGCGAGCACGATATGCGATGCGCGCAGCCGCGCCGACGGCGTGACGATCCGCTTGCGGATGCCAGAGGGATCGATGCTGACGACCGGGGTGTCCTCGAAGATCCGCGCCCCTGCCCGCCGCGCCATCGCGGCAAGACCGTGGAGATATCTGCGGCCGTCAACCTGAAACGCCCTCGGATAATACACGCCGTGGAAATAATGATCGGTCTTGAGCTCGGCGCGCACGCGGTCGACCTGCCAGCCCTCGACTTCGGTATCGAAATCCCCGCCGAGCATCTGCAGCCGCCTGATCAACGCGTCGCCGGCCTCGACATTGGAGACCTCCAGCGCCCCCTCGCTCAGCGCAATGCCCGGAATCTGCTCCTCGGTGGCATTGGCCCGGACATATTCGGCGCCTTCCTTCGACAGCGACCAGAGCTCGCGGGCATCATCGAGACCGATACGCGCGATCAGCTCGCCGATCGGAAGACCGTAACCCGGCATGACCGTGCCGAGTTGATGGCCGGACGCGTTCCAGCCGATATGCCGGCCCTCGAGCACGGCGACGCTGGCGCCGAGCCGCGCGGCCTCCAGCGCCACCGTGAGGCCGGCAAGCCCCGCCCCGACCACGCAGATATCGACATCCAGATCGAACGAAAGCCGCGAGCGCGCCGGCATCTCGGCGGCATCGGCTCCGTTGGTCGCGCTTGTGAAAGTCTCGCTCATGTCGTTTTCTTACGGACCGATCCGGCGCTTGTCACCTTGTCCCGGGCATGAGCTTGTACATTAATCCGCGATGCCTGAAACGAATCGAGATAGCGCCATGCGCCGTTTGATGCTGCTGCGTCACGCCAAGACCGAACACGACGCGCCCTCGGGCCGCGACCAGGACCGCCGGCTGGACGACCGCGGCCGCAACGATGCCGCCGAAATCGGCGGCTGGATCGGCCGGCATCCGCCGTTTCCCGATTCCGTGCTGGTATCGACGGCGGTTCGGGCCAACCAGACCTGGGACATCGCCTGGGAGGCGATGAAGGCTCTGGCGCCACAGCCCAAGGTCGAGCTCTCGCCGGAGCTCTATGGCGCCGAACCGTCGCAACTTTTGGAAGCCGTCCACGCCGCGGCAACAACCGATCCGAAAGTCCTGCTGATGGTCGGACACAATCCCGGAATGCATGAACTGGCGCTGATGCTTGCCGGCAGCGGCGACGCCGCGGGGCGCAAGGCGCTCTCGGACAATCTGCCGACATCCGGCCTTGCGATATTCGACTTCGAGGTCGACGACTGGGGCGACGTGGCCTTCCGCCGCGGACGGCTGGCAAAATTCGTCAGCCCGAGGCTCCTGAAGCAAACTTCGGGCGACTGAGCCGGACACAAGGCGTTTTTATGCTAGGCTGATCGCGGAAATGGAGGGGCAGATGTTCAAGTCCATTCTCGTGCCGATCGATCTCGCCGATACCGATCTGGCGAAACCCGCGATCGCGACGGCGGCGACGCTGTCGCAGACCTGGAGCGGCGCGGTCCGCCTTCTCAACGTCTTGCCGATGACGCCGGTGATGCTGGCGGAATATGTGCCCGCCGATTTCGACACCCAGCAGCGCGAAACCTCCGAGGAGGCGCTCTCCATCGTGGCGCGGGAATCCGGCATCGAGCCGTCGCGGATCTCGACCGTGGTGCGTCAGGGCGGCATCTATCACGAGATCCTGGAGGAAGCCGCGGCGATGAAGGCCGACCTGATCGTGATGACGTCGCACCGGCCGGCGATGCGGACCTATTTCCTCGGCTCCAACGCCGGGCATGTGGTGCGCTACGCCAAATGCTCGGTGCTGGTGGTGCGGCACTGAGCGCCTCGCCTCTACAGAAAATCGCGAAAACGACCCCATGCAAAGTAGAATTACCGCATCCGTCCCATATCCGGATTGAATGCGCCGCCGACCGCGGACTCGATCTGGCTGCGGTGCAGCCCGATGTCGCGCAGCGCGCGGTCATCCAGTTCCCGGAGCGCCTTGATCGCGGCCCGGCGCACCCAAAAAGTGGCCAAAGCGTGCGCCCCAATCCCGATCCAGCGGACCAATCCGCCCGACGTGCCTGACATCGCGGGTTGAACGGTGCTCGAGGAAAACATGGTCATCTTTCTTCTCCAATGCTTCCGCGCGGCAAAGCGCGGCCGTTCGCGCGAGACGCTGGTCGCAGCGGCTGCACGCGTTTCGTGACCTCGGATTGCTTTCGCTCTCCTCGGTACAATCGCTGACTTGATGGGCTTCAAATGCTCCTGTAGATGTATCGGTGCAAGTGAAACATTGCTCTCGGTGCAATAATGTCGAAGTTCGAATACCTGAAGCTTGCCGACGCCGTTGCCGCCGAGATCGAAAACGGCGCGCTCAAGCCCGGCGACCGGCTGCCGCCGCAGCGCAGCTTTGCCTATGAGCGCCGGATCGCCGTCTCGACGGCGAGCCGGGTCTACACCGAACTGTTGCGCCGCGGCCTCGTGGTCGGCGAAGTCGGACGCGGCACGTTCATTTCCGGAGAAGGGCGCCGCGGCATCGCCGCCCCGACCGAGCCGCGCGGCGCGCGCATCGACCTGGAATTCAACTATCCGCTGCTGCCGAAGCAATCCGCGCTGATCGCAAAGAGCCTCGAGGGACTGAACCGGCCCGAGGCGCTCGATGGCGCATTGCGACAGGCGACCAGCATCGGAACGCAGGCGGTGCGGAATGTCGCCGCCGATTATCTCGCCCGTCAGAACCGGGACTGGTCGCCCAAGCCGGAGCAGATGGTGTTCACCGCAAACGGCCGGCAATGCATCGCGGCCGCACTTGCCGCTGTGGTGCCGGCCGGCGGCCGCTGCGGCGTCGAGACCCTGACCTACCCGTTCATCAAGGGCATCGCCGCCCGGCTCGGCGTGACACTGGTGCCGCTGGCGATGGACGAAAACGGCGTACGCCCGGATGCGGTGCAGAAAGCGCACCGCGAGGCGCATCTGTCCGGGCTGTACATTCAACCCGTCATTCAGAACCCGCTGGGCATCACCATGCCGCCTGCGCGGCGCGCCGACCTCCTGCGCGTCGTCGAGAAACTCGATCTCACCGTCATCGAAGACATGGTCTACGGCTTTCTCGACGACGCGCCGCCATTGGCCGCGCTGGCGCCGGATCGTTGCGTAGTGCTCGACAGCCTTTCCAAGAAGGTGGCGCCCGGGCTGTCGCTCGGCTTCGTCGTTCCGCCGCCTCGGTTGCGCGAAAGCGTCATGGCGTCAGTCCGCTCCGGCGGCTGGACCGCGTCGGGATTTGCCTTCGCGGCCACGCAACAGCTGATGGGCGACGGCACGGCGGCCGAGCTTGCCAGGTTGAAGCGGATCGATGCGCAGGAACGTCAGAAGATTGCGGTCGCCTGCCTCTCCGGTTTCGAGATCCAGACCAGCAGCAAATCGTACCATCTCTGGCTGACCTTGCCCTCGCACTGGCGGTCGCAGACCTTCGTCGCGGCCGCGGCCCGGCGCGATATCGCGCTCACGCCATCGACGACGTTTGCGGTCAGCCCCGGCCATGCACCGAACGCGGTGCGGCTGGCATTGGCGGCGCCTCCGATCGAACAGCTCGATACGGCGCTGCGCACGCTTGCGGGGATTCTGCGTTCGAAGGAAGAGGATTTCGACTCCACCGAATAGCAATTGGACGTCACCTCGGGCGATCGTGTCAGCCGGGAGCAGGTGTCACGGCAGCAACGCCTGCGGCAAATGGTCGAACGTATAGCTCTGCGGCCGGTTGCGCTGGATGAAGCCGCCGATCTGCCAGCCGAACAGCGCGGCAAATCCGACCAGGAACAAGGCGCCGCCGTATTCGCCGGTAGCGATCGCGCGCGCGAGCAGCCCGGTGATGGCGACCGCGACCAGCGCCACCAGCGCGACACCTGCGGCGTAGAGGCCGGGTTTGATGCCGCCGATCAGCGCGGCCTTGCTGCCGGCCTGTTTCATTCGTTCATGCAGCTGGGCGATGAAAGCGCTATATTCCCGATCCTGCGGCGCCATCAATGTCACCGTCTGCCAGCTGGTCGACAGGATGGCGACGCGCTGACGGTCCTTGCGTTCGATGTCCGCGCGGAAGCGGCGCGGCTGCATCGACATCGGCCGATAGGTGAGACGCACCGCTGTGATATCGGCATAGGGCCAGACGCCGGACCTGCTGCCGACCTTCCACTTAAGCCCCTCATCCGTCAGTTCGAATTGATGGGCACTGCCGATCAGCGACGCCTTGTAGGCGTAACGGGTGGCGGGAGCGTCGTCCTGCGACGCCGTTGGATGGTCCTGGAGCGGTTCTGGCAATTCGATAAATCCCGGTCGTAGCTGGTTGCGTCGGCTTGCGCGCACCGCAGGCTTTACCTTACAAGCGAGCCATGGCCGAGACGACCTATTTTCCGCGCCGTCTGATCCTCGCCGGCGCGATGATTTCCGGCGTGTTGCTGGCGCTCGCCGTGCACATGCTGGGCGCGCGCTACGGCCTCGACCTCGGCGGCCTGTGGCGCTCCGACATCAGAGAATTCATGCCCGCGGGAGCCGCCATCGCATGGTGGCTGATTGCGACCGTCGGCTTCTCCGGCGGCTATTTCACCGCGACATTGATGGACAGCGCCGTATCGGGGCAAATCCCGCAGCGGATGCGGCAGTTCCTGATCGCGGTCGGCGTGCTGGTGCTGGCGGGCGCGGGCCAGGCGGCCTCCGCCCCCAGCCCGATCCCGTCGATCTCAGGCGTGCTCGCAGGTCTGGCCGCGCTGTGCCTCGGCGCGGCGATGGCGTTCTGCGGCGCGTATTTCGCGTTGCGCAAGGCGTGAGGCGCCATCTCCTGCGCGGGGGTGAGAATGAGCGCAGTTCACGCTCACCTGTCGTCGCCCGGCTTGACCGGGCGATCGGGTGGACTTGTTGAATTGGTTGGACAAATTATTTGCCAGGTCCGTAGTCTGTGGGGCGATCGATGATCCGCCGTTCTTCCAGATAGTGGATTACGCCCTATCCTACTGCAAGGTCTCGAAACCCCGCCTAATAACCGAAGCCATCAACCCTCTTCGGGCTTTTAGAAACGATTCGTAGGACATTGTCTCCCATGCTTCAGGTAGCGCATGCATCTCGCTCATGCGCTTCCACTCACTTGCCTCAAAGCGTTGGCGAATTTCATTGACGTATTTGCTGGGAGGATCGTCGCTGATGGATATATTCTCCGGCCATTCGAGCAACGCATAATTCGCCATCTGATTGATCACCTTGAGGTCTTTTTCGCCCGCCTTCTCAAGCCATGCGCGGGGGAACAAGTGATGCCGTTCCAATGACTTCTTCTTCGTTCTCAACGCTGGGTCAATCAGGTCACTAATCTTCTTATGCGAGAATAGAACCGGAGCTCCTAAACGATTTTGCGCGGCAACGAACGCAAACAATTCTGGATTGCGCGCCGATGAACTTTCGAGTGCCGCCGGCAACGTCGTGGTCCAAAAATCATTTGTTAGCTCATTCTCCATCAGGTTATTCAATATCGAGAGAAATGCGTCACCATCGGTGAGATTCTTCAAGCGATTGAGGTCGCCATCCATCACCGTTTCCGGCGAACTCGTGTAACGACCGGTGAGGCTGGAAAAAAAGAACCATCGTCCAATTGCCTTTTGAAGTTTGTGTTCCGGAGCCTTATATTTCAGGCGCCCGATCAAATAGAAAGCATAAGCATAGAGCAGCGCATTCTGCGAAGATATCATTTCACCGCTGCGAAACCCCGCGCCTATCAAGGCGCTCAAGAACTGGTGCCAATGCGTCAGGTTCAGAACATCCGCTTGGGTTTCTTGCAAAATCTTGAACTGCGCATCCCTTCGTTCAACAGAAAAGACGCCGGTATCGAGATCCTTTCCTCGCAGGACTTGATAAACGCTCTTGAGACGACCCCGTTCAAAACCTAATGCCACTGAAACTCTGAGCAACTGGTCCGGGTCAGGCTCGATAAAATGATTAAAGGGAGATGCATTTCCGCCACCGGTCGGAGCCTGCCTGGATGCTCGACAAAAATCCTCGAGGTCGGCACGACCCTTGTCCCAAAAGACAGATAGCAATGTTAATATAAAATCGGCTTGGTTGAGCTTAACCCCTTCGCTGTTGATGCGAACAAAAATATCCGCGACTTGCTCTTCGTCGACGGTTGATGCAATCTCCAATGCCGTAAAAGGATACTTCAGTAAGTCAAAGAGCCGATCCAAATTGTGACTGATGTGCTCTTCTTCGTCCTCTGAGAGCGCTGTTTTCTCTTGAAGGCTACTCAAAAATCCCTTGACCATCTGGTAGCTGGATTTGCCCGAAGCCCAAAGATCCGAAATGTTGGGAATCCACTCAGGATCGCGGCGGGTGGCAGCGTCAGCGACCTCAAATCGTCCGTCCCGCGGGCGAAACGCGATCTCGATGAGTCTTTCCCTGTAGTCATCGTCCAGCACTTTTTTTCCGCGGAAGACCGCATAAAGGGAGGTCAGTCGCTGCTGACCATCGACGATCAGACGAGATGGGACTGCATGCTGCTTATCCCCAACCCCAATTTGCTTCGCGCCATTGGCTTGGACATTCTCCCAGAAGAGGAAGTATCCGACCGGGAAGCCGCGATACATCGAATCGAAGAGGTCCCGCACCTTTGCATTTGACCATACGAATGGGCGCTGAATGTCTGGCAAACCTATATCGCCGATATCGAGATAATGAAGCAAACCTGCCAAATCGTAGTCGACGCGCTTGAAGCATGTTTTCAATTCGCTCATTCGATCACTTGCTCCCAAGAATCTTAATGGTCTACGAGTACTAGGTCTTATGCGAGGTTAAGCATGCCCTACGCCACCCGCCGCAGCGCAAACGTCTTGCCGTCTTCCGACGTGACGTAACCAAGCCGCGCCAACGAGGCGAGCACCTCGCCGACCTTCTTTTCGGTGGTCTTGGTTCGCTTGAACTGCGCCGCGAGCCCTTTCGCGTCGAGCGTACCGCTGGCGGCGGCCAGCGCCGCGAATACGGCGGCGGTCTGTTCCACCGCGCCGCTCGGGAACGTCGGCTTCTGCTCAACGACGGCGATGAGTTCGGCTGCGACCTGCGCGCCCTCCTCTTTGGCCGCCTGCTTGTCGACGCCCTTGGCGAAGCGGGGAATCTGGTAGTCCGGCCGCAGCCAGCGCACCTGTCCGCGCTTTTCCTCCTCGGACCGCTGCTTGTTCAGCGCCACCAGCCGCGCCAGAATTTCGTCGTCGGAGAGATCGGCGAGCCAGCCATAGGCCTCGGCCACCGCGACATCGAGTTTGTCGTGCAGTTCCTTCATGATCAGCACGAGGCCGTCGTCGAAAATCTTGCGGTCGCGCTCGTCGAGAGCATCCGGTTTAATTCCGGCGCGCAACATCTCCAGCACGTTGTAGAGCCCGGTCAATGTCAGATGCGGATGTTCGGCCAGCACGCGCTTGCGATGAGCGTCGAGTTCTTCGGCGATGACGCGGATTTTCTGCTTCTGGATATTGTTGGCTTCGGGAAAGGGAAAGGGATCGAAGCAGCGGGATTTCGAATAGCGCGGATCATTGCCAACGCCGAGCCAACCGCCCGCGCGAAGTGACCAAACAACGTGAATACGGGAGGAGAGAATCCCAAGGTTTGCTGCATCATCGGTAGCAATTGCGATCAGCATGTGATCCGGAAGGACTCCGATATCCAAGAATTGGAACGTCCGGTGTTTCGTCGTTTCCACGGTCGCAATGTATCGTGCTAGGCCCTGAAGAGCTGGCCGTAATTCAGTTCTAGTACCCGGAATCATAAGTCACTAAGACGGCGTCCTTTGACGCGGCGCTGGTGGACTTTGGATTTTGTCCAGATGAACGGCTCCGCATGTTTGTTGTAGGCTTTGACGAAGGCATTAATGTGCTGCTTGAGTTGCTCGACCGAGGTGAATGATGCGCCGGTCAGCGACTGGCCCTGCAAGATGGAGAACCAGCCCTCGACCTGATTGAGCCACGAGGCGCGTGTCGGCGTAAAGTGGAATGTCACAAGCGGGTGGCGTTTCAGCCATTCGTCGTTCTTCTGGTGCGTATTCAGATTGTCGAGGATGACCTTGAGCCGTGCCTTTGGATAGGCGGCGACGACGTCATCCATGAAGTCGAGGAATTCCTTGCGGCGACGGCGTTTCTTGTGTGTGGCCCGGACCTTGCCAGTGGCGACCTCAAAGGCGGCAAACAGGGTTGTCGTGCCATGCCGCTTGTAGTCGTGGCTTTGCCCGGTCAGGGCGCGCCCGTTCGGCAGTTTCAAGTAACCCTGCGCCCGTTCAAGTGCCTGGATCGACGGTTTCTCATCGACGCACAGGACGATCGCGTTCTTCGGCGGCGCCAGATAGAGGCCGACCACATCGGCGGCCTTTGCCGCAAAATCCGGGTCGTTGCTCTCGCACCAGCTTTTGCGTCCGGCCAGATCGATCTTCTGCTTGCGCAGCGATCGCCAAACATACTGCACATCGACGTCGCCCAAAGCCCGCGCGATCAGTGGCCCGTTCCAGCGTGCAAAACCCTTGGGCGGCGGCTGGTCGAGAACCTTGCGAATGCGCTGGTCGGTCGCCTCGTCGTAGATCGGCGGGGTGCCGGACCGCAGCCGATCCTCCAGCCCATCAAGGCCTTCGCGCGCGTAACGGATACGCCACAAGCTGACCGTGGTCGGCGTCGTCTCCAGCTCGCGGGCGATCTCCCGTGTCGCGTGCCCGCCGGCCGCCTCCAACACGATCCGTATCCGCAACAGCTGCCGCTGCTCGGTGCTGCCGGCGCGCAACCGCGCTTCAAGGATCGCGCGATCTCCCGGCCGCAGCCGGACTTTCATGGCATCGCTTATCATGCCATCTTGAATCACGCCGCAACGCCGCACGATAGTGCAAATATGACTCAGTCACTTCGGATAGTGGGTACTAGGACGTCCAAAAATCCACCACCTGTCTCGGAAGCCGGCATCGCGATTGGAATCACGTTCTGGCTTCACCGTCGTCACAACGTGTTGGTACACTTCCGGAAATTTTGTACGGACCTCCTCTACGGCAAGTCCGTACAGATCAATTACCTTTACTCCGCGCGGACGACTCGCCAAGTCGCGCCCATTGCGATAGTCGCGAATGTGCTTCTCTAGCTCGGCACGCCGTCCAAGGCCGAGATGTTCAGCCTCTGACGGAGTGATGATGAACCCAGCCCCGGCAAGCATAACGCCGTTGGAGGACAGCTCTGCATTAGCTCTGAGAGGTTTCGCGGTTGTTACGTCTGAACCAATCGTTAGATCAGAGTTGATGTGACCAAGGCTTAGCTTCAAGTCGATCTTTGGAGCGTCTGTATCAAGGCTCTCCTCGTGAACGACTTCTTCCAAGAGACCTTCCTTCGATCCGGCATCGACAACCGTCATCGCGATACGAACAGACGCAGCGTCTCGGGTTGCTTTTGTCCAAGGGTGGTCCGGTATAGCCATAACAAGTGAAACAGGCTTGCTGGACTTGAAGTGCCGTTCCATCACTTTTCGATTGAACACTTGAGTGATGGAATTTGTTGTAACAAGGCCGAATCTGCGAAGTGCCGTGCCCTTGCGCGTCAAGAGTTCGGCTGCCCGGTCCCACCAAAAGAGAACAAAGTCCGCAGATTCATTCATGCTTGAGTTTGCTTGCCAAAGTGCTTCAACTTGCGCATTCCCCAATGCTGCTCGCAGAAATGATCCTTTGCCTATGAATGGCGGATTGCCAACGATGAACTCCGCCGTCGGCCATTCCGGCCGTCGCGCATTCGGATAGGTTTCCTTGCCATCAACGATTCGCGGGATCGGGCTGCCATCCCATGTCAGCACCGCGTTCTTGACCTGGATGTTCCTGAAGGCGCGCAGGATCGGTTCTTCCGGTGCGGCGCCCTTGGTGCGGAAGTGCCATTGCAGATAGCCGATCCAGAGCACCAGTTCGGCAATCGCCGCCGCGCGCGGATTGATTTCGAGGCCGAGAAACTGATGCGGGTCGACGCTGTGCGAACCAAGCCCGCGCAAGGCTTCCTGGCCGCCGAGGTCGAGCAGCGCTTCCAGCACTTCGCCTTCCAGGCGCTTCATCAATTCGAGGGAGACGTAGAGGAAGTTGCCGGTGCCGCAGGCGGGATCGAGCACCCGGGTTTCGCACAGCTTGTCGTGAAACGCCTGCACCTCGGCCGCCGCGCCTTTGAGATCGCCGGAGGCGCGTTTGGTTTCCGCCGTGGCCTGCACGTTGCGCCAATCTTCGCGCAATGGCTCGATGATGGTCGCGACCACCAGGCGCTCAACATAAGCGCGTGGGGTATAGTGCGCGCCAAGGCGCTTGCGCTCTTCGGGATCGAGCGCCTGTTCGACGAGCGTGCCGAAGATCGAGGGATCGACCTCCTTCCAGGTGTAGCTCGCGGCCTGCCGCAGCTCGCCGATTTCCTCGCGACCGAGCGGCAGCGCCGCGTGATTGCGGAAGAATTCGCCGTTGAATTTCTTCACCTTGGTCTTGAGCACGTGCGCCCAAGTGCCGAGGTCCATCGCTTCCCAGAGCTGGCCGACATCGTGAGTGAAGGCTTCCGGGTTCTTCTCGCATTCCTCCAGCACTTCCTTGAAGGATTTCTCCGGCAGCAGGCCGACGTCCTCGGCGAACATCGTGAACAGGCAGCGCATCAGGAACATCGCCACATCAGGCGCGGGATAGTTCTTCTTCTCCAGCGCCAGCGACACCTGCGCGAGACGCCTGGCGATGTCGCGCGTGACCTTCGCCGAGGCCTGCGCCGGATCGAGCG
This sequence comes from Bradyrhizobium sediminis, assembly GCF_018736085.1. Classification (NCBI taxonomy): domain Bacteria; kingdom Pseudomonadati; phylum Pseudomonadota; class Alphaproteobacteria; order Hyphomicrobiales; family Nitrobacteraceae; genus Bradyrhizobium; species Bradyrhizobium sediminis. The sequence goes on along the minus strand of NZ_CP076134.1, from coordinate 2,130,581 downwards.
TTTCGGGATGAAGCCAGATTTGCCGCAGACGTTCACAGACCTCGTCGATGCGGAGGTCTTCCAGATAGATGCGAAAAGTCTGGCGGTCCGGGAACTGGGTATAGTTCTTTCCCTGCCCGGAGAAGTCGGCGTAGACCTCGATGCAATGCCCGACGTCGCAGACGAGGATGAACGGCGGCCAGCCGTGCGAGGTCGGCAGCGCGCGGGCGTATTCCTCTGCCTGACGCTTGGCGTTGAGCATCAGCACGTCCCAGGCGCGATCGGCGCCGCGGCGGCCGCGCGATTCTTCGGGAACGTCAGCGGTGAACAGGTCGTTCTGGCCGGCGACTTTCTTGACGCCTTTCAGGCGGCTCTGCTTGGCTTCGAGAACGAAGCTGTTCTTCTTGTAGAGGTCGATGCGGCCCTGTGAATCGCCTTCGTCCTTGTGCTTCCGGACCGCGCGCTCGAACACGTAATCGTTGTTCTCATGGGTGGCGTCGGCCGGGTCCGGCGGCGGCAATCCCAGGAGCGCGATCAATTCGTTGAGGAAGGAGACGTAATTGGCCCGCTCCTGGCCGCCCTCGCGGCCCTGCCAGCGCCGTATAAACGCTTCAACGGCTTCGCTATTTCTGGATTCCCCCATGAGCGGCAACATAGCGGGAGCAAGGGGCTGGGCACAACCCTCGCGAAGATCGGGCTAGGACCTTCTCCTTTCGAAGCACCTGCTCGCGCTTCCCCTTTTTGGAAGGCCAATCCATGCCACCATGTGTTACCCATGTCTCCGAACACCCGTTACCCATCTCTCCGGGCCGTATATCAAGCCGGGCGACGACAGTTTTGATTGTGGTGGCCGCCTTTCCGAGCCCAGTTTCTTCGCTGCAGGAAGTTCCTGGCACTGGGCTGAAACGCGGCGGAACGGCGGCACCGCCAGCCATGCAACGATTGATACCGGTCAATGCCGGAACTCGAATCTTCTGCGTCACGGCATATGTACGCAGTGTGACAGCCGCGCCTGCGAAGCACCAAGCTGGCGTTGTCAAGGGACTGCACAACGCGGCTTTTTTGCCCTATGGGTCTTCGGATATCGGGCGATTGGCGTCATGCCTGTCATCAATCGCTGCGAAATGGCCTGCAACTGGTTGCCGCCCTGCCGGGAGGATGAATGCATCGACTGCTGACCGCGCTGAGGCGTGGCTTCAAGGAACGGATCGGCTGGAAACGGCTTGGAATCGCCGCGAGCCTCCTCATCATCGCCTTCGCCATCAACACGATGGTTCGCACGCTGCGGGGCGTCGATACCGGCGTCATCCTCACCGCACTGACGGAGATTCCTCCTGCGAACATCGCGCTCGCCGCGCTGTGCGTGATCGGCGCCTTTTGCACGCTGACATTCTATGATTTCTTTGCGCTGCGGACCATCGGCAAGAAGCACGTGCCCTATCGCATCGCAGCGCTGTCGAGCTTCACCAGCTACACCATCGGACACAATATCGGCGCCACCGTTTTCACCGGCGGCGCGATCCGCTTCCGGATCTATTCGGATTACGGCCTCTCCGCCATCGACGTCGCCAAGATATGCTTCCTTTCCGGGCTCACCTTCTGGCTCGGCAATCTGTTCGTGCTGGGATTCGGCATGGCCTGGCATCCATCGGCCGCATCCGCGATGGACTTGCTGCCGCCGGCCATGAACCGGCTGATTGCGCTCGGTTGCCTCGCGGGCATCGCCGCCTATTTCGTCTGGCTCGTGACCGGCAAAAAACGCCGCGAGCTCGGGCAGAACGGCTGGAAGGTGGTGCTGCCCTCGGCGCGGCTGACGCTGCTGCAGGTCCTGATCGGCGTGGTCGATCTCGGTTTCTGCGCGCTTGCGATGTATCTGCTGATGCCCGCGCAGCCCGGCATCGATTTCATCTCGCTGGCGGTGGTGTTCATTCTGGCGACCCTGCTCGGTTTCGCCAGTCATGCGCCCGGCTCGATCGGCGTGTTCGACGCCGCCATGCTGGTGGCGCTGCCGGAATTCGGCAGGGAACAGCTGCTGGCCACGCTGGTGGTGTTCCGGATCCTGTACTTCCTGATCCCCTTCGCCATCTCGATCTCGATCATGGGCACCCGGGAGATATGGCTCAGCGTCGTGCTGCCCTGGCAGGAACGCCGCCGGCTGAGCGGGGCCTGCACGGCTTCCGCCGCGGTGCGGCGGCCGGTGCGGAAACGGCAGGCGCAGGGGTAATAGCCACGTAACGGCCACGTTATCCGGCCTGTTATGGGTTCTCTTATTTTCGCCCCACCGGTAACGTCAAACGCGTCATGGCCCGAACTCCTGTCCGCCTCATTGTGCTCGCAGCGCTGCTCGCGGCGGCGCCGGCCGCGCTGCCGGTGCAACCGGCGGCGGCGCAGACCGCTCCCGTAGCGGTAGAGCAGAGCGCCCCGGTGGCAGCGCAGGGCGCGCCGGCGGCAGCGCAGGGCGCGCCGGATGTCCCGATGCAGATTTCGTGGGAGGTCCGCAACCGCTTCCGGCTGTTCCGCGAGGAGCGCGATTTCCTGCTCCATACCGATGGGGCGCACGGCCGCAGCATTCTCGCCTCCGAACAGGCGCTGGAGCTGCAGAGCGACGGCCGCGGCTGGGCCCGCAATACGGTGAACCGGCTCTGCATCGACCTGCTGGGCCGCGTCAGCGAGCCCTGCACCCGCGACAACATCAAGGAAAGCTACCTGACGCCGACGGAACATCCCGTCACCCTCCGGCTGACCGGCCAGGTTCCGGTGGGCGCCACCTGCGCCTGGACGCTCGACGATGGCGACGGTCCGCGGCTGTCCACCTTCGACTGCGCCGAGCCGGTCAATTTCCGCGCCCGCTACGGCCGGCCCACCGTCGCCAGTGTGGAGGTCTCCTCCGGTCCCGACGCGCCGCAGCGCGTCGCCACCGAGGTCATGGTGCGCGATTTCTTCATCGCCGGCCTCGGCGACAGTATCGCCTCGGGCGAGGGCAATCCGGACCGGCCGATCGCCCTTTCGGATGAGGGCTTCTGCTTCCGCTTCTATCTCAGCAGCGCCAGCGCCCAGTACTACCGCCCGAGCCGCGCCGGCTACAAGGGCGGACGGGCCTGCGAGGCGCCGGATACGGTGCAGAATTGGCAGCGCCAGAGCGCGCTCTGGTTCAATTCCGCCTGCCATCGCTCGCTGTACAGCTACCAGACCCGCACCGCGCTGGCGCTCGCCGTGCAGCATCCGCACATCGCGGTGACCTATCTGCCGCTCGCATGCACCGGCGCCACCATCGCCGACGGGCTGTTCGGCTCGCAGCGCGCCCGCGAATGCCCGCCGACCAAGGCCGGGGCCAGATGCTCCGGCACGGTCAGCGCGCAGCTCGCCGAATTGCGCGAAGCCGTCAGCGCGGCGAAGCGCCGGCAGCCCGAGCGCAGTCTCGATCTCGTGCTGCTGTCGGTCGGCGCCAACGACATCAATTTTTCCGGACTGGTCGCCGACGTGATCGTGGACACGTCCACCGAGCGCGCGCTGTTCCGGCGCTCGGGCGTGCTCGGATCGGTCGACGATTCCCGCGCGGCGATGGCGCGCGACCTGCCGCAGGGATTCGCCAAACTGCGCGAGGCGCTGAAGCCGCTGGTCGGCGACATGTCGCGGGTCGTCTATGTCTCCTATGCCAACCCGACGCTCGCCGAAGGCGGCGCGCCCTGCCCCGGCGGACGCGCCGGCTTCGACATTCACCCCTCCTTCAACGCGCGGCCGCAGCGCCTCGCCAACGTCTCCGATTATGTGCAGAACGAATTCCTGCCGCAGCTGAAGGCGCTCGCGCTGTGTCAGTCGGGTATCCTGTGCCGCGACCCGGCAGCCGATCGCATGACCTTCGTCGATGCCCATCAGGCGGCATTCGCAAACCACGGCTTCTGCGCGCGCGCGCCAACCGATCCGGAATTCGACCAGGCGTGCTTTTCAGCCACCGGCGAAAGCTTCGATCCCGACATCGTCGCGGCGGCCAGCCAGCCGATGCTGTGCGGCCGCAGCGCCGGAGAATACCGCGCCTATCTTCCGCGCGCGCGCTGGATTCGCGACGCCAATGACAGCTACTTCGCAGCGATGACCTATCCGGGCGGGCTGCCCGCTTCCAGCCAGCCCACCGATATCCATGACGCGACCTGGGGGGTGCTTTCCGCCGTGTATGGCGGCGCCGTTCACCCCTCCGCCGAGGGACACGCCGCGATGGCGGACGCAGCATTGCCGGCGGTAGCCTCGGTGCTGCAGCTCGATGCGGTTGAATCCGGGGTTAGCCCGGAGCCTGTGGCGCGCTGACCGACGTCAACGCGCGGGTGCGGGTGCGCCGGCCTTCTTCGGGGCGACGGGCGGCTTCCCGGGCGGCTTCATCGCCGCGGCCTGCGCCGGCAGGTATTTCGCAATGATGCCGGGATCGAGCTGGGCCATCGCCGTATCCGGCAACCGGACCCAGGTCTCATCCTTGCCGAACAGCGCGATACCGAGATAGCCGCGCATGGTGAGGGTCTGCCCGTCGGGGCTGACGGTCATCCTGGCCTTGTAGATCTTGCCGTCGCGCGGATCGAGAACGTTGCCGTTCTCATATTTCAGTCCGTCGCGTTTCATATCCCTGATCAAGGAAATGCCGAGCACCGGCGCGTTCTTGCGGTCGTCGACGCACTTGCTGCAAACCTCGTTGGGATCGTCACCCGGCCTTGGAAACGTCTTGGCGATCACGCCTTCGAAGATTCCGTCGCGATCGACGAAAAGAAACCAACCGACCGTCTTGCCGTCTTCGATCTTCTGCCAGAGGCCGGCGGCCGTCGGCTCTGCGACCTGCCCTGCAGCTATCGTCGCGAACGACAGCGCCAGGACAATGAACGGCAGGGCCAAAAATCTGGATATCGCAGTCCGCATCGTCACCACCTGACCAATCCACAAAATAATGGCCCCAGACTAAGGCCATTTCGCGGATGGTTCCAGCGTTGCCGGCGGGGATCGGAGGCGGCCGGGGCGGCCGGCACTGCCTGATCGATCGGCATTTGCAAGCCGTCAGTTGACCCCGAGCTTCTTCTGCAGGCTGGAGGACGACGTCGTGTACTGAAACACCAGCCGCTTGTCCGGATAGACGTAGCGATGCGCCTTCTGCGCCATCAGCGATCCCTCGTGGAAGCCGCACAGGATCAGCTTCAGCTTGCCGGGATAGGTGTTGATGTCGCCGATCGCGAAGATGCCGGGCACGCTGGTCTCGAACGCCGAGGTCTCGACCGGCACCAGATTGTTCTCCAGCGCAATGCCCCAGTTCGCGACCGGGCCGAGCTTCATGGTCAGGCCGAAGAACGGCAGCATGGTATCGCAGGCGATCTTCGAGACAGCATTGTCGTTGCCCTTGACGGTGGCGCCGGTGAGCTTGCCGCCTTCGCCTTCCAGGCCCGTGACCTGGCCGATCTTCAGGTCGAGTTTTCCCGATGCCACCAGCGCGCGCATCTGCTCGACACTGTGCGGGGCGGCGCGGAAGTCGTCGCGCCGGTGCAGCAGCGTCACCCGCCTGGCGATCGGCTGCAGGTTGAGCGTCCAGTCCAGCGCGGAGTCGCCGCCGCCGACGATCAGCAGCTCCTTGTCGCGGAACTGCTCCATCTTGCGCACGGCGTAGAACACCGAGGTGCCTTCATAGGCCTCGATGCCGGGCACCGGCGGACGCTTCGGCTGGAACGAGCCGCCGCCGGCCGAGATCACGACCACCTTGCACTCGAACACCTGACCGGCGTCGGTGGTGACGCGAAAGCCGGGATCGCCGATCTTCTCGATCTTCTCGACCATTTCGTTGAGGTGGAAGGTCGGATTGAACGGCTTGATCTGCTCCATCAGCGCATCGGTCAGGCCCTGGCCGGTGACGAAGGGGATGCCGGGAATGTCGTAGATCGGCTTTTCCGGATAGAGCTCGGCGCACTGGCCGCCGATCTTGTCGAGAATATCGACGAGATGCGCCTTCATATCGAGCAGGCCCAGTTCGAAAACGGCAAACAGTCCGCACGGGCCCGCGCCAATGATCAGCACATCGGTTTTGATCGCTTCGCTCATATCAGCTTCTTTTCGGTTGAACCTTCGCCGGCAGGCCAGAGGGTCGCTTTTTGGCTGCGCCTGTCTAGCCAACGCCGCCGATTGAGGAAAGCCATAAATGGGCGGCTGGGCTGTCCGGCAACCCCTTGCCGGGTTTGTATAACTGGGCTGTAACGGCACGAAACGTACGGAGACCGCCCCCGTGAACGCCCCTGCCCGTCTCGATTCAACCCCGCGCCTGGAAGATTTCCCCTACCGTCTCACGGACAATGTGCGGTTTGCCGACCTCGACCCGAACCAGCACGTCAACAATGCAGTATATGCAACCTATTTCGAGACCGGCCGCGTCACCCTGATGAAAGACCGCAGTTACGGCCTGATGCCATCAGGCGTCACCTGGATCATGGTGCGGCTCGACATGCATTTCCGCGCCGAGCTGCGCTGGCCCGGCGCGATCGAGATGGGGCTGGGCGTCGTGAAGTTCGGCCGCACCTCGGTGACGTTCGATCAGGTGGTGTTTTCCGAAGGCGTCTGCGTCGCCTCGGCGCGATCGGTGTCGGTGCTGCTGGACGAGGCGACGCGCAAGCCGACCGCGCTCACCGAGGATATCCTCAAGAATTTCCAGCCCTGGCTGCGGCGTGGCATCGACACAGCCTAGGCGGCGAGGCGCTTCAGGCCTGCCGCTCCGGTGTCGTCACGATCAGGCCGTCGAGTTCGTCGGTCACCTTGATCTGGCACGACAGCCGCGAATTCGGCCGCACGTCGAAGCCGAAATCCAGCATGTCCTCTTCCATCGGCGACGGTGCGCCGACCTTCTCGCGCCAGGCCTCGTCGACATAGACGTGGCAGGTCGCGCAGGCGCAGGCGCCACCGCATTCGGCCTCGATGCCCGGGATGGCGTTGCGGATCGCCGCTTCCATCACGGTCGCGCCGTTCTCAACGTCAATGATGCGGGTTTCGCCGTTATGGTCGACAAAGTGAATCTTGGCCATGATTGCTCGTATTGTCGGGGGATTAAGACAGGTCCGGGCAGTCCTATAACGGGTCGATCCGCTCCGCGCCAGCGCCGGGGAGGAAAACCTGCGGCGCGGTTTTGGCGGGCCCCGGGTGCGGCCCAATCATACTGCCAGGAATCAGGATCGGATCAGGATCAGGATCGGCGCAGGATCGCGTCGATGGCGCTGCGCGCTTCGGCCACCGCAGCCGCGAGCCCGGCAAGCGCCTCCGCCGGATCGTCGCCGTTGTGGATGGCGGCTTCCAGCCTGGCGGCGGCATCAGCCACGGTGAATGCGCCGATCGCGCGCGCCGAACCCTTCAGCGTATGCACCAGGGCGCCCGCATCCGCGGGCATGGCGGCGAGAGCGCCGATCAGGCTGGCGGTCTGGGCCGAGAACATCGCCAGCACCTCGTGCTCGAGGCCGGCATCGCCAAGGGTCATGCGGCGAAGATGTTCGAGATCGAGCGGACCGTCATCGGGAGCGAGCGGCGGCGATGGCATCCAGTCAATCCGTTCCAGATGAAGCGGCATGGCGATAGCCCAGATCTCCCGGCTTGATCGATCCGGGCAACGATGTTTGCGCCAGCCAATCACGGAAATGGTTAACGGAACGTTTGGCGCATCCGCCGCAAGTTCGCCTTGTTTTCGGCGAAGAGTCGCCGCAATTAACCCACCGAAACGAGAATTTTGTGGAACCGTAAGGCCTTAGGCGGCCCTGCTGTTAACGATGATTAAGATTGTATTAATCGCAGGCATTTCATTCGCATCGCTCTGCCAATAGGATGTTTCCGGATGTTAGCGGAGAAGGCGAGCAACGGCCGCGCTTTCGCTCCGCGCAGGGCATGACACCGGTTTCGAGCTTGCAAGGGGGCGTTCCAGCAAGACCGGCCCGGATGCGTAAAAAGTAGAACGAGGGCTCAGACTGAACATGGCGAACAATCCCAAAAAGGTCAAAGACCCTACCGAAGTCGCGCTCTCCGCCATTCAGGAAGCGCTCAACATCAGCGACGCGCCCGCTTCCGACAGCGCGCGCGGCTCGGTCCGCAGCGATGCGGCGCCCTCCAATGCGTCCGCGGCGCCGACCTACAACGACAGCTTCGACACCCGCCCCAGCGACGACCGCCAGATCTTCGAGCCAATCGAGGAGCCGCGCCCGGCCCGGCGCGCCGCCAATGACGACCGCGAAACCATCGGGCAGATCCTGCAGGCGATTCAGAAGGGCCGCCCCGCCCGCAACGTCTATACGCTTGCCACCCTTTTTGCCGGCGTCTGGCTGCTCGGCTGCGCGCTTCTGACCGTCAGCTTCTTTGCCTCGCTGCAGGCCGCGATCGGCCAGGGCCCCGGCGGCACGCTGGTGCTGGCCGGCCTTGCTGCGCTGTTCTTTGCGCCGGTGCTTCTGTTCTACTTCCTGGCGAGCCTGGCCTGGCGCGGCCAGGAGTTGCGCATGATCGCGCAGTCGATGGCGCAGGTCGCGATCCGTTTCTCGGAGCCCGAGGGCGCAGCCTCCGACTCGATGGTGACCGTCGGCCAGGCGATCCGCCGCGAGGTCGCAGCGATGGGCGACGGCGTCGAACGCGCCATCGCGCGCGCCGGCGAACTGGAAACCCTCGTCGCCAACGAAGTCTCCGCGCTTGAACGCGCCTACAGCGACAACGAAGTGCGCATCCGCGCCCTGCTGCAGGATATCGCCCACCAGCGCGACAACCTGGTTGGACAGGCCGAACAGGTTCGCAGCGCCATTTCCGGCGTGCAGATCGACCTGCGCCACGACATCGCGCTGATTTCTGACGCGATCGCCTCGCGCGTCGACGAAGTCGCGAAAAGCATCACCGGCGCCCTGGAAGAACGCGGCGCGCATATCACCGGCGCGCTCAGCCATGCCGGCGACAACATGATCCTCGCGCTCGGCGAGCGCGGCGGCGACCTGCTCGACCGCCTCGAGGAAGCCAGCACCGAGACCACGCGCGCCGTGCTCGACGCCAGCGAACGTCTCACCACCAGCCTCAATTTCAAGACCGGCCACGTCCACGACGAGTTCGTCGATCTCGCCGATCGCGTGCATGAGATGCTGAACGAGCGGATCGACCGTATCACCAGCGAATTCGAGCAGCGCTCCTCCACCATCGTGGACGGCATTTCCGACCGCACCGAGCAGGTTCACGACTCGCTGAAGAATTCCAGCGACTCCCTGCTGCTCGAACTCGAACTGCGCAGCGGCGACCTCGTCAACAAGATCGACGATGCCGGCAACCGTCTGGCGACCCAGATCCTCACCTCCGGCGACAAGGCCAGCGAGGCGCTCGACGTCACCGTGAATTCGCTGGTGGCGAAGGTCGTCAGCCAGACCGAAACCGCGCACGACACGCTCTCGCTGCAGATGAGCGCGTTCGACGAACTGGTGAAGAACCAGGGCGGCGAACTGGCCGAGAAATTCGCGCGCGACAGCGGCACGCTGGGCGCCCTGATCACCCGCCACATCTCGGAATTCGACCGCACCGTCAAAACCTTCGGCGGCGAAATCGTCGACCGCATGGGTCAGCGCACCCAGGATATCGCGGAAACGCTCAAGACCTATGTCGATACCTTCGACACTCGCCTGACCTCGAATGGCGGCGAGATCACCGCTTCGCTCGACCAGCGCCTGATGCAGTTCGAGACCACGCTGGAAAGCCGCGTCGCCAATCTCGACACCTCGCTCGACGGCAAGATCAAGTCCTTCGACGAATCGATCGACGGCCGACTCAAGTCGCTCGAACAGAATTTCGACACCCGCGCGAAGTCGGTCACCGAAACCATCGATAACCGTCTCGGCACGTTGGCCTCGTCGCTGACCGACGGCGCCTCACAGGCGGTCAATCTGCTCGACTCGCGCCTGGCCCACCTCACCTCTTCCCTGACCGATGGCACCGCGCAGGCGATCCAGTCGATCGACTCGCGCCTCACCCATCTCACCACGTCGCTGACGTCGGGCGCCGCGCAGGCGATCGACGCCGTCGACCAGCGCATTGCCAGCGTGACCCAGACCATCGATGGTCGCAGCGCTCACCTGACCGACACCATCACGGCGCGGTTCCAGGAAATCCATCAGGGCATCGAAACCCGGGTCGGCGCGGTCGCCGGCGACATCGACATGCGCGTCGCGCAGTTCGAGGATCTGCTCGGCTCGCGCGTCGAAGCGGTGGCAGGCCGCATCGAGAGCAGCGGCCGGCAGGCCAGCGAAGGCCTGATGGCACGCGCCGAAGAATTGTCGCTCGGGATCAGGTCCCACGTCGAGGATGCGGAGCGTTCGCTGACCAACCTCGTGGTCAATACCAGCGAGACCATCCAGACCGGCGCCCGCGCCGCGCAGCAGGCGCTGCTGACGGTTTCTTCCGACGTCGGCGCCCAGCTCAAGCTGACCTCGGCGGAAGTCGAGCGCGCCCTCACCGCCGTCGGCACCGGCGCTGCAAACTCGATCCTGACCAGCGCCCGCGATGCGCAGTCGACTCTGGTGTCGGCTTCCACCGAGGCCGCCAGCCAGATCAAGTCGCTGTCTGCCGACGTCGAGCGCACGCTCTCTGCAGCCGGCACGACGACCGCGAATTCGATCGTCTCCGGCGCCCGCGAGGCGCAGACCACACTGGTTACCGCTTCCACGGACGCGGCCAACCAGGTCAAGTCGCTGGCCGCCGACGTCGAGCGGTCACTGTCGATTGCCGGGACTTCCACCGCCGAATCGATCACCGCTGGCGCGCGCGAAGCCCAGAGCACGCTGGTCAACGCTTCCACCGATGCGGCCAACCAGGTTAAATCGCTGGCCGCCGACGTCCAGCGCACGCTGTCGATCGCCGGAACCTCCACCGCCGAGGCGGTCACATCAGGCGCCCGCGAGGCCCAGTCCACGCTGGTCGCCGCCTCCTCGGAGGCCGCCAACCATGTCAAGTCGCTTGCGATCGATGTGGAACGCACCTTGACGGCAGTCGGCGCCGACACCGCAGCGTCGATCCTCGCCAGTGCGCGCGAGGCGCAAACCTCGCTGACGACGACGTCGGCGGATGCCGCCAGCCAGATCAAGGCGATCGCAACCGACATCGAGCGTTCGCTCGGCGTCGTCACCGCCAATACCACCGACAATATCCAGGCCAGCGCCCTCAACGCACAGAGCGCGCTGGTGGCCGCATCGAATGAAGTCAGCTCCAAGGTCAAGTCGACCTCGGCTGAAGTCGAACGGACGGTTCTCGCCGCCAGCGGCACCTTCGGTTCCACCATGACCGGCAAGACCGATGAAATCGTCACCTATGTGCAGCAGCAGACCGACCGTCTGTCGCAGATCATCGATGGCAAGCGTGGAACGCTGGTCGAGGCGATCGGCTCCAAGACCAACCAGCTCACGATCGACATCGACCGCGTCACCGCCGATGCCCTGAAATCGATCGAGACCAGGGGCCAGGCATTCTCGCAGTCGATGATGACCAACGGCTCCGACGTCGCGCGGACCATCACCTCCGCAGGCGAACTCGCCTCCGGCGCCGTCAACAAGTCGCTCAAGGACCTCGAGCAGGCATCGCGCGCGGCGATCGACCAGTCGCGTCAGGTGTCGATCGCGGCGGTGACCGAAATGCAGGAAACCAGCAAGATCCTGCGCACCGACACGGTTGCCCTGTTCGAGCGGCTACGCGAAGGCAACATTCTGCTGCAGGAAGTGCTGACCGGCGCGCACGACAACCTCAACTCGCTGGAACGTGCGCTGGTGACCCGCGTGGCCGACTTCGTCTCCGCCATGAACGACGTCACCTCGCGCAACGGCGTCGCCACCCAGACCCTGGAAGACCAGCTGTCGATCTTCAACACCAAGACGTCGAAGGCGCTGGAAGACCTCGGTTCGCTGTCCAGCCAGTTCGAACATCACGGCCACGCACTGGTCGAGGCAGCCGCAGTGGTCGAGCAAGCCAACCGCAGCACCACCGCCTCCGTCGCCGAGCGCAAGTCGGCGCTGGAATCGCTGGTCACCACCATCGATCTGCGCACCACCGATCTCGATCAGCGGCTGTCGCGCTTCACCAGCCTGCTGGATGAATCGCTGGCCGCCGCCGAAGAGCGCGCCCGCGACATCGCCCGCGTGGTTGCGGAAACCGCTGGCGCAGGTTCCGCCGCCATCAGCCACCAGTTCGAGGTGGTTCGTGAGACCGCCGAGGAAGAGCGCCGGCTGACGGCGGAGACCATGACCGCGCTCTATCAGCAGAGCACGCAGGAAGCCGACGCGATGTTCAAGCAATCCGCGGACAAGTTCGCCCATATGGTGTCGAGCATGAAGCAGATGGCCGCGGAGATGCACAACGAGCTCGAAGCCACCCGCAACGAGCTGCGCCGTGGCGTGCTGGAGATGCCGCAGGAGGCCGCCGAGAGCACTGCGCAGATGCGCAAGGTGATCGTCGACCAGATCGAAGCCCTGGCCGAACTGAACCGGATCGTGGCCCATCATGGCCGCGGGCTGGACGTCATGACGACCTCCGGCCGCGCCAGCGTGCAGCGCGAGGAAGAGCCGTTGCTGGTCGCCGCCGGCGGACAGTCCCGCACCGCATCGCGTGGCTCAGCCTCGAACCTGCCGCCGCCGGATCTCGGCATGCCGGCCCCGCGCCGCACCGAAGCCCCGCCGGTCAGCCCGGCGAGTTCCGACCAGGGACGCGACGGCTGGCTTTCCGACCTGTTGAGCCGCACCGATGCCGGCGCCAACCAGGCCCCGCGCGGCCGCGCGCCGCAGCAGGCCGCAGGCGAAAATCCGCTGGCGTCGCTGTCGCTCGACATCGGCCGCCTGATGGATCGCAATCTCGCCGCCGAGATGTGGGATCGCTATCAGCGCGGCGAGAGCAAGGCCTTCACCAAGCGGCTCTATACGCCGGCCGGCCAGAAGGCCTTCGACGAGGTCGCCCGCAAGTACCGCGCCGACCGCGGCTTCAAGCAGACGGTCGACCGCTACATCGCCGAGTTCGAACGCCTGCTCGACGAAGTCGCGCGCGACGAACGGGGACCTGCGATGCTGCGCAGTCACCTCACCTCGGAGACGGGCCTCGTCTACACCCTGCTCGCGCATGCGGCGGGACGGCTGGGGTAAGGCTGCGAATAGCGAGTAGCGAGTAGCGAATAGAGATGGAGGCCTCGCGGCCTCCATTTTGGTTTGGGCACAGGTTGCGACTGCAACGCTCAACTCGCGACTGAATGAAGATCCCGATATATTTCTTGGTGTATTCGGAGGCATCAATCCGCCATGATCGACACCGCATAGAAAGCGATACCGAATTATCGGAGGCGGCTGGCCAAGCGCCCGGCGCGATTTGATGCCGCCACCGAACCGCCGAGTAAGGGCGGCATCCTCGCCGCATTGCGCCGTTCGCCGCTGGTAGGGGCCGATCTCAATTTCACTCGGTCGCGTGACACTGAGCGAACAACGCGTCGGTGACATCAAGGTCATATACCGCTAGCCAGCGGGATAAATTAGCCAACGGGTTGCGCGCGGGCGGCGCTTTGCACCACCCCGCTTCGCTATTGCGCCGCACGGGCCGGAGGACGTGCTGCGGGTCCAGGCGCCGGCTTCGGCGGAGCTGCCGCGGTTGGCGCCGACCTCGGCGGGGTTGACGCAGGCTCGGCCGGCGCGGCGTTGTTGCTCCCGCCGAATATCACGCGGCTCGGGTTGCGATCAAAATTGTTCACGGCGCGGCTGATGTCGGCCAGGGTGCGGCGGCCGTCGGCCATCAGCAGCCCTGAGCGCTTGTCGAAGTCTTCGGCGAGGTCCTTGATCGCCTTCACCATCGCCGAAAGCTCGCCGCCGCTGTTGCCGCCCGCGATCGAATTCAGGCCCAGCATCAGGCTGTCGGCCTTGGTCATGACGCCGTCGACCCGAACCATGACGTTGTCGATCTTCTCGGAATTGCGCGCCAGCGCCGCCGTGAAGGTCTCGAGGTTACGCAGCGAATTCTTCACCGACTCCTGATTGTCGGCAACGATGCGGTTGACGTTCTGCAGCGTGGCGCGGATCGCCTCGGTGACGTCCTGCAGCGCGTTCGGATCGGCGGTCAGGATCGGGATGCCGTCCTCGTCCAAGGGAACGGGCGGCGCCGCCTCCTCACCGCCCTTCAGCGAGATCGCGGCGACGCCGGTCAGCCCCTGAAACTCGAGCCCGACCAGGGTGTCCTTGCGGATCGGCGCCTTGTTCTCAACCATAGCGAGTGCGACGACTCGACGCGGGTTATCCAGCTTCACGGAGACGACCTCTCCTACCCGGATACCGTTGAAATTGACGCTGCCACCATTGCGCAGGCCGGCGGCCGGGCCCTCGAACACGATGCGGATCGGACTGCGCGCCTTGGTGGTGTGGAGGCTCTGGAACCACAGCACAAAGCCGAACGCCGCGGCAATCACTGCCAGCGTGAACGATCCGATCAGGACGAAATTCGCCCGCGTTTCCATCAATCCAACTCCGGTACTAGGCTCTGATCAAGCTCCGCTCGATCAGAGCCGTCGTTTGTCTTTTCGTTTGCGCATGATCTTTTCCGAAAACCGGTACCCACTTTTCGGGATCATGCTCTAGCCCATCACGGCGCGGGCACGCTTGCCGTGGAAATATTGCCTCAGCCAGGGATGCTGCGAGGCCTGCATGTCGGCGATCGATCCTGCCGCAATGATCTTACCGTTCCCTAACACCGCGATCCGGTCGCAAGCTGTATAAAGGCTGTCGAGGTCGTGGGTTACCATGAAAACGGTCAGCCCCAAAGTACGCTGCAGGGTCCGGACCAGCTCGTCGAAGTCGCCGGCGCCGATCGGATCGAGGCCTGAGGTCGGCTCATCCAGGAACACCAGCTCGGGGTCGAGCGCCAGCGCGCGTGCCAGCGCCACGCGCTTGATCATGCCGCCGGAGAGTTCCGACGGGAACCGGTCGGCGACCTCGGGCTTCAGGCCCACCATGACGAGCTTGGCGATGGTGATCTCGTCCATCAGCCGCTGCGACAGATCGAGATATTCGCGCACCGGGAACTGGATGTTCTGCCGCACCGTCAGCGAGGAGAACAGCGCACCCTGCTGGAACAGCACGCCCCAGCGCCGCTCGACGCCGCGCCGCGCCCGCGCGTCCGCAGCGTCGAGATCGATGCCGAACACCTCGATCCGCCCGCTGAGCTTGGGCACGAGGCCGATGATGGTGCGCGTCAGCACCGACTTGCCGGCCCCCGACGGGCCGACGAAGCCTAAAATCTCGCCGCGCTTGACGTCGAGATTGAGCCCGTCGAGCACGCGCGTGGAGCCGAACTGCACGGTGATGTCGCGCACCCGGATGATGGCGTCGGAAGGTTGCAGCGCCATCGTCACATTCCGATCGATGCGAAGAAGATCGCGAACACGCCGTCCATCACGATGACGAAGAAGATCCCCTTCACCACCGACGACGTCGTGTGCTGGCCGAGCGATTCGGCGCTGCCCTGCACCGCGAGCCCCTCGACGCAGGCGACGATGCCGATCACCGCCGCCATGACAGGCGCCTTGATGAGGCCGACGATGAAATGGTCGATCGAGATCGCGTCGCGCAAGCGAAGCAGGAAGGCTTCAGGATCGACCCCGCCATAGAGCCAGGCCACCAGCCCGCCGCCATACAGCGCAGCCATCGCGCCGAGAAAGGCCAGGATCGGCAGCGCGATCACCAGCGCCAGCATCCGCGGCAGGATCAGGACCTCGATCGGATCGAACCCCATGGTGCGCAGCGCGTCGATCTCCTCGCGCATTTTCATCGAGCCGAGTTCGGCGGTGTAGGCGCTGCCGGAGCGGCCCGCGACCATGATCGCCACCAGCAGCACGCCGATTTCGCGCAGCACCAGCACGCCGAGCATGTCGACCACGAAGATGTCGGCGCCGAATTTGCGAAAATGGAAGATGCCCTGCTGCGAGATGATGCAGCCGATCAGGAAGGTGATGAGCACGATGATCGGCACCGCGCGCCAGCAGACCTGTTCGAGGTGATGCACGGTCGAGGTCAGGCGAAAGCCCCTCGGATGGATCAGGACCCTGCCGCTGGCCGCCAGCACCGCGCCCAGCATGTCGATCAGGCTGACGAGGGTGGCGCCGACGCCGACCACGCTGCGGCCGACCTGGTCCAGCATCCCCGTGATCGTCACCGGACTGGCGTCGAGCGCGGGTGCCGCCTTCACCCGGCGTACTTCGTCGACCAGGCTGGAATAGTTGGCCGAAAGGCCTGCGATCTTCGCCTCCACCCCGCCCTGGGTCAGGCTGCGGCGAAGCCGCTCGATCAGCCAGGCCCCGAAGGTGTCGAGTTTGGAAACCTGCGAGACATCGATGAAGATGTTGGGCCGGCTGCCGGCCAGTTTCTCGGCGTCGGCGACGATCTGCTCGAGATCGGGCGCAAAACGGGCGGTCCACGACCCCGCAGCGCACAGCGCAAGGCCGTTGCCCTGGGCAATCCGTTCCAATGTCGGGTCGCCGCTCACGATGCCAGCACCTCAGCCGATTCTCCGCTATTCATGGAAATTGAAAGTTCCTGCACGTCGCCGCCGCCCTGTAGAACACGTGTCCCTAACCAGCCATAATTGGTTGCGCCGGGCAAGCTCACGGTTCAGAAATTGCCAGATTTTGAAATGACTTCCAGCAAATCTCCAATCCTTTCCGCCAGAATCGAGCACTGGCCGATCGCAGGCTCCTTCACCATCAGCCGCAGCGCCAAGACCGAGGCGGTGACGGTCGTGGCCGAGGTCTGCCGCGACGGCCTGACCGGGCGGGGCGAATGCGTGCCCTATCCGCGCTATGGCGAGACCCCGGAGGCGACGCTGGCCGCCCTGCAGGCGATGCAGGAGCCCATGGCGCGCGGCCTCGACCGGCAGGCCCTGCAGGCCGCCATGCCCGCCGGCGCCGCCCGCAACGCGCTGGATTGCGCACTGTTGGACCTCGAGGCCAAGGCCAGCGGCCAGCGCATCTGGACCCTGCTCGGGCGCCCCGCCCCTCGCCCCTGCACCACGGCCTACACCATCTCGCTGGGCTCGCCGGAGGCGATGGCGGCAGCGACCGCCAAGGCGGCACACCGGCCGCTGCTCAAGATCAAGCTCGGCGGCGATGGCGACGGAATGCGAATCGCGGCGGTGCGCAAGGCCGCGCCCGAATCCGAACTCATCGTCGACGCCAACGAGGCCTGGACGGCGGACAGCCTCGAACGAAATCTGGCCGACTGCGCGCAAGCCGGCGTCACGCTGGTCGAGCAGCCGCTGCCCGCCGGCCAGGACGCGGCGCTGGCGCGCATCCGCCGGCCGCTGGCCGTCTGTGCCGACGAGAGCGTGCACGATCGCGCCTCGCTCGACGGACTGCGCGAGCGCTATGATGCCGTCAACATCAAGCTCGACAAGACCGGCGGCCTGACCGAAGCGCTGGTCATGGCGGATGCCGCACAGGCGCTGGGATTTCAGATCATGATCGGCTGCATGGTCGCGACCTCGCTGGCGATGGCGCCGGCGATGCTGCTGGTGCCGCAGGCGCGCTTCGTCGATCTCGATGGCCCCCTGTTGCTGGCGCGCGACCGCGACGGCGGATTGCGCTACGACGGCAGCCTGGTCTATCCGCCGGAGGCCGCGTTGTGGGGATGATCGGCAAGCCGGTGCCGCGCCAGCCACATGATGATGCCGCCTGACAGCGCCATCGCGGCCATGACGTAGTAGACGCCCTGCCCGTAGCGGGCGAAGATCACGCCGGACGAGATCGATGCGGCCGAACTGACGATGCCGGTGCAGGCCGCCAGATAACCCTGCGCCCGCGCCATCATATGAATGGGCACGTGGCGCACCAAGAGGCTCATGGTGCCGACCATGGTCAGTCCGAACGTCAGGCCATGCGCCAGTTGCACGATGGCGAGGATCGCGATCGGCGGATCCTGCGCGGTGATCGACCAGCGGGCGACGGCACAGAATGCTGCGATCACGACCAGCAGCGAAGGCTGCAGCTTGAACCGCGGCGACAGCGCGAACACCACGATCTCGGCGAGCACGCCCAGCGACCACAGCCCGGCAATGGTCAGCCCGCCCAATCCCGACTGCTGCCAGGCGATGGAGGCGAAGACGTAGTAGGCAGCGTGGCTGCCCTGGATCAGCGCCGACGTCGCGATGATGGCGAGAAAGCCGCGATCGCGCAGCAGCGCCTTGGCTCCGTGCGACGTCGCCGCGGCCGGTTTCGGATGACCGAGCGGCTGCAGCCCGAGGCTGACGAGGGCGCCGAGCGCCGCCACCGACGCAATCACCCAGATCAGGTGCCTGGCCGCGATGACCTCGACCAGCAGCCCGCAGGCCAGCGCGCCGACGACGAAGGCCGCCGAGCCCCACAGCCGCAGCGGCCCGTAATTGAGGCCGTAGCGCGCCACGCCGCGCAGCGCATAGGCGTCCGTCAGCGGCGTCATCGGCGTCCACAGGCAGCAAGTGGCAGCATAGGCAGCGAATATCACCAGCGGCACATGCTGGGTGCCGATTACCGCGAATCCGAGCGCGGTCGCGAAAGCCGCGACCATCATGGCGCCGCGCAGCGCCCGACGCCTTTCGGCCAGGCTGGTGATGAACGGCAGTATCGTGAACCGCGTCACCGACGGCACCGCCGAGATGATCCCGATCCACGACGCATCGATGCCGACCGCCTTGAGCCACACCGTGAAGAACGGCAGATGGGTGCCGACGAGGCCGAACAGCGTGCCGTAAAACAGCGCCAGCCGAGTCGCGAATCGCCGGGACGCCGCTTGAGATGCGGTGGGGATTTGTGATTCGCTCGGCATCAATTCAATTGCGATTCGCTCGATATCGTGATGATCGTTAACGCAACGCGCCGACATTTGCGCGATGAGTCTTGCATGGCTGATGAAGCATTTGCCCTGTCCCCGATCTCGGCGCGCGCCGCGCAGCCGAGCGAGGAGGATTATGACGCCATCAGCCAGGCGTTCATGGAGACCTCGCGGGGCCGCTGGTTCCTCGGCGAATACGCCAAGCGCAACCGCAATGCCGACACCCGCATGGTGCTCGACGCGGTGGCGCGGATCGAGGACAGCCTCGCCGCCCAGCGGCAACCGCAACCGGCCCCCGACAACGGGCTTGCGGAGGCGCTCGCCGCCATCCGGAATGCGGTGGACGAGGCACGGGGCGCCTCGGCTGCGGCGCTCGACGGGCTGGCGCTCGAGGACAAGCTTGCGCCGGTCCGCAAGGGCGCCCGGATCATCCGCGAGATCTCCTGGCGCTGGCGGGAAATCGGCGCCGACGGCCGGATCTGCGATCTCCTCGATTCCCAGGTCGCCGCCATCGAAGGCGCCTGCGGACAGATCGCCTCGATCGATCCCCGGACGGAACTGAGCGCCGCCTTCGACCTGATCGCGGAGCGGATCGCGGAGCTCGGTGACGACGACACCGCCACCGCACCGACCGCCACCGCGCCTACCGTCGAAGCAGCCGCCCCATCATCGGCTCCCGCCCCGACAGCCGAAATGTCCGCCGCCGCCGAGGTGGCAATGGCGGAGGACATCGTCGAGGCCGCGATGACGTCCCCGGCAGCACAGCTCGATGAGGTCGCGGAGACCGCGGTCGCAACGGTCGAGGCCGAGGTCATCACGGACGAAGCCGCCGATGCCCATGACGACGCGATCCTCGACATGATCGCGCTTGAGATGGCTGCGGAAGATCCCTGCGACGCCGACGATGCGCTTGAGATGGATGCCGGCGAAACTCACGTCGCGGAGTTGGCGCCGGCCGATCCCATCGTCGTCGCCGAGGAACCGGAGCCGATCGCCGCCGCCGCGGCGGAGCCGCAGGCCGTTGAACTCCCGTTGCAGGCTTCGCCCGAAGCCTCCGCCGAACCCGAGCCTTCTCTGGGCTCGACACTTATCGCCAGCGGCATCCTGCAACGGCCCAAGATGACGGCGTGCGATCCGTTCGCGCCGATCCGGCGCATGAGTCAGGCCGAGAAGATCGCGTTCTTCTCGTGACCTCTTGGATCAGTTGATCAGGCGCGAGAACATATCCGCGTCGACATTGCCGCCCGACAGCACGATCACGACGTTCCTGCCGCCGATATCGATGCGGCCGGCCATCAGCGCCGCGAGCCCGACCGCGCCGCCGGGCTCGACCACCAGCTTCAATTCACGGAATGCAAATCCAACCGCGGTGCCGACTTCGGCGTCCGAAGCAGTGACGCCCTGCGCCAGCAGCCGGCTGTTGATGGCAAAGGTGATCTCGCCGGGGATCGAGGCCATCAGCGCATCGCAGATGGTGCGGCCCTTGGAAGCGTGCGGCTCGCGCCTGCCCGCGCGCAGCGAGCGCGCGTGATCGTCGAAAGCCTCGGGTTCGCCCGACATTACCATGGCCTGCGGATAGCGCGCCTTGATCGCGGTGGCGACACCGGCGACCAGGCCGCCGCCCGAGGCGGGCGCGATCACGATATCCGGGGCCACGCCGAGCGCCGCCATGTCCTCGCAGATTTCGCGGCCGACGGTGCCCTGGCCCGCGATCACGAACGGATCGTCATAGGGCCGCACCAAGGTAGCGCCGCGCTTTTCGGCGATCCCGTTGGCGATCGCCTCGCGGTCCTCGCGGTCGCGGTCGTACAGCACGACCTCGGCGCCGAAGGCCTTGGTGCGTTCGCGCTTGGAGAGCGGCGCGTCTGATGGCATCACGATGGTCGCCTGCATGCCCAGGATCTGCGCGGCGTGCGCGACGCCTTGAGCGTGGTTGCCGGACGAGAATGCGACCACGCCGCCGCTGCGTTTGTCCGGCGGGATCGACGACATCTTGTTGAAGGCGCCGCGGAACTTGAAGGAGCCGGTCCGCTGCAGCATTTCCGGCTTCAGGAAAACCCGGGTTCCCATGCGTTCGCTGAGAACCGGCGGCGACAACAGCGGCGTCCGCACCGCGAACGGCGCCAGCACGCGCGCCGCCGCATCGATATCCGCAGACGTGACAGGCAGGATCTGAGTGTTCATCCCTCAACTTGTATCGCGTACCGCGACGCCCGGGCAAGGCGCTTGACTGGGGATCAGCCGATCAAACGCGGCGCTTTCACCGCAAATTGTACGGGTTCGCCCTTCGGATCGAGCGAGCGGGCATGGGCGATATTTTCGACGAAGGCGCGGGCCGAGGCTTCCCAGCTATGCCCGGCCGCAAATTCGCGGCAGGCCCGCGGTGAAATCGCCAGCGCGGCCAGGCACGCCACCTGCAAATCCTCGTTCAGGGAGCCGACCGGCGCGGCACCGATCACATCGCGCGGCCCGGTCACCGGGAACGCGGCGACCGGCAGGCCGCTGGCCAGCGCTTCGAGCAGCACCAGGCCGAACGTGTCGGTCCGGCTCGGGAACACGAACACGTCGGCGCCCGCATAGACCTCGGCCAGTTCTTCGCCCTGCCGCGCGCCGAGGAACACCGCTTGCGGATATTTCCGGGCGAGGCCGGCGCGCGCCGGCCCGTCGCCGACGATCAATTTGGTGCCGGGCAGATCGAGGCCGAGGAACGCCTCCAGATTCTTTTCGACCGCGACGCGGCCCACGCTGAGGAAGACCGGGCGCGGCAGGCCGAGGTCGACCGCGCGCGGGTGAAACTGGCTGGTGTCGACCCCGCGCGGCCACAGCACCACGTTACGGAAGCCGCGCACGCGCAATTCACTGGCCAGCGCCGGCGTCGCCGCCATCACCGCCTGGCTCGCACCGTGGAACCAGCGTAGCGCCGCCCAGATCCAGGACTCCGGGATCGGCAGCCGCGCGGAAATGTATTCGGGAAAGCGGGTGTGAAAGCTGGTCGTGAACGGCAATCCGTGCTTCCGGCAATAGCGTCGCGTCAACAACCCGATCGGGCCTTCGGTTGCGATGTGGATGCTGTCGGGCCGGGCTTCACCGATCAGCCGGGCGATCGCCGCAGGAGACGGCAACGCCAGGCGCAGATCCGGGTAGCTCGGCAATGCCACGGTGCGGAACGATTGCGGCGTGAGAAAGCTGACATCGACGCCGAGCGCCCTTGCCGCCTCCGCCGTCATGGCCAGCGTCCGCACCACGCCGTTGACCTGCGGATGCCATGCGTCGGTCGCAACCAGGACGCGCATCAGGCCGCGCGCGCCGCCACGGCGGCGACAGGGGCCGTCCGCCGCAGCGGATCGGTCCAGGTGATGATTTCAAATCGGCCGTCCTCGTGCTCGGCCAGCGCGGTGCAGCTCTCCACCCAGTCGCCGCAGTTCATGTAGCGGATGTCATGCTCGTCGCGGATGGTGGCGTAGTGAATGTGGCCGCAGATCACGCCGTCGGCGCCGTGACGCCGCGCCTCGGCGGCCAGCGTCTGTTCGAAGGCGCCGATGTAATTGACCGCATTCTTGACCTTGAGCTTGGCCCATTGCGACAGCGACCAATAAGGCACGCCGAACGCGCGACGGAAGGCGTTGACGAGGCGGTTCATCCGGATCGCGAAATCGTAGGCCTTGTCGCCGAGATGGGCGAGCCAGCGCGCATTCTGCACCACGAGATCGAAGATATCGCCGTGGATCACCAGATAGCGCCGGCCGTCGACCCCGGTATGGATGGTGTTTTCCACGACATCGATGCCGCCGAAATGCGTGCCGTAGTAGTTGCGCAGGAACTCGTCGTGGTTGCCGGGCACATAGACGATCTTGGCGCCCTTGCGCGCCTTGCGCAGCAGCTTCTGCACGAAGTCGTTATGCGATTGCGGCCAGTACCAGCTCGACTGCAGCGCCCAGCCGTCGACGATATCGCCGACCAGATAGATGGTCTCGGCGTCATGGCAGCGGAGGAAATCCAGCAACTGGCCGGCTTGCGAGCCGCGTGCTCCGAGATGGACGTCGGAGATAAACAAAGTGCGAAAGCGCCGGTCCGGCAACTCTTCACTCATAGCGTCATTCCCATGCGCGAGCAGCTAACAGAACTCCGTGACAGCGCGATGACAGTCTAGGCTGCCGAGGATACCGCGCGTTCGAAACAAACCAGCGTGTAGATCCCGAACGGCGCCACCTTGCGCCGCTCGACCAGAATGGCGTCGTTGTTGGCGTGGGCCCATGCCTGCAATCGCGCGAACGGAAATTCCGGCCGCAGGCCGAGCCCGCGGGTGCGCTGCGCGGCCCATCGCTCGACCGCAGCGGCGACGCCTTTCTCCGAATAGAGATGGTTGACGAGGATGATCCGCCCGCCCGGCTTCACCACGCGGTGGCACTCGGACAGCACCTGTTCGGGATGGGCCACCAGCGTGATGACGAACTGCGCCACCACGCAATCGAAGGTCGCGTCGGCAAACGCCATCCGGTGCGCATCCATCAGCCGCACATCCTTCACGTAAGGATAGCGCCCGCTCGCCATTCTCTCGCGCGCCTTCGCCAGCATCGGCGCGGAAAGATCGATGCCGGTGATCTCGGTGGACGCATCGTAGTCGTCGAATGACAGACCGGTGCCGACGCCGACTTCGAGAATCTTGCCGCCGGTCGCGCGCGCCGCCTTCGCCGCCGCGCGGCGGCCATTCACCATGACCGGCCCGCACACCGCGTCATAGATCGGCGCCCACCGCGCATAGGCGGTTTCAACGATGCGGCGGTCGAGATCGGTGCTTTGCATGCGGCATCCGAAAGAGGGCAAACACGAATCAATGGTGTGCGTTCGAATGGCAAATAACAGTGCCGTACGACAATTGAGCGACAGGCCTCTCTTCACCCGTCGTCCTGGACAAGCGAGCGCAATCCGAGACCCATATGCAGCGGCTTTGGTCGATGCCAAAGATGTCCGCCACCCCAACAGTCGTCATCCCCCGCGCATGCGCATAGGCGTTAAGGTAGCGAGACCATTGTTTGGTAGCGACGCTTTTTTCTAGGTGGCTCGTGAAGATGCCGCCGGATGGCGGCTTTGCATCGCTGTAGAGCAGCGAATGTCGGCTGAGGGATGATGGCTTGCAACAGGGAAGCAACGAGCTGCTGCATCGTCCGCCACAGGCCTGGCCGGGTCAAGCGGCCTCGGCCAAGCGGGGAGAGTCCTCGATCCGCTCAACGAGCGGCTCGAGCAGAAGAATGACGAGAAGGTGGGCCAGGATGTAGGGTCTGGCGGAACGTGCATTTATGCCGGGCGGGCTCTTAAGGCCAACTAGGCTTTTTAGCCGCTTGAAGCCGAGCTCGATGCGCCATCGTAGGCGATAGAGCGCGAGGATGTCGTCGGTCGTGAAGTCATCAGGACTGAGCGAGGTGATCAGGATAACCCAGTCTGCGGCGGCAAGGGCTTGCTTCGATAGTTGATAGCCCTCTCGCTGAGCATCCCGGTGAGCCTTGCGGCGCGCCTCGGCGGCTGCTTCCGGCGGCTTCTTGATGGCGACCAGCCGCAAGGCGAGCGCAGCACCGCCTTTGCGTCCAACCCAAATCGGCTGATCGATCAGCCCGCGCGCTGAAGCCTTGCGCAAAGCGGCGATGAGATCAAACAGATTACCCTTGGCGTCGAGCCAGCGCGCACTCTTCCATCCGGCCCGGATCAGGACATCGGCCCCACGACCGAGAACAGTGGCCATTCGTTCAGGCTGAAGGTAGGCACGATCGGCGATGCGTATCTCGCCCTTGACGACAGGGATGCGGTCGAGCCTCTCGCCTTCCTTCTGATCGGTGAGCTCGAAGTGGCCAAAGCGCTCATGCGGAAGATCGAAGGCGCTGTGAATGCGCCACAACTGGCTATTCTTCTTGGCCGCCGCTCCGGCTTTCGGCACCGTGGTCGCATCAACGATGCGGATTAGTCGACCTCGGCTCGCCTTCGGTGCGGCGCTACTCAGCACCTTGCCGATCAGCAGCTCGAGCCAATCGCCGCACTGACGGAGCCGGTACAGCAAGCCAACGCCGGAGATGTCGACCAATCCAACTGACGCAGCCCACGCCGCGGTCAGGCGCAAGCCTCGTTCTCCCAGGCAATACGCCAAGATCATGCGTAGCAGATCAACCGCATCCTTGATCTCGCGCGGGCGCAGAAAAGCCTTCGTCTCGCGCGCGCTCTCATTAAGCGCCTTCGCCCCGCCAAGCCGGGCAACAATGCTCTGCCAATCTTCGTTCACAAGCGATTCGTGCATCATCCAATTGATGAATCACACGCGATTCCACGCCACAAGTCTATTTTAACGCCTATGCGCGCATGCGGGGGAACCAGTACGCCGCGGCTTATCGGTTCAATCACTGACGTCTCTGGAATCGGCATAGGGGCGTGGAGGTTTGTCTCCGCGTCCCCTGCCACACCACCCGGCATGCGGGTCCGCACCGGGCGGTTCGACGGGTTGAGGTCAACTGGCAAGTTTTGGGACTCCCAATCGTTTGAAGAGGTCATTCGGCAGCACCGTGTTGAGCGCGATCGCCGAGTTGCGCCACCAGCGTCTGCTGTTGGCGGCTGCTCGTCTGGCCGCGGCCGGGTATGCCCCCCGTGCGATCATCTCGCGGTAGATAACCCGACCCCGTTTCCAGTGCTTGAGCTGCACCGCCCGCAGGCGATGACGGACCCAGGCATCGATGTCGGCAAACACCCCAGGTGTCTCTGCGAGGCGGAAGTAGCCTTTCCACCCGGTCAGATACACCCCAAGCGATTTGCACGTCTGCGCGAGGCTTCGTCCGGCACTGCGCCGGGTCAGTTCCCGCACACGCTCCTTCATGCGCTTGATGGCCGGTGGAGCGACGCGCCGCCGGATCGTCCGCCCTCTGCCTGTCCAGAAGGAGAAGCCGAGGAACTTCGATGCCGTGGCACGCCTCACCTTGCTCTTGGCCTCGTTGACGCGGAGCTTCAGCTTTCCGAACTGCTTGCGCAGCGAGGCCATCACCCGCTCGCCCGAACGCTGCGTCCGAACATAGACGTTCAGATCGTCGGCGTAGCGGACGAAGGTATGGCCCCTTCGCTCCAGCTCCTTGTCGATTTCGTCCAACAGCACGTTGGCCAACAGCGGCGAGAGTGGGCCGCCTTGCGGCGTGCCTTCCTCCCGCCCGATCACCACCCCGTCGGCGAGCACGCCCGCGTTGAGGTAGCGGCGGATCAGCCGCAGCACCCGACGGTCCGCGATCCGTCTGGTCAACCTCCCCATCAGGAGGTCGTGGTTGACCCGGTCGAAGAACTTCTCCAGGTCGATGTCCACGACAAAGCTCCGACCTTCCTGCACGTAGGCTTGCGCGCGACGTATCGCGTCGTGCGCACTCCGTCCGGGCCGGAAGCCGTAGCTCGCATCCGAGAAGGTCGGGTCGAACAGCGGTTGCAGGACACCCAGCAGGGCCTGCTGGATGAACCGGTCGAGCGCCGTCGGGATGCCGAGCTCACGCTCGCCCCCGCCGGGCTTGGGAATCGCCACCCGTCTCACCGGCTGCGGCTGGTAGCGTCCGGCGAGCAGTTCCTCGCGCAAACGCGGCCAGTGCACGCGCAGATAGCCGGGCAGCTCTTCGACCGTCATCCCGTCGATGCCGCAACTTCCCGCGTTCTGTCGAACGCGCTTCAATGCGGCCTGAAGGTTTGGGCGTTCGCACACCCGCTCCATCAGGTCGTTACTTCCCAGGCACTCGTTTCCACTGCCAGTCAGGGGCGCTTCCACACGTCCGTCCGACCCCTGCGGCTTCACCGCATTGGCCGTTCGAGCGCTCGGATCTTCATCCGACTTCCGTGGCATAATTCCCCCGAGGCCCATGGGCGTCTCGCCCTTCCCATCGTTTGGCCCTTCGTCATGCCGTCGCCAAGGCTTCGGCAGAACTACTATGGCCTCTGCTGACTTCTCGCTCCGCCGGCCTTTCGGCCATCGTCGCCCTTTCAGGCACAAGGCGAGATCTCCCCGGGTAAGAACATCGGCCTTCGCTGCACGACCGCCGGATCTACGTCGCCTCGCCTTGGTCACGAGAGCTTCGCGGCCGTATGCCCGCTCGCCCTGCTCGGCTCCGCCTTCTATCCGGTTCCTGTTCGTCGGCCCGCAGCTTCGTTCCACGCTTCCTTCACGCCGTCCTCACGGCCCGACGCTCTGCGTTTCCCTTCGCTCGCTGTGACCAGCTCACGGGAGGACTTTCACCTCCAAGTCAATGCCCATGCCGGGCGCACATACTGGATCACCCGCTTTCGCGGGTGATGACAGTTGTGGGTGTGGCGCGGCTTCGGAACCGTCATTGCGAGCCAACGGGTCGCGCGAACGCGCGCCCGATGACAGGCTCCGCGAAGCAATCCATTGTCGCAGCAGGAATGAAGCTGGATTGCTTCGTCGCTTCGCTCCCTTGCGCAAACGCTTCGCGTTTGTCGCAGGCAATGACGTTCAAACAGCTTCGCGATCTCGCGGCGCATGGCGCCCGCATTACGGTGACAGCATTACGGTGACAGCATTACGGTGACAGTGCTGTCACCGCAATCCCGCGTTCGGGGACGACACGCAGGACGAGAGTCTAATAAAACCGGTGAAAATGATGGATCGGGCCGTGGCCGTGGCCTACGCCGAGCCGGTCGGCGGCGGCGATTGCGGCGCTGACCCAGGCCTTGGCGTGGCGCACCGCGGTTTCCAGGTCTTCGCCTTTCGCAAGGCCGGCCGCGATGGCGGAGGACAGCGAGCATCCGGTGCCGTGGGTGTTGCCGGTGGTGATGCGCGGCGCCGCGAGCGCGATGACACCGCTATCCCTGACGAGATAATCGATGCTCTCGGCGCCCTGCCCGTGGCCGCCCTTGATCAGCACCGCGGGACAGCCCATCGCCAACAGCCGTTGGCCTTGGCTCTCGATCACGGCCTCGCCGGCGGCGAGCGGCTCGTTCAAGAGCGCGGCGGCTTCCGGCAAATTGGGCGTGATCAGCGAGGCCAGCGGAATAAGTTTGGTCCGCAAGCCTTCGACCGCGTCCGCGGCCAGCAGGCGGTCGCCCGAGGTCGCGACCATTACGGGATCGAGCACGATGTGTTGCGGCGACCACTTCTTCAGCCCCGTGGCGATGGCGTCGATGACCGCAAGCTCCGCCACCATCCCGATCTTGACGGCCCTGACCTCGAGATCGCCAAATACCGCGTCGATCTGCGCGCTGACGAAATCGGCCGGCACCTGATGAATACCGGTCACCCCGCGCGTGTTCTGCGCGGTCAGGGCGGTGATGACGGAGGCGCCGTAGACGCCGAGCGCGGCAAAGCTCTTCAGGTCGGCCTGGATACCGGCGCCGCCTGAGGAATCCGAGCCGGCGATGGTAAGCGCAATCGGGATCGTCATGGTTCGGCTCGCGGGAATTTCAGGCAATCCGGCATGGGCATCGATTGTCCTAACCCGACGTGCCACGACCAGCAAGTTCGCTTGCTATGAGCCCTTGAATTTGGCTCTTTCCAGCAGCTGTGTTTTCTTGACGCGAACCGGTATCCACTTCGCTTGAAAACGCTATATTGGCCCCAACGAGACGCCTTTCGGAGACGACAGCGATGGTTCCCTTTTTCGTACAGTTCAAATGCAAGCTCGGCCAATCCTATGCCGTCGCCAATGCGCTCGCCGAGGCCGAGATCGCCTCGGAGATATATTCCACCGCCGGCGATTATGACCTGCTGGTCAAGTTCTACGTCGATAACGACACCGACATCGGCCATTTCGTCAACGAGAAGGTGCAGGTCATTCCCGGCATCCAGGACACCCATACCATCATCACCTTCAAGGCGTTCGGCCCAGGCTAGGACGCCGCTGACGCCGGCACCGCGATGTTGCGGGGTACTTCTCGGCGCGGATCAATATCCCCCGCTTCGCTTCCGCCTTGCGGGAAGGCCGGAAATCCGCGAGCATTCATTCCACTACACGAGCCTGTGGCAGCCGGCGTCCCTTGCGGGCGAGGAAGCATCGGCGACAAAGCGTCTCAAGGCTGCAACGTCAGCCGCAAAGGGAGGAATGGAATGATCAATCCGATAATCAGGCTTGCGGCCATTGCACTGGCCGGAACTGCGGTTGCGACATCGACTGCGGTCGCGCAGGTGAAATTGCCGCCAAGCGTGACGATGACGGCCTATGACACCGGCACGTCCGGATTCAACATCACCGTCGCGATCGGCAAGATGTTCAAGGACAAGTACGGCACGGACGCACGCGTCCTGCCCGCCGGCAACGACGTCGCCCGCCTGCAGCCTCTGCGCCTCAACCGCGCGGTCATCTCGGCGATGGGCGCCGGCGTCTATTTCTCGCAGGAAGGCGTTTTCGAATTCGCGACGCGGGAATGGGGACCGCAGGCGGTCCAGATCACCCTGAGTTCAGTCGACTGCAACGGCCTTTCGCTGGCGGTCGCCGGCGACGTCGGGGTGAAGACTCTGGCGGAGCTGAAGGGCAAGCGCGTCGGCTTCGTCGTCGGCTCGCCCGCGCTCAACCAGAATGCACTGGCGATGCTGGCGTTTGCCGGTCTGACGGCCAAGGATGTCAAGATCGTCGAATTCGCCAGCAACAACGCGATGTGGAAAGGCGCCAACAACAACGACGTCGATGCGATGTTCGGTTCGACCATCGCCGGGCCCGCCAAGGAGCTGCAAACCTCGCCGCGCGGTATCGTCTGGCCTCCCCTGCCGCACTCCGACAAGGCGGGCTGGGATCGCGTGCGCAAGGTCGGGCCGTTCTTCACCGAGCACAAAGCCACCTGCGGCGCCGGCAGCGAATTTTCCAAGGACAAGCCGATCGAGATCGGCACCTATCCGTATCCGATCTACACGGTCTACGGCAGCCAGGCCGAGAACGAGGTCTACATGCTGACCAAGGCGCTGATCGAAGGCTATGACGGATACAAGGACGGCGCGCCGGGCGCCAGCGGGCTTGCGGTGAAGGGGCAGACCAAGAACTGGGCGGTGCCGGTGCACAAGGGCGCCGTCAAGGCGCTGAAGGAAGCCGGTGCCTGGAGCGACGACCAGGAGAAGCACAACAACGCGCTGTTCAAGCGGCAGGAGATTTTGGCCGCGGCGTGGACGGACTTCAACAAGGGCAGCCCGTCGGCCGATCCGGCAAAATTCGCCGAGGAGTGGATGAGCGCGCGCAAGGCGGCGCTCGCCAAGGCCGGCTTGGTGAATACGTTCTAGCGATGCGGCCGAGAACCCCGATTCTGGTTCAGCCAGAATCGGGGCTCTGGGATTTCGTCGCCTTCTTCGGCCGCGGCGGTCCCTCCACCGGCGGCAGCGACTTCAGGTATTCGGCCATCGCCGCGCGATCCTCAGGCTTGAGTTGCGAGGTGTTCCTGATCACGCGCGCCATCGATCCGCCGGCGGTGTCGCCTTCGGGCGTCTGCCCGGTCTCGAGGAAATAGGCGAAGTCCTTCGCGCCCCACTCGCCAAGCCGCTTTTGCGTGATGTTTGGCACCCAGCCCTCGCCTTCGGGATTCGGTCCGCCCGCGAGGCGCTGCGCCGCGACGATGCCGCCGAGAAAATTGCGCGGGCTGTGACACTCCGCGCAATGGCCGAGGCCGTTCACCAGATAGGCACCGCGATTCCATTGCGCCGAACGCGCCGGATCCGGCGCGAACGGCTTGCCGTCCATGAACAGAAATTTCCAGATCCCGACATTGCGCCTGACATTGAATGGAAACGGCACATCATGATCGGGCGCCTTGCCGGACACCGGCGCCAGCGTCTTCAGGTAGGCAAAGAGATCGCGGACATCTTCGACCTTCGCGTGCCTGTAAGACGCATAAGGAAACGCCGGAAAGTAATGCCTGCCCGCGGGCGAAGTACCCTCGAGCATGGCCGTGACAAATTCCGCCTCGGTCCATCGCCCGATGCCGTCGGCAGGGTCGGGCGAGATGTTGGGCACGCGGAACGTCCCGAACGGCGACGGGATGGCAAGGCCGCCGCCGAGTTTCAGGCGATCGGGCTGGCCGGGCACGGCGTGGCAGGAGGAACATCCGCCGGCGTTGAACGTTGTGAGGCCGTTGGCCGAATTCGGCGTGTAAGCGGGCAACACATTCGAAGCGACGACCGCCGGGATCGTCAGCCACCAGAACATCGCGCAGCCAATGACGGCGGTGACGACAAGGCCAAGGAAAACAGGACTTGAGAAGATAAGACTTGGGAAAATAACAGTTGGGAAAATTCGCCGCAGCATTCACCGATCCGTCATCAACCGCCTGAATCTGTTGGCTAGTATGGCCGGTATTGCGGCCATAAGCTGCCGGAAAATTTAGGGCGTTGGAGCAAGCCTGCGGGAATAATACCGGAATCCCGCGGTTGAAACTGGCACTACCGCCTCGCGTCAACAGGGAGAAAACCATGTCTAAGACCAGGACCATGCTTGCCACCCTTGCTCTGGGCGCAGCCGTCGCCATTGCCGGACCCGCCTTTGCCGAGAAGCTGAAAGCGACCCTCGACGGAAAAGCCGAGGTCCCCGCCACCACCTCTGCCGGAAAAGGCACCGCCGACCTCGACTACGACGCCGCCACCAAGAAGCTGAGCTGGAAGCTGACCTATTC
This sequence comes from Bradyrhizobium sediminis, assembly GCF_018736085.1. Classification (NCBI taxonomy): domain Bacteria; kingdom Pseudomonadati; phylum Pseudomonadota; class Alphaproteobacteria; order Hyphomicrobiales; family Nitrobacteraceae; genus Bradyrhizobium; species Bradyrhizobium sediminis. The sequence goes on along the minus strand of NZ_CP076134.1, from coordinate 2,099,169 downwards.
GGGGCTTTCCGGGCCGGCGACTGCCGCGCATTTCCACGGCCCCGCCGCAGCCGGCGCCAACGGCGGCGTCGCACTGGCGATCCCCAATGCCGCCGCGAGCCCGGTCGAAGGCAGCGCCACGTTGACCGACGCCCAGGCCGCCGACCTGATGGCCGGCAAATACTACATCAACATCCACACCGCAGCCAATCCGGCCGGCGAAATCCGCGGTCAGGTGACGAAGTAAGTCTTCGCACCCGCGGTGACCAAGTAAATTTCGTACGCGAGAGTACGAAGAAGGGTGGACGCCGCAAGCGTCCGCCCTTTGTTCGCTCAAGCCCGGACTAAAGCGGGATGGGGTTAGGTTGAATCGATTTGGGATTCCCAAATCAGCGTGTTTCTGATTCACCATGCAGGCTGGGTTAGGAGGCCAGCATGTATGGGCAAGCCTTACTCTCTGGATTTGCGCAAGCGTGTCGTGACGGCAATTGAGGGAGGGATGTCCCGCAATCAGGCCGCCAAGCGGTTTGGGGTCGCGATCAGCACGGCCATCGGCTGGATGCAGCGGGTCGAGGAGACCGGCAGCGTTGAGCCTGGCCAGATGGGTGGCCACAAGCCGAAAGCAATTTCGGGAGACCACGCGGTCTGGCTGTCGCAGCGGCTCAGGGACAGCGATTTCACCATACGCGGGCTCGTTGCCGAACTCGCCGGACGCGGCCTGAAGGTCGACTACCACTCGGTGTGGGACTTCGTGCATGCCGAGAAGCTCAGCTTCAAAAAAAAGCGTGGTGGCTGGCGAGCGCGATCGTCCCGACGTGGCGCGGCGGCGGTCCCAGTGGACAAAGTATCAAGGTCGCGTCGAAGCTGAGCGGCTGGTCTTCATCGACGAGACCTGGACCCGGACCGATATGGCTCCCTTGCGGGGATGGGCACTGCGCGGGCGCAGACTGCCCGCCAAGGTTCCCCACGGGCGCTGGAAGACCATGACCTTCCTGGCGGCCCTGCGCCATGACCGGATCGATGCGCCATGGTTCATCGAGGGACCGATCGATGGCGAGAGCTTTCGGACCTATGTCGAAAAGGCTCTCCTGCCGACCCTGCGGCCCGGCGACATCGTCGTCATGGACAATCTCGGCAGCCACAAAAGCAAGAGCGTGCGTCAGCTCATCCGTTCTGCCGGTGCCAAGCTGTTCTTTCTGCCCAAATACTCACCCGACCTGAACCCGATCGAACAGGTCTTTGCCAAGCTCAAACATCTGCTCCGAAAGGCCGCCGCGCGAACCGTCGATGCGGTCTGCGCCGTAATCAGTCAGTTGCTCAACGCCTTCACACCCCAAGAATGCGCCAACTACCTCAAAAATTCAGGCTATCGAACCTAATGCCATCACGCTTTAGCCGTTCTTGAGGCGGAAGGTCTCGTGGCAGCCGCCGCATTCCTTGCCGATGCCGGGGAAATTCGCTTTCAGCGAGTCGAGATCCTTGATCTTGGCCTTGGCCTCGCTCACCACCTTGGCGAAGCTGGCGATCCTGGCGTCGAAGCCGGCCTTGTCTTCCCAGATCTTGGGCGAGGAGCTGTAATCGCCCTCCGGCTTCAGACCCTTGATGCTGGCGGGGAACATGGTCGGAAGCTTCTTGGCGGTGTCGTCGAGCTGCGCGAGAGCGGCATCGACCGCGGCCTGATCGTAGGGCTTTTCGCCCTTGAACATGGGGCCCAAAACGCCGCCCAAGTTCTTTCCGTTGGCCTTCATGACGTTCTGGGCTTTGGTGACCAGGTCCTGTTGCGCCGTGACAGCGCCAACTCCGAGCAACAACGTTCCCACCACCACCACGACAGTTCGCATCATCATCAGTCGAATCCCCCTGCTTTGAGCGCGCCAGTCCGCCGTCGGCGAACTGCGCTGACTATGGCCCAACCCCGCGCCCGGATTTTCATTCCCGCGACGCGACAAAATGTCAGAGACTATGCCGGCGCTGATGCTCGCGGATCGCGATCCAGACCCGCTCGGGGGTGGCCGGCATGTCGATGTGGTCGATCTTGTATTCGCGCCACAGCCCGTCGATGATCGCATTGACGACCGCCGGGCAGGAGCCGATCGCGCCCGCCTCGCCCGCGCCCTTCACTCCCAAAGGATTGGTCTTGCAGGGGACGTTGCGGGTCTCGAACACGAATGACGGACCATCGGTGGCGCGCGGCAGCGCGTAGTCCATCAGCGTGCCGGTCACGAGCTGGCCGCTCTTGGGATCATAGACCGCGTGTTCCATCAGGGCCTGGCCGATCCCCTGCATTGCGCCGCCGTGAACCTGACCGGCGAGCAGCAGCGGATTCAGTGTCACCCCGAAGTCGTCGACGATCACGTAGTTGACGATCCTGATGATGCCGGTGGCAGGGTCGATCTCCACTTCGGCAAGGTGAGTGCCGTTGGGGAAGGTGCCATCGGCGCTGGTGAAGGTGGCGCTGGCCTTCAGCTTCGACGGGTCGACGCCCGGCCGCCTGGCGAGATCGGCGAAGGTGATCGAACGGTCGGTGCCGGCGATCCGCACGATGCCGCCGCTGATCTCGAGGTCGCCGGCGCTGGTTTCCAGCGCCTCGGCGGCGATCTCGCGCAAATTCGCACCCAGCGTGCGGGTGGCGCGCTCGACGCTGACGCCGCCGGTCGGAATCGACGCCGAACCGCCGGTGCCCAGACCGGTGGCGATCTTGTCGGTATCGCCCTGCAAGGTGCGAACGCGATCCGGCGAGAGTCCGAACTGCTCGGCGACGATCTGCGCATAGGCGGTCTGGTGGCCCTGCCCGCTCGATTGCGTGCCGATCAGGATGGTGACGCCGCCATCGGGATCGAGCGCCACATTGGCGGTCTCCTCGCCCATGGTGCCGCAGACCTCGACATAGGTGCCCAGTCCGATGCCGCGCACCAGACCCTGCTTCTTCGCGGCCTTGGCGCGCTTGGGAAATTCCTTCCAGTTGGCGATTTCCATCGCCCGCTTCATATGCGCGGTGAAGTCGCCGGAATCGTAGACCTTGCCGGTCGCGGTCTTGTAGGGCATCGCGCGGGGCGAGATGAAATTCTTGCGGCGGATGGCGTCCGGCGTCATCCCGAGCTTGCGCGCGGCGGCGTCGACCAGCCGCTCGACGACATACGCGGCTTCGGGGCGTCCGGCGCCGCGATAGGCATCGACCGGCACGGTGTGGGTGAACACGGTGCGGACCCGGCAATGGAAGGCCTGGATGTCGTAGAGACCGGGCAGCATGCCGGCGCCGCCATGCGGAATGTAGGGGCCGAAGGTCGACAGATAGGCGCCCATGTCGCCCATCAGATCGACGTCCATGCCGAGGAACTTGCCGTCCTCGGCGAGCGCCATCCGCGCCGTGGTGACGTTGTCGCGGCCCTGCGCGTCGCCCATGAAATGATCGGAGCGATCGGCCGTCCATTTGACGGTACGGCGCAGCCGGCGCGCGGCGACCGCGATCAGCGCATATTCGCGATAGGGAAACAGCTTGGTGCCGAAGCCGCCGCCGACATCCGGGCAGATCACCCGCATCTTCTCGACCGGAATTTTCAGCACGTTCTGGCACAGGATATCGCGCAGCCGGTGACTGCCTTGGCTGCCGACCGTGAGCGTCAGATGGTCCCGCTTGGCGTCGTATTCGCAGACCGCCGCGCGCGTCTCCATGAAGTTGATCACCGCCCGCGGATTGACGATCGATATTTCGGCCACCGCATGCGCCTTCGCGAACGCCGCCTCGGTCGCCTTCTTGTCGCCGATCGGAACGTCGAACAGCACATTGCCCGGATGCTCGGGCCAGACCTGCGGCGCGCCCTTCTTCACCGCATTGGCCACGCCGATCGTGGCCGGCAGCGGCGTCCAGTTGACCTCGATGGCCTCGATCGCGTCGCGGGCCTGATCCACCGTGTCCGCGACCACGAAGGCCACGGCATCGCCGACGTGGCGCACCACATCGCGCGCGAGAATCGCATAAAGCGGGCCGGTGAACGGATTGACTTCCAGGTTGAACAGGCAGGGAAGGCCGCCGAGGTCCTTGACGTCTTCCGCCGTCAGGATCGCACCGATGCCCGGCAGGCTCCTGGCGCGGGTGGCGTTGATGGTGAATTTCGCGTGCGCATGAGGCGAACGCAGCACCAGCGCATGCATCGAGGCCTGCGGCGCGTGATCGTCGGTGTAGCGGCCTTTGCCGCGAATCAGCGCGTCGTCCTCCTTGCGAACGACGCTTTGACCGATGCCGAACTTGATGGGAGCAGCCATCGTATCTCCGGGTTACAAATGAAAGGCGGCGCATATTGCAGCGGTTCTGCTGCCAGCGCAAACCGCTTTCAGCCGGGAATTCGCGGCCCGAAGCAAGCTCAGCCCCCGGTTGCGCTGCAATCAGCCGACAAAAAAGCCCCGGCCGATGCCGGGGCTTTGATTGTCGGGAGCAGCGTTCGCGTCGAGATCAATACTTCGCGACCACCGGACCGCCGAAACGATAATTGACGCCGACGCGAACGATGTTGTCAGTGAATCGGGTATTGACAGCCGATGCGAGGGTCGTCGTCGTGACCGTATTGAAGCCTTGTGTCGGCGTGTTCAAAGCGTTCGTCACGACGGTTGCCGATGCAGAATTGCCGCCAAAGTCGCCAAGATCCATGTACAGGTATTCGAGCTTGACCGACCAGTTGCTGTTGATCGCAGCCTCTACGCCTGCACCCACCGTCCAGCCGGCGCGGGTCGAGCCCCAACCAAACGACACCAACGGATCATCCGCCGAGAGATGACCGTAAGCGAGACCCCCCGTGGCGTAAAGCAGCACGCGATCCGTCGCAAGAAAGCCAGCCCGACCACGTACGGTGCCGAACCAGTCGAGCTTGTAGTTTGCCGTGAAAACCGCCGATCCCAGCGGGCAGCCGGCAATCGTACAGACACCGGCCGTCGCGCGTTCGTCGCTGCCCTGGAAATCCGCCTCCAGGCCGAATAGCCATCTGCTGCGCTGCCAGTTATATCCGATCTGTCCGCCGCCAATGAATCCGTCCATATTGGCCCGCCCGGTCAAAGGCGCCGAAAGAGCCGTGGTAACGGAGGACTCCAAGACTGGTCCCGCCGTGCGGAAAACGCTGACATTCTGAGTACCCGACTGCGTTCCATCGGTTCGCTCGCGACCCCAGCTGTAGCCAAGGTTTCCGCCAATATAGAAGCCGGTCCAATCATAGACGGCCACGACCACGGGCGGCGCCTTGGTGTAGCGCGGAGCGAGATCCGCCGCGGACGCTGCCGGAATTGCTGCCACCGCGGCGAAGGCCGCGGTCGCGATTGCCTTGAATGTCGAAGCGCGCATGGGGAGCCCCTGTTCGTAAGATCAAATCGAAACCTGGCGCGATCTTAACGGGGATTCCCGGTCGAGGGGATTCAGAGTTGTACCCCTCCAGCATTTTGCTCGCGGATGTTGCAAAAAGGAGCCAGTGCGGCGGACGATCGCGGCATCGGTCATATACACTTGAAATATCGAGCGAATTTATGAAGAACGAACCAGCGACACCAGCCAATTGCGGCCAAATAGCAGCAGGATCGAGCTGGCATATACAACCGCGCCGGTTGCAACCAGCAGCACCAGCGCCGCCTCGTCACGCAACACCCCCAAATGCGCGAGCTGCGGGGTCGCGAACCAAGCGGCACACCAGAGCGCGGTCGCCAATGCGACGCCGCACCCGGCAAACTTCGCCAGCGACTGCATCAGCGCCCGGTCGAGATCGAGATACCCTGCCCGCACCGCAAACCCGACCACCAGCAGGAGATTGATCCAGGCCCCGGCCGCGGTCGCGAGCGCGAGGCCGACCTGGGCGAGCGCGCCCACCAGCGCGATCTTCAGCGCGACATTGACGGCGACCCCGGTCAGCGCCGCCTTGACCGGCGTCGCGGTATCCTTGCGGGCGTAAAAGGTCGCGACCGCGCTGCGGATCAGCACGAACGGGATCAGCCCGATCGCGTAGGCGGCGAGCGTGGCGCCGGCCGCCGCGGCATCGGCCTTCGTGAACGCGCCGCGGGTGAACATCGCCCGCATGATGACGTCGGGCACGGTCAGGAAGGCGGCGACGAACGGCACCGAGAACAACAGCGTGAACTCGAAGGCGCGCCGCTGCGACGCCATCGCGCCGGCCTGGTCGTTCGAGGTCAGGCTGCGCGACATCTCCGGCAGCAGGACGGTGCCGATGGCGATGCCGATGACGCCGATCGGCAGCTGATTGAGCCGGTCGGCGTAATACAGCGCCGACAGCGCTCCCGCCGGCAGGAACGTCGCGATGATGGTGTCGGCAAACAGGGCGACCTGCGTCCCCATCGAACCCAGCGTCGCGGGCCCCAGCGCACGAAAGAAGGCGCGGACATCCTCGTCGAGCTTGAGCGGTGCGAACCGCGGCAGGATGCCGCTCTTCGCCGCGTCGCCCGCCAGCAGGAAAAATTCGAGGAAGCCCGCGATCAACACGCCCCACGCCGCCGCATGGCCGGCGCCGGGAAAGAACGCCGCCAGCGCCAGCGTCGCCATCATCGACAGATTGAGGAAGATCGGCGCCGCCGCGGCGCTGGCGAAGCGGTGCATCACATTGAGCATGCCGCCATAGAGCGTCACCAGCGTCACCAGCAGCAGATAGGGGAAGGTAATCCGGGTCAGCGTGATCGCGAGCTCGCCGCGGGCCGGATCGTCGGTAAATCCCGGCGCCAGGACGGCGATCACCTGCGGCATGAACAGCCATGCGACGACCAGCAGCACCAGTTGCGTCAGAAACAGCAGGGTGAAGATACGGTCGGCAAACAATCGCGCCGACGCCGCGCCGCGCTCGCCGTGGACATGGGCGTAGGCCGGCACGAACGCCGCATTGAAGGCGCCCTCGGCGAAGATCGCGCGAAAATGATTGGGCAGCCGCAACGCCACGAAGAACGCATCCGCCACCGGACCGGCGCCGAGAATCGCGGCCAGCATGATGTCGCGCGCGAAGCCGGTCAGCCGCGAAAGGAGCGTAAAGCCGCCGACGGTGAAGATACGTCCGAGCATCAGCCGCTTCTACAGCAAGCGGCGGCGCTGCAAAACGGCGAAATCAGGTGATTCTTTCTTTGCGCATGATCTTTTCCGAAAACCGGACGCCACTTTGCGCCAACGCGGCCCTTCGGGTCGGGATCATGCGCTAACCGCGCCGCGCACAGCCCTGATGACCCGCTCCTGCGTCGGTTCGTCAAGATAGGCATGCATCGGCAGGCTGATGACTTCCCCGGAAAGTCTCTCGCTCACCGGAAGGCCGCCGCTTGCAACCGGAAAATTTCGGTAGGCGGTTTGCTGGTGCAGCGACTTCGGATAATAGATCGCGGTCGGAATGCCCTGTGCCTTTAATGTCGCAGCCATGACGTCCCGACCGCCTTCCGGAAGTCGAATCGTGTACTGCGCCCATACCGACGTACAATTCTGCTCCACGCGAGGAACGATCACGGCATTGCCAAGTCCCTCATTGTATCGCTTGGCGACCGCATTCCGCGCGGCAATCTCGTCAGGGAATATCTTGAGTTTTTCGATCAGGATCGCCGCCTGAATCGTATCGATACGCGCCGTGAGGCCAAGTCTGACGTTATCGTATTTGTCGGATCCCTGGCCGTGCACACGCACGCTGCGCAGGGTTTCGGCAAGCTCGGTATCGTCGGTGAAGATCGCCCCACCATCGCCAAAACAGCCGAGCGGCTTGGCCGGGAAGAAGCTCGTGGCGGTCGCAAGTCCAAATGTTCCCAGCGGTTGTCCCTTGTAGGCGGCCCCGAAGCTCTGGGCCGCGTCATCGAGCACGAACATCCCCTCGGCCTCGGCAATCGCCGCAATGGCGTGATGGTCGGCCGGCTGGCCGAACAGATCGACCGGGATAACGGCCCGCGGCTTCAAGCCCTGCTTTTTTGCCGCCACGATTCCGGCTTTCAGGGAGGTAGGATCGATGTTGAAGGTTGCCTCATCGACGTCGACGAATACCGGCGTCGCCCCGAGAAGTGCGACCACCTCGCCCGTTGCACAGAAGGTAAACGTCGGGCAGATGACGGCGTCGCCCGGACCGATTTTCTTTGCCATCAAGACCATGAGCAAAGCATCGGTGCCGCTCGCGCAGGCCACCACATGTTTCGCTCCACTGAACGCCGCCAGGTCAGCCTCCAGACGCGCCACTTCAGGCCCGTTTATAAACTGGCAATGCGTCAACACCCGTGCGACCGCATCGTCGATTCGCTTGCCCAGACGGCGGCGCTGTTCGACGACATCGATGAAAGCGATAGGTTGAGCTGGCGTATGCTGGTTCATGTGACTTCTCTGAAGAGTACGATCAGCCGACAACGCGGCGCGGCCCCTTGAGGGCTGCTGAGGCTGCGGTCGGCTTTGTCGGAGTTTCCAGGCATTGGATCGCGATTTCGAGACTGGCGACGCCTTCATCGCCGGTCACCGCCGGCACGTTGCCGGAGCGCACGGCATGAAGGAACGCGATCAATTCGGCGCGCAACGGCTCGTCATGGCCGACCGGCAGATGGCGCATCGAATAGCTGCCGTCCGGCTTGAAGCCGAAGCACTCGGTGACCTGACGGGTCAGGAGATCGCCCATCACATATTTGCCGCGGGTCGCGACCGTGACGCTGCGCGCCTTGAACGGCGTCAGCCAGTTGGTGTTGATGTGCGCGAGCACGCCGGAGGCAGTGCGGAACTGCAACAGCGCGATATCCTCGCGCTCGGCGACGGCGCTGGAAAGCTGCGGCTGCACCTCGACGATATCGGACTCGGTGAACCAGCGGATCAGATCGATGTCGTGCACGGCAAGGTCGATCACCACCCCGACATTCGACATCCGCGGCGGGAACGGGCCGACGCGCGTGATCGCGATCGAAAGAATGTCTTCGCCCGACAGCGCCTTCTTGATGGCGGCGACCGCCGGGTTGAACCGTTCGACATGCCCCACCATCAGCGTCACGCCGGCGCGGTGGGCCGCGGCGACGATCTCCTGTCCCTCCGCCACCGAGGGCGCGATCGGCTTTTCGACGAGGATGTGAATGCCGCGCGCGATGCAGGCGAGCGCGACCTCGTGATGGAGGTGGGTCGGCGCGGCAATGGTCACCGCCTCGACGCCTTCCGCGATCAGATCGTCCAGGCTTGCGAAGGTGCGGCAGCCGGTCAGGTCCGTCGCACGCGTCCGATGCGCCTGCAGGGGATCGACGACGCCGACCAGCGTGATGTCCGGCAAGCCGGCCAGCACGCGCGCATGATTGCTGCCCATGACGCCTGCGCCGATCACGCCGATGCGAAGCGAACGCTTCGCCTCGGCCTTCACCCCCGATGCGGCCCCTTTGGAACTCATCTTCTCAACCCCGGTATCCCTCGTCACGAATATCCCGGTCGCTCTCCTAGCACGTCGCCACACACGTGGCGAATGCAGAGAGGCGATCCCGGACACGTTTTGATTCAAAAAATTACACCGTCCTTCGATCAATCGGTTTCCGAATTGAGCGCAATCGTAGCTCGCAGCGACGCGATTAGATCAGAGCGTAAGTGACGTCTCGGCGTAGATAATCTGACGGAAATGATCCCGGTCGATCAGCTACACGTCCAATCACTGACAGCAGGAGACGCTCAGCTTCAGCGACGTAGCACACACGGAGAAGCCTGAGGTTATCCAGGTCCGCGTTGGAGCGCCCCATTGGCTTCATTTCGCAAACTGGCAAGACCAGCTCAGGGTGCCATCAACTCCGGCCGTTGGACCTCGTTTCCGACAAATACATCTTATGCGAGCATAACCAAGAATACACTTGATAGTTGTGCCTTATAGTATACTTAGGATCGAAATTTGGCTCGTATACTAGTTGAAAAATAATTATATTATGATATACTTATAAATATTGAAATATAAATATATAATGGTTGTATTTATTGCTCAATATTTCAAATATAATTTATAGGAGATCTTAAAATGCCTAATTCTAAACCTAAAAATGCCCTCTCACACGGTTTTTATTCTAACGACTTCGTTCTACCCTGGGAAAATCAGCAGGATTTCGACGATCTACTGCAAGCCCTTCGCGACGAATACTGTCCAGGTGCCGTCTCGGAAGAAACAGCGGTATTTGATCTGGCTAGCCTGCACTGGAAAAAACTCCGGTTCGAAGCCGGATTGAAACAGGCCCTCCAAAAGCAGGGGGACCCTACTGTGGCTGACGCCAGCAGCGACGATTGGGATCGCGTGGCTGATGACGCTCGCGCCGCAGCCAAGTCGCAAATCAAGGCCGCGCAGGTTGTCTGCGACATGATCGTCAAACACATGGAGCGAATCATTAAGCCCGATGAAGCGAAAGCCGACAGCGAAGCCGTTGAATTCGAGAAGCTAACCACGTTGGCCAAAGAGCTGAACCTCGTCAGCAAAGATCTCATCGTTCCAACGCTTCATGCCGCTGAAAAACAGAAGCTTGATCAGATCGAGCGAGCTTACCATCCGGACATTACGGAAAGGGAATTGAAGATCCTCGCCGAAATCGACCGGAGGATCGAGAAGGCGTTGAAGCGATTGGTGATGATCAAAGAATACAAGAAATTCTACGTGGCAAAAGCCGTTGACGCAAAATCTGTCGAGATCGAAGTGCTGCCTGCAAAACCGACCGGTGTTTCAGGGAAGACTGATCCTGAAGGTTGATCCCGCGCCGAACTTCAGTTGCTGCAAGTTGCCTTGCTGGATGCGATAAACATGATCGCCGGAATGAAGTCGCGCGACCATGGGATGCCGGAAGGGATCGCCATGGTAGTGCGCCTTCGCCTGGACGCGGGCGCTCTGGCGTCCCGTCCCGTTGCATCACCGAGCTTTTCAGGTTCAAAATGACGCTAAGATTCCGGACCATCCGGGGTCCAGATGAAGCAAATACGAAATTAATCGTTCAGGGGATCGATCGCCTGTCGACCCCACCAGGCTTGCTCGTCGCCAAAACGATGGTTGATCGAGGGGAAATGTCCCGCATGAACAGGTCAGGGCATGGGTTAATTCTTGGAACGGCAAGCGCAAGCGTCCAGCCCCTAAGCGATTGGCGACATGGACATCGCTTGGTCGCCGGAAGCGATCGAAGACCTTGTTTCGCTAAGTGCGAGGCTGAGCAAAACCTCACCAATCTCTTTCACGCTGCCTTTGCGGTGACCCGATAAGGCTGAACAAGAAGATCGGCCGGGATTTTCCAACTGGCATTGATTTTTTGAATCATCTCAAGGGTAAGGGGCCGACGACGAGCCAGAACCTCCGAAGCGCGCGACCGCGAGCCGAGAATGTCTGCAAGCTCCGCCTGACTGTGACCGAGCTCCTCGATCGCATACTGCAGCACATCGACCGGGTCAAACCGCCGACGGCTCTTGAGCGGCCAACGCCGCTCCTCATACGTCTCGACCAGCGTGACGAGAATGTCGAGCTTATCGCCCTCTGATGTCCCACTGGACGCGCCCCAAAGCTTCTCGATCTCCGCGAGTGCGGCGCGGTGGTCTTTGTCATTGCGAATCGGGCGGATTTGCATGGCGGTCCTCATCAAAATCGAGCGACAGTCAGAGCGTCGATGGCATCGTATTCAGCGTGCGTGCCGATAAACTTCACGAACGCAATTTGCCGACGGAAGTCGAATGCGGCGATCAGCCGATAGTCTCCGCCAGCAACTTCGAAGCGGATACGATCACGATTAAGGACCTTGGATTTCGGAGCAGCACGACGAATGTCGTCCATCGAAGTCCAATTCGCGGCCTTGACTAGCCGATACCAACGCTCAAGCGGAATCGCCGTTTCAGCATGCACGCGGGCATAGGTCAGGAGAACGTTTCGCGCAATCACCCGCATGCGTGCCTTATAGCACTGTTCCCAATACGGGAACAAGAGAAAAATCTGAAAGGGATTCAGGCGCATCCATTCCGGAGGAATGGGCCGCAAAGATTTGGGCTCGTTCTACAAAAGCGCCGGCCAACCAACTGCTAGCGTGCGATCTGTCCTCTCATACCAACGGCCGCGGCTTTTGACTCATTTTGGGATTCCCAAATCAGAGAAACTCTGACTCGATGTTTGCTTTTGAGAGGAGCAGCATCGATGGGTGGAGCGGTTAGGATCCTACGGCTTGATTTGACGGCAAAGGACCTTCGTGCGGCGGCGGGCCGGGAGAAGGATGGTTCAGCAGCACGGCGGATGTTGGCTCTTGCGATGGTGCTCGATGGGATGGATCGCAAGTCGGCGGCGGAGAGCTGCGGCATGGATCGCCAGACCCTGCGGGATTGGGTGCATCGCTACAACGCTGAGGGCTTGGACGGCCTGCACGATTTGAAGACGCCAGGTCCCACGCCAAAACTCACAGCGGAGCAGCAAGCCGAACTGGCCAAGCTGGTTGAGGCCGGGCCCGATCCGGCTCGCCATGGGGTAGTGCGCTGGCGGCGCGTGGATTTGCGCGACGAGTTGCAACGGCGCTTTGGCGTCGCATTGCATGAACGCTCGGTCGGCAAGGTGCTGGCGAAGCTCGGCTACCGCCGGCTCTCGGTGCGTCCGCGCCATCCGCAGGCCGACGAAGAAGCCCAGGAGGCCTTTAAAAAAACTTTGCCGCAACGGTCGCGGCGCAACTCCCCGACCGCGCGAAAGACAAACCCATCGAAATCTGGTTCCAGGACGAAGCCCGCATCGGCCAGCAAGGGACGCTGACCCGCGTCTGGGCCAAGCGAGGAACACGGCCTCGTGCGCCACGCGACCAACGCTACGAGTGGGCTTACATTTTTGGCGCCGTCTGTCCGCAACGCCGAGCTACGGCGGCGCTCGTCCTGCCCGCCGCCGATACCGATGCCATGTCCATGCATCTGGCCGAAATCGGCCGCCGTGTTGCGCCGGGAGCACATGCTGCGCTCGTCATTGATGGCGCAGGCTATCACGTCGCGGCGCGTCTCTCCGTTCCAAGCAACATCACGCTCGTCCGCCTGCCGCCCTACGCTCCAGAGCTGAACCCGGTCGAGAATGTCTGGGAATATCTGCGCGGCAACAAACTCGCCATCACCGTGTTCGAAAGCTACGACGACATTGTCGACAAATCCTGCGCTGCTTGGCGCTTCTTCGCCGACGACCCCGAGCGCGTTGCCTCAATCACATCCAGAACCTGGGCGACGGTCATTCCTTGAGGCCGTTGGTATCATTTTCTTGGCTTATCTCTGGCGTGCTTTCGAAGACGCACGCCGGGGCCGCCACCATTCTCGTCGATGAACTCGACGCAGGCGGCTCTAGGCGCGGTTGTGAGCCTTTTAGTCTCAGGCTGCCTGCCCCTGCTCCTGTCCCATTTTAATCAGCGACTCTGCGGGAATGCCCAGTCCCTCATGTAGTCGCCAGATCATTTTGAGCGTCAGCGAGCGCCTTCGATTTAGCACCTCATGCACCCGGTTGCGACTGCCGATGAAGGGAATGAGGTCGCGAGGCTGCAGCCCATTTTGATCCATATGGTACTTGATCGCCTCCACCGGGTCTGGAAGATCCATTGGATAATGCTTTCGCTCCCACGCCTCCACCAGCGTGACAAGCACGTCGAGGCGATCACCCTCGGGCGTGTTGCGTTTCGCCATCATCAGGCCCTCGATCTCCTTGAGGACTTTACGGTAGTCGCGCTGGCTCTTGATTGGCAAAATGTCCATGACTTCTACCTTCAAACGGTTTGTGCATCGATCCCATCGTACTGCCGGTGCGTGCCGAGGAACCGGATATAGACGACGCGATAAGGATAATTGATCCACACCACGATGCGATACTTGTTGCCGGCAATGTTGAACACCGCACGACCGTCGTTGAGGATGCTTGCGCTGCCGATGGCTCGCTTCACATCCGCCGGCGTCGCCCAGTCGGCTCCCCTGACCTGCCGGTACCAGGCCATCAATGGTTCGCGCGCATCAGCGTGCGCGGGGCTTCGGCTGATGAAAGCCTTGAGCGTACTGAGCGCAATGATCCTCACGGAATAACCCTACCATAGTCCCATGTTGGGACCAAGCGTATTTCTGCGCACGGGGTGTATTTCGAATTCGCAAACCGGCCGTGCGCCGGATCCGCTTATTTCCGCGACTTTTCTTTTGCGGGCTTTCGAGGGCGGCCGCCTGGGCAACCGCCGTTCTCATCAATGAACTCGACGCCGGCGGCTTCCAGCGCCCGACGAGCGGCGAGGTCGTTCGCTGCGGTCAAGGATGTCTCTCCCACTAGGCGACTTCGTCTCCGAAACGACGGTTGATCCGGTGAAGGGTTCGGCACAGGGGTACGGTGAACTCGTCGCTGATCCGGCAAGGACGGGAATAAATCACGTCGCCCTCATTCAATACGCCGCGTTGAAACCCAGAGCTGTCGTGACGCCCCGACAGGGTCGATAGCCTGTCTGCCCCACCAAGCCTGCTCATCTCCAAAGCGATGATTGTCCCGGTGATGGGTTCTACACAGAGGGACCGTGAATTCGTCGCTGACCTTGCGTCCCATCGCCCGCGGCTGGGTGAATCGCAGATGGTGGGCGTCAGCGGGGCTTCTGCCGCAGACCAAACAAGGCTGCGACGCGACAAACCTGAGATGGCCTTTATCGCGATGCCGGCGCGGCTCGCTGATCGCGAGCTCGCTCTTTTGGATCCTAGCGGGGTCACCGTCGGCTTGAAGACGTACCGAAGCCGACAGGCTGTCGTCGACTGGCGCAGCAGTTTGCTCGGTCGCGACTTTGACCCTTCTCGAACGCCTGGGCCGCGGCGGCTTGACGGCGTCCGTTGAAACTGGGGGCAGCTGGGGCGGCGGTGGATTTGTCGGAGCAGACATAGGCTCATCCCTCGTAAGAACCTCCACCAACGCGCCTGGCAGCGCCATCCTCGCTGCGAAGGCGTCCTCGACCTGTTTGGCGTGATTTAATGACAGGCGGTTCTTAGCCTTCAGGATGGCGATCGCGCGGGAATGCAGGTCCTCTTCTGGAAGGGTTTCGATTTCCCGGAGCAGTTCGGCCCTGATCGCGGCTGAGTCCTCGGTACTGAGCTTTTCGTGAATCGGCATGCGCGCGTTCCCGGCTCGGAACTGGCTGGGGCGGACCGGGGCCGGCCTGACGTTGGGATTGGGGGTAACGCCCGTACCGACAGCCTTGTCTCCTTCAGGCTGATCGGTGGTGAGATCCGGGGCGTCGAGATCGTCCTCGCCGGCGATCCCCACCATCGTAAACAGCGCATAGCGGCGGGCGTAGGTCAGCGCCGCCCCCATCCGTCGGGGCGCGGATGTCTCCGATAGCTGGCAGACCGGCCAGTCCGAGGAGATCCATTCCCCTGACGTGTGCAGCAGGAGGGTGGTGAGGTTGACCGTGCCATTGGCCCGATCGATGTCGGTCGTCTGGGCGACCGCGATTTGCTGGCTACCCAAGACCTTCCGAACGATGTCGAGGCCGCTCGCCAGAGAGGCATAGCGGAAGCTTTGGGGGCTGTCCGATCGGTTGTTGTAGACGGTCCCGACCATCGCCTTCTCGGGGTTGGAGAGATCGATCTGGGCCTTGGCCAGAGCCGTGGCGATAGCCGCGACGCTTTCACTGGACCGATGCATGGCTGGCCTCCATCTCGACCAGGTCGAAGCTGACCGCGCCAGACTTTGAGCGCTTCGCCCGAATGCCGTGGCCCATGGCCTCCTTGGCGTCCTCCGGCATCAAGGTCTTGAGTTCGGTCTTGGCGCGCTCGTGCTCTTCGTGAGCGCTTCGGGTCTCGCGAAACAGGGCCGCAAATTCCGCCCAGGAGTTGGAGGCGTTCATGTCGACCACCCGGACCGCCTCGATCCGTGGTTTCGGAGGTTCGCAATCGAACAAAGCTGGGGGTTCGCCGGTCTTGACCGCCCGCCAGAAAGCCTTTTCCGCTGCGATCAAGATGGTCTGGTAGATCGGGTCGGCTTCGATGGAGAGTTCAATCCACTTGCCCCCGCCGTTAATGATCGAGAGCACGGACTTCTTGGTGCCAGCGACCAGCATGTTGTGCTGGAGCTGGGCCATATGCTTCTCGGCGGCCCCCTCGTCCGAGAATGACCAAGGCAGCATAAACTTGGCCTCGAACACCGCGCCGGTTTCCTTGACCAGCCCGTCCAGCGTGGCGGCCATCCATGGGATGGTCCGGTGGATCGCATGGCGCTGGACATCGCCGATCCGGTGGCCGGAGTTTAGTTCATACCAGCGGCGGTTGAGGTCTTCGGTCACCAAACCGAGCTGGACGATCAATACGGCCGATAGGTCCGGGGGAGTTGCCTCGCCCCGCTTCTCCTTCCAGAGCCGCAGCAGGGCCTTCTCGTCCTTGCCCATGATGATCCGGGCATCGGAGCCGCCGATAAAATTCTTGCGGTCAAATAGGCTTTGCTTTTTGACCTGAGAGAACACACGATCACATGACATAAGAATCTCTCTTTGATCTCTTTAATATCTTATGATCGCTTACATATCAAATGAGTCGGCCTTGGTCAATAGGAAATCAGATGATCTTAAAAATATCACGAGCGCTCATATTCGAGCTGCGCGTGCTCTCATACGTTGGACGGCAGAAGACTTGGCAAGAGAGGCCGTTCTGGGCGTAGCCACGATACGCCGCGCTGAATCTGCGGACGGGCCTCCACAAATGACCGCATCAAATTTGGCAGCCATCCGCCGTACGCTTGAAACCGCAGGAATCGAGTTTCTTTTTGAGAATGGAGGCGGACTGGGCGTCCGCCTCCGGAATGCTCAGCGGCCCATCAATGGTTCTAAGTCCTGACGTTGTGAGTGCGGTAGCCAAACAACCTAGCTGCGAAGAGGGAGTTATCACGAGCGCTGGTAATCATCCTCGATGCGGATGATGTCATCCTCGCCGAAATGACTGCCGGTCAGGCCTCTTTGGTTTTTGCAGTCCGAAAATTGTCCTTGGACTTGGACGAAACCATAGAAATGGGAACAAACAGATGCAATTGGCCAAGGTCTTGCCGTGTCTCGTCCTCGTGGCCTGCTTATCCGTTGTTGAAGATCTACCGCCCAGGGAAGACCCCGCCCCCTTCCTTTCGACCTCCGTTCAAGATCTGAAGAAGGCTGCCGCCGAAGCCAAACTTGCCGAGCCACTTGAAGTCGCGGGACCCATCGCTGCCCACCCAATTTCATCTGCTCCATGGATCATTTGCTTGAGGAGCGGCGCTACAGAGCAATCAAAGCAGCGGGTGTATTCCGTATTTTTTAAGGATAGCAGATACGATTCAATGCGATTGTCCGCCATCGTTGACCGATGCGAGGCACAAAGCTTTCTGCCGCTGCGGGATGAGAGGCACGAAAAACTTGGCTAGCTTGTGAAGCGGATTTGAGGAGGCCTGATCTGCTGGAGTCGTTGCGCGTCCATCTTCGCAAAAGACCGTCGCGGTCATCGGGGGAACTTCATGACAATCACCCGCGCACGTTCCCTGCGAACCTAACTCGACGAATAGCCAACGATTTCGCTGAAACGGAAATTCCTCGTCACGATCGCTGGTGCTCACGATCTTTGGTAGTCGTCCTCGATGCGGATGATATCGTCCTCGCCGAGATAGCTGCCGGTCTGAACCTCGATCAGTTCCAGCGGAATCTTGCCGGGGTTTTCCAGCCGGTGCACCGCGCCGATCGGGATGTAGATCGATTCGTTCTCGTGCACGGTCTTCACCGTTTCGTTGACCGTCACCCGCGCCGCGCCGCGCACCACGATCCAGTGCTCGGAGCGATGGTGATGCTTCTGCAACGACAGCCGGCCGGCCGGCTTAACGATGATCCGCTTGACCTGGTGACGGTCGCCATTGTCGACCGACTGGTAACTGCCCCACGGCCGGTGCACCTTGATGTGATCCTCGGTGACTTCAGGCGCTACCGTCTTGAGTTTCGCCACCAGCCGCTTCAGGCCGTTGGCATCCTTTTGCCGCGACACCAGCACCGCGTCCTGGGTCGCCACCACAACGAGATCGTCGACCCCCTCCAGCGCCACCAGCGCCCGGTCGGTGGAGACGTTGCAGTTGCGGGAATCCTCGAACACGGCGGCGCCTTGCGCGGCGTTGCCCTGGTCGTCCTTGCCCGACAATTCCCAGACCGCATGCCAGGAGCCGACATCGGACCAGCCGCAGGAAACCGGAACCACCGCGGCGCGCGCGGTCTTTTCCATCACGGCATAGTCGATCGAGAT
Source organism: Bradyrhizobium sediminis (assembly GCF_018736085.1). Lineage (NCBI taxonomy): Bacteria > Pseudomonadati > Pseudomonadota > Alphaproteobacteria > Hyphomicrobiales > Nitrobacteraceae > Bradyrhizobium > Bradyrhizobium sediminis. The sequence continues at coordinate 2,081,015 of NZ_CP076134.1, read as the reverse complement.
CGCCTTCGCCGATCCGAAGGCGTCGGGATCGAGCGTGATGAAGCCGAGATCGCGGCCTGCTTTGGTCACGGCATCGGTGACGGCCTGCACGCTGTCCGCATCGACGTTGCGATATTCATCGAGCAGCACCGACGCGCGGAACATGAAGTTGCCGCTGTTCCAGAGGTAGCCCGCCTTGACGTATTCGGCCGCCGTCTTCGCATCCGGCTTCTCGACGAATTTCGCGACGCTGCGGACCTCGCCTGAAATCGCCCCGCCCGGACTGATGTAGCCGTATTCGGTGGCCGCGCGCTCGGGCGCAACGCCGAAGGTGACGATGCGTCCGGCTTCGGCGTCGGTGAAACCCTGCCGGCAGGCGGCGAGAAACGCATTGGTGTCGCGCACGACGTGATCGGCGGCGAGCGCCAGCACGACCGCCTCGCCGTCGCGCATCTGCGCAAAGGCAGCGCCGGCGGCGATCGCCGGCCCGGAATCCCGCCGCATCGGCTCCAGCACGACATCGGCCTCGAGCCCGATCTCGGCCAATTGCTCCAGCGCCATGAAGCGGTAGGCGGTGTTGGTGATGACGATCGGCCGCTCGAACAGCGCCGCATCCGACACCCGCACCATGGTATCCTGAAAGGTCGAGCGCGGCCCGAACAGCGGCAGGAACTGCTTCGGATGAACCTCGCGCGAGGCCGGCCACAGCCGCGTCCCGGCGCCGCCGCACATGATCAGGGGAATAATTCGTCCGGTCATCGGCGCCTCAAACCTTGTAGTGACTGCGATACCACGCGACGAAATCGCGCAGACCAGCCTCGATGGACGTCTCGGGCCGGAAGCCGAAGTCCCGCATCAGGTCGTCGACATCCGCGAAAGTCTCCATGACGTCGCCGGGCTGCATCGGCAACATATCCTTTATCGCCGTGCGGCCCAACTCCTTCTCCAGAATTGACACGACGTGCATGAGTTCTTCCGGGTGATTGTTACCGACATTGTAAAGCTTGGCCGGCGGCACTCCGGTTTCACCCTCACTTGCCGGAACCCGATCGACAAGGCGCAATACTACACGGCTGACGTCATCGACATGGGTAAAATCCCGCCGCATCCTGCCATGGTTAAAAAGCTTGATCGGCGTGCCCTCGACGATGGCCTTGGTGAACAGGAAAACCGCCATATCGGGCCGTCCCCACGGCCCGTAGATAGTGAAGAACCGCAGGCCGGTGACCGGAAGGCGATAGAGATGGCTATAGGAATAAGCCATCACTTCATTGGCCTTCTTGGTCGCGGCATAGAAGCTGATCGGATGGTCCGTCCTGTCATCGACGGAAAACGGCAGCTTCGCGTTGACGCCGTATACCGACGACGACGACGCATAAATCAGGTGACGGCATCCATTGTGCCGGCATCCTTCCAGGACGTTGACGAAACCTTCGAGATTGGCGTCGACATAGGCGTGAGGATTGTCGATCGAATAGCGCACGCCAGGCTGAGCCGCCAGGTGAACCACCACCTCGAACCGGTGTTGCTGAAACAGCGACGCCATCGACCGGCGGTCCGCAAGGTCGGTTTGGACGAAATCGAACCGCGGATTTTCGCGCAGGATACTCAGCCGCGCCTGCTTCAAGGCAGGGTCGTAAGAACTGTTGAGGCTGTCCAGACCAAAAACCTCGCGGCCTTCCGCCAGCAACCGGCGGGCAACGTGAAAGCCGATAAAGCCGGCCGCACCCGTGACCAATATTGTTTGATCCGCCATCGTATCCTCGAGGGCATCGATTTCAGCTGCGGCCGCTCCGGCCGGCCCTCTTTACCTGCCGTGTCGAGGGTGCGGCAATACCCGTTTGCCCGGCTATTGCCATATCGACTTCAAAACCATACCAAGGCGGTCGAAATGCAACGCCCGGCCACCGGATCGCGTTCTTCTGACACATTCTCAAACCCGAGAGCGCGAGCGACATGCGCCGGATACTGCTTTCAGCGGCAAAAATACTGATCTCCGCGGCGCTGCTTTATCTCGCGCTCCGCAAGGTCAATTTTTACGAACTCGCCTCGCGCTTCAACGTCGCGAGCCTGGGCTGGATTGGCCTCGCCATTGCGGTGTCGTTCCTGCAGATCTTCGTCGGCGTGCTGCGCTGGCGCGAGATCAGCGCAGAATGCGGCGCGCCGCTCGGAACCGCGCAGGCGATGCGCTACAACGTCATCGGGACGTTCTTCAATCAGACACTGCCGTCCTCGATCGGCGGCGACGCGGTGCGGCTATGGCTGTTGGCGCGCGCCGGCGCCGGATGGCGCGCCGCGACCTACTCCATCTTCGTCGACCGCGCGATCGGCCTGATCGCGCTTGCGGTCATCATCGTGGCAAGCCTGCCATGGAGTTACAAGCTGATCAGCGATCCCCATGGCCGATCGGCGCTGCTGTTCGTCGATCTCGCCGCCCTTGCGGGCGGAGCGGGATTCCTGATTCTTGGCAGGTTGCCATGGCTTTGGCTGAAGCGGTGGTGGGGCACGCATCACCTGCACGCCTGCTCGGTAATCGCCAACCGCGTCATCTTCAGCCGGCAGCGCGGACCAAAAATCGCGGTGCTGTCGTCGCTGGTCCACGTTCTCACCATCGTCATCGCCTGGTGCGTGGTGCAGTCGATCGCGGCGCCGGTCGTGTTCGGCCAGATCTTCCAGCTGATTCCGCCGGTGATGCTGATCACCATGCTGCCGATCTCGATCGCCGGCTGGGGCGTCCGCGAGGCCACCATGGGCCTGGCGTTCGGATATGCCGGGCTGGTGACAAGTGAAGGCGTGAACATCTCGCTGCTGTTCGGAGCAGTGTCCTTCATCGTCGGCGCCTGCGGCGGGCTGGTATGGATTTTCAGCGCGGAAAAGGCATTTCAGGGTTCGGCCGCAGTCAAAATCCCAGAATAGACGAACTGCTTCCCGAGACAGGTAGGAGAGTCACCTGACGGCAGAAGCATCAGCTTTCTGTGCAATATACCGTTCCCATAGCTGTCTTGTTCGATTTCAGCTTTGGTGACCTTGTGCTTCAGCCGCCAGATCTCCAACTGCCTGGGCTTCATTGCTGCTGGTCAGCAACCGCATGTTGCGGATCGTTTGCAAACTTACTCACCCAGTCCGCGCAGCTCAAGCTTCAACTCCCTCATGAACTTTCGCCGCTCGATCACCCACGCTCCATGGTGGCGACCGGTTAGGCTACAGCCTTTCCTCTATCGTCATGTCAATCTGAGATAGAAATAGTATTGGATCTGAACTCAGGCACCGCGTGCTTTAAAATTGAACGAATGGCCGCCTTGTCCTCGTTTGCAATCGCCTCCGCCAACGTGGCGATCCATCGGCGCAACATCTCCAGGGGAAATTCGTTCGGCTTGGCCGCCAGGATCCCCGACAAGCCGATCTCAATCGTCGGCTCTTCTTTCGCAAAAAGGATTTCGTTCAACCGCTCTCCCGGCCGCATGCCGGTGAAAATGATGTCGATATCGTGATACGGTTCAAGTCCGGATAGACGGATCATTCGCACAGCAAGATCAACGATCTTGACCGGCTGGCCCATGTTCAAAACAAACACCGACACATCCCGGCGCGCCGGCGTCAATGCATAGCTCGCCGCCGTTATGACCAGATCGCACGCTTCGCGGATCGTCATGAAATAACGCACCATATCCGGGTGGGTGACAGTTACTGGCCCACCTGCCTCGATCTGCGCCTTGAATTTCGGTACGACCGATCCGTTCGAAGCCAGCACATTTCCGAACCGCACCGAGATTAGCCTCATCGGGGGCTTTTCTTTCACCTGCGCCGCAAGTTCGCGATCAAGTCCTTGACAGTACATCTCAGCGAAGCGTTTGGTTAGACCAAGCATGGAAACCGGTTCGATTGCCTTGTCGGTCGATATCATAACCATCGCTTCAGCGCCCGCAGCCAATGCCGCATCTGCGACGTTCATCGATCCAAAAATATTCGTCTTGACACCTTCGCTCCAGTCGCGCTCAAGAATCGGTACATGTTTGAGGGCTGCTGCATGAAAGACGATATCAGGTTTGAATTCTTCCATTAGGCGAAGCATTCGATCACGGTCACGAATATCGGCAATTCGGCCTTCAATCACGGCGATGCGATTCTTGCTCGTCAGGGATTCGCTGATAGCGTAAAGTGCAGGCTCGGAATTCTCGATAATCAGCAATCTGCTTGCGCCAAACGCAACAACACGATTACAGAGCTCAGATCCGATTGATCCGCCACCACCGGTCACCGCGATCGACTTGTTTCTCACCAAAGTCTCAAGTCGATTGTAGTCGATCGTCTCGCTTGGACGAAGCAACAGGTCCTCCACCGCAACAGGAGCCAACTGCGGCATCTCCCTGCTCTCCTCGAGCGAGGGGAGACGACTGACGATCAGCCCCAGCCTGCGACTCAGCATGAGAACCGAATCCGGTTGAGAGTCCGGCTCGAAAGCCGATGGCGTCATAACGATACGTTCAACAGGTTTCTGATGCTTGATGAACTCGTTCAAAATCTCGTTGAGATCATCAATTCCCCCGAGCACCGGCATACCACGTATCGTTTGCCCGCGGTCAGCCCTGGACGGAGAGAGTACGCCAACGGGCCAGAGATGCTTCACAGCGCCGCTCTCGACCGCGCGAAGGAAAATCTCTGCGTCGGCAGCCCGGCCGATTAGCAGCGTCGGCACCGCGTCCAGAGCTCTTGCTCGGTTGAGGGTGCGACTATAGCGAAAATAACGATACGCCAGCCTAGATCCACTGAGGAAGGCAACCTCAAGAAACCAGTAGATCAGCATCGTCGTCTTGCCTAAGAAAAACGACCCATAGATATTGGGCGCAAGGAAAATATAATCGATGACGAGAAGGGTCAGCGTCAGCACGGTCGCCACGAGTAAAATATTGAGAACATCCGGAAGAGAAACAAATCGCCACTTTGTTGTGGTCAGATTGAAGACGTAACAAACAACGACGCTAAACGCGACGAAACAAGGCAAAATCAAAAACAGGAGAGGAATCCGAACTAGAAATTCCTGTCCCTCGAAACGCAAGTAGAAGCTCGCGAGAACCGCGATAGTCGTGACTACAGCATCGTGAACAGCAATGAGCAGGTTGCGCCAGGTCAGGCGTCGAAGGCTATTTATTGAATGTTCAAAATAAGCGGGGGGCATAACAGATCGCAACTGACTTCTGAGTTGTTGAGCGAGAGAGCATGGGATTCAAGGCATCCTAAGGGTCGGCAAAACCGCCGACTGTGAGGCCGCTTTTGTCACCGATCCACCCGTGATGTCCACGCCAAGTACGTACATCCATCCCTCTTGGAAGTCCAACAAGGGAGAACTAAGCATCGAACTCGTCTGCGCAACGGTTAGCGGACCGACCCGCCTGGGGGGCATCAACAGGCGCTGTATGTCCTGTCTGCACCAGCACCAGCAACCAAATAGCGATAAAAATGGCTGGAAGCGACGTTGACCACAGCAATGTAACCACAACCAATACTGCCAAAACATCGGAGACGAGTTTTCGCCGTTCGATATCGGCCCAAAACAACAAGGTTTTGCCAGCTAGATAATTAGCGTTGCTCGTCTTCATCTGTCTACCTTGCGCGCCCGTCCGATCAGCGATGACGTGCTGAAGCCCTGGAGCACGTCAACGAGCAACACTTCACCGCCGCCGACCGTAACGATCTCGTGCCCGACGACCTGCTCGCGGGTGTAGTCGCCACCCTTGACCAAAATACTCGGTTTGATCTGCTCGATCAATTTGAGCGGCGTGTCCTCTTCAAAGACAACGACGAGATCGACCGCCTCCAGCGCCGCCAGCACCTCGGCGCGGGCGCGCTCGTCCTGGACCGGACGCCCCTCGCCCTTCAGCCGCTTCACCGATGCGTCGCTGTTGAGACCGACGATCAGCCGGTCGCAGGCGGCGCGCGCCGCGGTCAAGACCTTGACGTGGCCGGGATGCAGGATGTCGAAACAGCCGTTGGTGAAGCCGACCCGCAATCCCTGCTTGCGCCAATCCGAAAGCTGCGCGTCGAGGCCACCGCCTGTCGCCACGATCTTTTCCTCCGCCGCGAGGAAAGCGTGCGGCAGAATCTTGCGCCGCAGTTCCGCCGGCGTCACGCTGGCGGTACCCTTCTTGCCGACGGCCACCGCGGCCGCCGCATTCGCCATCCGCAGCGCGGTCTCCCAATCGGCCCCCGCCGCCAGCGCCACCGCCAGCGCCGCGGCAACGGTGTCGCCGGCGCCGGAGACGTCGCGCACCTTGACCGGATGCGCCGGCACGTGGATGGCCTCGCCCTTGCGCGGCACCAGCGTCATGCCGTGTTCGCTCTGCTTCACCAGGATGGCTTCGCAGTCGGCCAGCTGCATCGCATCCTGGGCTGCGACCGCAATGCTGTCTTCGGTATCGGCGCGGCTGCGGGTCGCCGCCGCGAACTCCTTGCGGTTGGGCGTCAGCAGCGTCGCCCCGCGGTAGATCGCGAAATTGGCGCTCTTGGGATCGACGATCACGCGCTTGCCGAGCTTTCGCGCAGCGTCGATGACGTTGCGGATCACGCGAGCCGTGAGCACGCCCTTGGCGTAGTCGGACAGCAGCACGATGTCGGCGCGGGCGAGCTGCGGCAGGATGGCGTCGATCAGTTTCTGCTCGATATCCGCTGCCGCAGGCTGTGCCAGTTCCCAGTCCGCGCGCAGCATGTGGGTGGAGAAATGCTCGGAGACGAAGCGCACCTTCCGCGTCGTCGGCCGCGAGGGATCGCACACCAGCACGCTTTCGATTCTGCCTTCCTGCGCCAGCGCCGATTTAAGCGTCGCGCCCGAATCGTCGTCGCCGATCAGTCCGACAAAGATGCAGCGTGCGCCGAGCGAGGCGATGTTGCGCGCGACATTGCCGGCACCGCCGATATTGATCTCGCTGCGCTGGACCGCGATCACCGGCGCAGGCGCCTCCGGCGAAATACGCGATACCTCGCCATAGACGAATTCGTCGAGCATGAGATCGCCGACGCAGATCACCGTCCGGCTGGCAATCGCATGCGACAGGGCTTCAAAATCGAACATCTGAACTCGTTATCCGTTGCGCGTCAGCGGAAGCGGTCGGCGGAATCGAGAAAACCCCTGACGTAAGTCCCGACCGCGTCTTCCAGCGCCGTGAAGCCGCCGTTGTAGCCGGCGCGCTGCAGCCGGCCGACATCGCTCTCGGTGAAATACTGGTAGCTGCCGCGAATCTGCTCGGGCATGTCGATATACTGGATATTCGCAGACGTGCCGAGCGCGGCATAGGCCGAAAGCATCAGATCCCTGAAGCTGCGCGCCTTGCCGGTTCCGACGTTGTAGATGCCGCTGACCGACGGTGTCGCGAGCAGCCACATCATCACCCGCACCACATCGTCGACATAGATGAAATCGCGGCGCTGATCGCCGTCGGCGATGCCCTCGCGGTGCGACTTGAACAACTGCACGACGCGGCCGGCCCTGATGTCGTCGAAGCGACGCGCCAGCACGCTCATCATCGCGCCCTTGTGATATTCGTTGGGGCCGAACACGTTGAAGAACTTCAAGCCCACCCATTGCGGCGGCAGCTTTTCGCTCCTGGCCGCGCGTTCGGCGACCGCCATGTCGAACAGATGCTTGCTCCAGCCGTACAGATTCATCGGCCGCAACGTCTTCAGCGCCGACATCGACTGGTCGTCGCGAAAGCCCTGCGCGCCGTCGCCATAGGTCGCCGCCGACGAGGCGTAGATGAGCGGCGTCGCATTGGCCGTGCACCAGTCGAGCAGCCGCATCGACAGCCTAAAATTGGTTTCGATCACCAGATCGCCGTCGGTCGCCGTGGTCTCCGAGATGGCGCCGAGATGGATGACGGCATCGAGCCGACGGCCCTTGAGCCAGTCCATCAGTTCCGCCGGCGGCACGATGTCCGCAACCTGGCGTTTGGCGAGATTGCGCCATTTGCCGTCATGGCCCAGCACATCGCACACCGCCACGTCGGCGCGGCCGGCGTCGTTCAACGCGGCCACGACATTCGATCCGATAAAACCGGCGCCACCGGTCACCAGCAACATTCCGTACCCTGCCCTTGATGTGGGATCGCAGCTTTGCCTCAACCCAGCCCGGCAGGCAACTTGGGGCGTCCCGCTTGGTGAAGACGAAGGCTGCCCCCCGGACGGTGACTTTACCTCGCCCGGAGGAGCCGGTACCGACAGGTTTGAAATGCCCCGGGGAAGACCACCAAAATATGAGTCTGGATTCAATACTTAAGGCGCTGGAGGACCCGGGCGATACCCGGCCGATCCTGATCGTTCCCTACATGTGGATCGGCGATTTCGTCCGCGGCCATACCGTGGTGCGCGTCCTGAAGCAGCGTTGGCCGAATCGGCCGGTCGATCTGCTCGTCACCTCGCTGTGCGCCCCGCTGGTCGATTATATGCCCGGGGTGCGCGCCGGGATCGTCTGGGACCTGCCGCGCAGCCGGCTGGCTCTGGCCAAGCAATGGGGCCTGGCCGAGCAGCTGAGGGCCAGGGGCTACGGCACCGCGCTGGTGCTGCCCCGCACCTGGAAATCGGCCATTGCGCCGGCGCTGGCGGGCATTCCGGAACGGGTGGGATTCGTCGGCGAGGCCCGGTTCGGGCTGATCAACCAATGGCGCTGGGGCGAAAAGGCCCTGCCCCGCTTCATCGACAAGAATGCGGCCCTGGCGCTGCCCGATGGCGCGCCGCTGCCGGGCGAATGGCCGGTGCCGCAGCTTCATGTGCCGCCTGAGGAAAGCGCCCGCTGGCGGCAGGCCAACGGGCTTGGCACGGGCCCTGCCGTGGCCCTGGCACCGGGCTCGGTCGGCGCGTCCAAGCGCTGGACCTACTATCCGGAAGCCGCGCGCCTGCTGGCCGAACGCGGCCTTGATGTCTGGGTGGTCGGCGGCCCCGGCGAAAAGGCGCTGGCGGCCGAGATCGTGGCTGCAGGCGGACCTCGCGTCCGCGACCTCACCGGCACCGACCTGCGCAACGGCATTCTGGCGATGGCGGCGGCCAGCGTCGCGATATCGAACGATTCCGGGCTGATGCATATTGCGGCGGCGATCGGCACGCCGACCATGGGCATTTTCGGTCCCACCAGCCCCTATCACTGGGCGCCGCTGAACGGCCTCGCCGCGACGGTGCAGACCAGGACAGCGGTGCCGTGCCAGCCCTGCCACCGCCCGGTCTGCACCATGAACGACCATCGCTGCATGCGCGACATTCCCGCTTCCGACGTGGTTGCGATCGCCGGGTGCGTGCTGGCCGAGGCAGGAGCCGGCGTTGCGCGCTGACACCGCGAGCTTGCGCAGCCGCGGTGCGGTCATTACCAAGATGGCCAATTCCAACCCTGACGGTGCGCGTTGAGCCAAGATTCGAAAGATTCGAAAGATCCGATCGGAGCCCATCTCGGCCAGTCGCTCGCAGCGCTGGAGCGGGCGACCAAGGATGCGGCAATGCTCGCCGCCGCGCGCGCCATTGCGGCCGCCATGATCGCGGCGTTGCGCGCCGGCAACAAGCTCATGGTCGTCGGCAATGGCGGCAGCGCCGCCGACGCCCAGCACATCGCCGCCGAAATCATCGGCCGCTACAAGCAGGACCGGCCCGGCTATGCCGCGCTCGCGCTGACCACCGACACCTCGGCGCTGACCGCGATCGCCAACGACTACGGTTTCGAGCAGGTGTTCGCCCGGCAGGTCGAAGGGCTCGGCCGGCGCGGCGACGTGCTGCTGGCGCTTTCCACCTCGGGACGTTCGCCCAACATCCTGGCGGCGTTGCGCAAGGCGCGCGACATCGGGCTCGTCACCATCGGCTTCACCGGGCTCAGGGGCGATGCGCTCGGCGCGCTCTGCGATCACCTGCTGGTCGCGCCGACCGACGACACGCCGGTGGTGCAGCAGATCCATCTCGCGGTTGCCCACGGCATTTGCGACGAGATCGAGCGGACCATGATGCGCGAGGCACTGCGAAAATGAGCGGCGCCGATCCCGCCCGCTCGACGCCTCGACCCGCCGCCTTCCTCGACCGCGATGGCGTCGTCAATCACGACGACGGCTATATGGGCACGCGGGAGCGGATCCGCTGGATGCCGAACGCGGCGAAGGCGATCCGCCGCCTCAACGACGCCGGCTATTTCGTGTTCTTCTTCACCAATCAGTCCGGCGTGGCGCGCGGCTACTTCACCGAGGACGATGTCGGCAAGCTGCACGACTGGATGCTTGACGAGCTGGCGGCGCAGGGCGCTGTCGTCGACGACATCAGGTATTGCCCGCACCATCCGGCCGGGACGGTCGCCGGCTATCTCGAAGATCATCACTGGCGCAAACCGGCGCCGGGCATGATCCACGACCTGATGGAGCACTGGCCGGTGCGGCACGAAGGCAGCTTCGTCATCGGTGACCGCCCGACCGATATCGAGGCGGCGGAGGCCGCGGGCCTGCCGGGGTTTCTGTTCGAGGGCGGCGACCTCGACGCCTTCGTGGCCGGCGTGATGGCTCAGACCAGCGTGCGGTAAACTTCCGCGATCCGGTTCGCCTCCGCCTCAAGGCTGAATTTCTCCAGCACCCGCGCCCGCCCGCGCTCGCCCATCGCCGCGGCTGAAGCCGGATCGCGCAGCAGCGGCTCCAGCGCGGCCACCAGCGCATCGACATCATCAGTCGGCGTCAGCACGCCGGTAACGCCATCCTCGACCACGAGCTCCGCCGCGCCCGCGCGCGAGGCCACCAGCGCCGCGCCCGCCGACATCGCCTCGATCAGGGTCAACCCAAAACCCTCGTTGCGCGAGGTGAAGGCGTAGATCGTCAGCCGCTGGTACCAGCGCGGCACCTCCTCGATCGGCAACTCGCCTGTTATGACGATGCGCGATTGCAGGCCCGCGGCATCGATGCGTTTTCGCAAATCGTCCGCGAAGGCGGTTTGCTCGGGCGTGATCGCGCCGACCATGACCGCAGTGAAATCGGGATAGCGCGGCAGCAGCCGGCACATCGCGTCCACGAACACGTCGCTGCCCTTTTGCGCGCGCACCCGGCCGAAGCAGCCGATCACGTAGCGGCCCGGCAATCCGGCTTCAGCGAACGCCGCGGCGCGATCGCGCGGCGGCGCGTAAGCGTCGGTATCGACGCCATGCGGAATGACGGTCGCCTGCACTTTGAGAAACGACGCCGAGATATCATTGGTGGCGATGATCGCGTCCATTTGCCGGATCAACCAGCGCGTGATCCAGGTATGGTGGCGCTGCGCCGCCGAGGTGAATACGAGCTTCAGGGGCCAGCCGAGCGACCGCAGCACTACGCCCACGATCATCTCGTTGTTGCGCCGCGCATGCCAGATCAGGGAACTGCGGCGGCGCCATAATTTCACGAGGTCCGCCGCCCCGATCCGCGCGATGCCGTCGGGCGCATCGGGCCCGAGCCAGCCGGCGCGGAACATTTTCGCCAGTTTCGGCGCCACCATGCGGTTGGTCGCGGTGACGCCGGAATAGCGCCTGTGCAGATTTGGCACGATCAGCTGCAGGTTATCCGCGGAAATGTTCTCGTTTGCCACGTCGGGCTCCGTTTCGCGAGATTTCCTATACGCAACATTAAGCATAGTGACCAGTTCGCATGCGCCGAAACCCACTCTTCACCGCGCCCCGGATAGCATCACGCGGATAAATCGGGAGATGGGTGAGCTCATGACTGTGCTTGTCACCGGCGGCGCCGGCTATATCGGAAGTCACACGGTTCTTGCGATGGCGGAAGCCGGCGAAAGCGTCGTCGTGGTCGACAATCTCTCGACCGGATTCTCCGCATTCGTGCCCGAAGGCGTGCCGCTGTTCATCGGCGACGCCGGCGACGAAAACCTCGTCGAGGGCGTGATATCGGCGCATGACGTCAAGAGCATCGTTCATTTTGCCGGCTCCGTGGTGGTGCCGGATTCGATGCGCGATCCGCTCGCCTATTACCGCAACAACACCATGACCACGCGCAGCCTGCTGAACGCGGCAGTGAAGTGCGGCGTCAACCGCTTCATCTTTTCGTCGACCGCTGCGGTCTATGGCAATCCGGATCAGGTTCCGGTTCCCGAAAGCGCCCCGACCCGGCCGCTGTCGCCTTACGGCTTCTCGAAGCTGATGAGCGAAATCATGCTGCATGACGTCGCCACCGCACACGGCATGAGCTACGTCGCGCTGCGCTACTTCAATGTCGCGGGCGCCGACCCCAAAGCGCGCATCGGGCTTGCAACCGTCGGCGCCACGCATCTCCTGAAGATCGCGGTCGAGGCGGCCACCGGACAGCGCGCCAAGGTCGACGTGTTCGGCACGGATTATCCGACGCCGGACGGCAGTTGCATCCGGGATTTCATCCACGTCAGCGACCTCGCGCAGGCGCATCGCGCGGCGCTGTCGTATTTGCGCGACGGCGGCCAGTCGGCGACGCTGAATTGCGGCTATGGCCGCGGCTATTCCGTGCTGGAAACCATCGAGGCGGTTCGGCGCGTCTCCGGGCGCAATTTCGCGGTTCAATATGCGCCGCGCCGGCCCGGCGACATCATGACCATGATCGCGGACACTACCCGCATCAAAAGCATGCTGGACTGGACGCCGCAATACGACAATCTCGAGACCATCGCCAGGCATGCGCTGGCGTGGGAAGAGAAACTGTTGCGCGAGCGCCATGGCGAGCTGCAGCACGCGGCCTCGGCCTAAAATCTCATGCGGCGCAAGCCCTGATTTGGCTTGAAAAACCGGCATATAGCGGGCAAGGAGACGGACGTTTCGCAAGCCAACCCTGACGCGCGGGCGGGAGCCTGCCAGCGCTGTCAATGGAACGCGGATGACCGAACTTCCGAAGAAAATCACTGACGATCCCTATGGCGCAGCGATCCTGATTCGCCGCCTGATCAACGAGCAGGGCCTGACCTACTGGCGGCGTTATCTGCTGGCCTTCCTGCTGATGGCGGTCTCGGCCGGCGCGACGGCGCTGTCGGCCTATATCCTCGGCGAGGTCATCAACAAGGCCTATGTCGACAAGGATGTGCGCGGCATCGCGATCCTGTCGGGGGTCACCGTCCTGATCTTCATCCTCAAGGGTGCGGCGACCTACGGTCACCAGGTGATCCTGTCGAAGATCTCCAATGCCATTCTCGCCAACAACCAGCGCCGGCTGTTCGCCAAGCTGATGAGCGAGAGTGTCGGCTTCTTCTCGGAGCGGCATTCGTCGGAATTTCTGGCGCGGCTGACCGCGGGCGCTGCTTCCGTCACGCAGGTGCTCAACCTCCTGATCAATGCGCTCGGCCGCGACCTGCTGCTGCTGATCGGCCTCGTCGCCGTCATGCTGATGCAGGACCCCTACATGGCGCTGCTCGGTTTCGCGGTGGCGCCGCCGGCGATGCTGGTGCTGCGCAAGCTGGTGAAGCGGATCAAGGGCCTCGCGCACAACCAGTTCACCGGCACCGCCGACATTCTCGAAATCATGCAGGAATCGCTGCAGGGCATCCGCACCGTGAAAGCGTTCACGCTCGAACAGACCATGCGCGAGCGGATCGACTCCTCGATCGCCGCGGTCGAGCGCAACGCCAACAAGATGGCGCGGGTCTCCAACCGGTCGAGCCCGCTGATGGAGACGCTCGGCGGGTTCGCGGTCGCGGGCGGACTGATGTACGGCGGCTACAGCGTGGTCGCGATCGGCGCGACACCGGGCCAGTTCTTTTCGTTCCTGACCGCGTTCCTGATGGCCTATGAGCCGGCCAAGCGGCTGGCGCGGCTCAATATCGAACTCAACAGCAACCTGATCGGCGCCCGCAAATTGCTGGAGATCGTCGACAGCCCCTCCAGCGAGCCCGTCGACGACGACAAGCCGGCGCTGAAGCTGATCGACGCGCGGGTCGAGTTTTGCGACGTGACGTTCGCCTACCGTCCGGACGAGCCCGTGCTCAACCGCATGAGTTTTGTCGCCGAGCCCGGCAAGATGACGGCGCTGGTCGGCCCCTCCGGCGGCGGCAAGTCCACCGTGCTGGCGCTGCTGCTGCGGCTCTATGAAGTGAATGACGGCGCCGTCCTGATCGACGGACAGGCCATTTCCGGCGTATCGCGAAAATCGCTGCGCCAGCAGACCGCCTATGTCGGGCAGGACGTCTATCTGTTCCGCGACACCATCGGCGCCAACATCGCCTTCGGCAAGATAGGCGCAACGCAGGACGAGATTGCGGCTGCCGCCCAAGCCGCCTGCGCGCACGAGTTCATCATGGGCTTTCCGCTCGGCTACAATACCCCGGTCGGCGAGCACGGCACGCAGCTGTCCGGCGGCCAGCGTCAGCGCATCGCGGTGGCCCGCGCGCTGATCAAGAATGCGCCGATTGTTTTGCTCGACGAGGCGACCGCAGCATTGGATTCGGAGTCCGAAAAGCAGGTCCAGGAGGCGATCGAACATCTGTGCCGGAACCGCACCACCATCGTCATTGCCCATCGCCTGCACACCATCATGCACGCCGACGCCATCCTGGTGGTCGAGGGCGGCGAGATCGTCGAGCGCGGGCGGCATGACGATCTGTTGCGCCGCGGCGGGCGTTATGCGTCGTTCTTCCGCCTGCAGCATCGCGAAGCGGGGCCGCTGACGCTGGCGCCGATCAGCGCAACCGCGTAAAGCTATCTGCCGACTTCCTGCCCTCAACCCCCCGCCGAGACCGTCATGAACGCAACAGCCTACGTCATTCCCGCTCCCCCGCAGCCCTCGCTTCCCGTCGTCGGCGAGTCGAAATCCTATCCGGTTCGCCGCATCTGGTGCGTCGGCCGCAATTATCTCGAGCACATCCGCGAGATGGGCAATGACGAGCGGGCACCGCCGTTCTTCTTCGCCAAGCACGCCGACATGCTGGTCCCGGACGGCGCCACCATCCCCTATCCGCCGCTGACCAAGGATCTGCACCACGAGGTCGAACTGGTCGTCGCCATGAAGAGCGGCGGCCTCAACATATCAGCCGACAAGGCGCTCGATCACGTTTACGGCTATGCGGTCGGCATCGATCTCACCCGCCGCGACCTGCAGATCGCCTCGCGAAAGAAGGAACGGCCGTGGGAAGTCGGCAAATCCTTCGACTATTCCGCGCCCTGCTCCGCGCTGCAGCCGGCCGCCAAGATCGGCCATCCCGCCAAGGGCAGGATCTGGCTCACGGTCAACGGCAAGGAACAACAGAAGGGCGATCTTACCGAACTGATCTGGAGCGTGCCCGAGATCATCTGGCAGCTCTCGCAGCAGGTCGCGCTCGCCGCCGGCGACATCATCATGACGGGAACGCCGGCCGGCGTCTCCCAGCTCAACCCCGGCGACAAGATCGAATGCGGCGTCGACGGCGTCGGCACGCTGAAGGTTTCGATCGGCAAGCCGGCGGCATAAGCCGGCTGTTTGCGCCAAAACGCGAACAGGGCTCCGGACCCGGTCCGGGGCCTTTTTTGGCGCCTGAAATCGATTGCGGCAGCAGCGTAAGATCGGAAGCAGGCTACGCCAACTCAGCCCCGCGCCATCGCCTGCAGGCCCTTGAAGGTCAGGCGCTTGGGGTCCTTGACGCCGGTGAGGTAGAGCCTGCGGATGAAGGCGGCGACCTGTTCGCGGTCGCAGTCGGTCAGCGCCACGATGGCATCGACGGCAATTTTCTGGGCGTCCATGGGCTTCCTCACGCTGTCTCGAGCCCCAGCCACGCCAGCCTAGGAGTCACCGGTTAATCCGGTGTTAACCGTGTCACCACCATGAACGATTCGCCTGGGTGCGCGAATACGCGAAACAACGCATGCGGCGCTGGCGCGCAGACCCCGCCCCCTGCCGCGCCTCCTATGAATACTGCATCACGCCGTCATCGACCTTGCCGTAGCGCAGCGTAACGATGTCGAGTGCGTAGTTCTGGTAGAGCCGCCACGGCCGCTTCGAGCCTTGTTTGGGCATTTTCGCGATCGAGCGCTGCACGTAGCCGGACGAGAAATCCAGCGACGGCAGTTCGGTGATGCTGGGATCGACATTGTGCGGCATGCACTGCTTGTAGCCGTGCCGGTCCATGTAATTGATCAGGCGGCAGACATATTCGCAGGTCAGGTCGCATTTCAGCGTCCAGGACGCATTGGTGTAGCCGAACGACGACGCCAGATTGGGCACGTCGGAATACATCATGCCCTTGTAGTTCAGCGTTTTCGAGAAATCGACCGCGCGGCCGTCGACGCTGACTTCCATGCCGCCGAGCACCTGCAGCACGAGGCCGGTGGCGGTCACGATGATGTCGGCTTCGAGTTCGCTGCCGTCCTTCAGCTTGATGCCGCTCCTGGTGAAGCCGTCGATCTCCCTGGTGACGACGGAGGCGCGCTGTTCCCTGATCGCGTTGAACAGGTCGCCGTCCGGCACCAGGCAGAGCCGCTGGTCCCAGGGATTGTAGCGCGGCGTGAAATGCGTGGCGATGTCGTAGTTCGGACCGAGCGCCATCTTGACGCCGCCGAGGATCAACTGCTTGACCCGATCGGGCTTGCGCCGCGAGAGCTGGAAGAAATACATCCCCCACAGCACGTTGCGCCAGCGGATCAGGTGATAGGCGAGTTTCGAGGGCAGGTTGCGCCGCAATTTGTTGGCGACCGGGTCCTGCGCCGGGCGCGACACCACATAGGTCGGCGAGCGCTGCAGCATGGTGACGTGACCCGCTTTCTTGGCCATCTCCGGCACCAGCGTCACCGCGGTCGCGCCCGAGCCGATCACCACCACGCGCTTGCCGGCGTAGTCGAGATCTTCGGGCCATTTCTGCGGATGCACGATGCGGCCGGCGAAATTCTCGCGGCCTGAAAATTCCGGCGTGTAGCCGTCCTCGTATTTGTAGTAGCCGGAGCACATGAACAGGAAATTGCAGGTGAAGCGCACGATTTCGGTGGCGCCCTCGCCCGACGTGCGTTCGGCTTCCACCGTCCAGCGCGCCTCCGGCGTCGACCACGACGCCCGCTTGACCCGGTGATGGTAGCGGATCTTCTTGTCGATACCGTTCTCGGCCGCGGTCTCGCGGACATACTTCAGGATTTGCGGCCCGTCGGCGATCGCCTTCGCCTCGGTCCATGGCTTGAACGAATAGCCCAGCGTGAACATGTCGCTGTCGGAGCGGATGCCGGGATAGCGGAACAGGTCCCAGGTGCCGCCGATGCAGTCGCGGCCCTCGAGAATGACAAAGCTCTTGCCCGGGCACTTCTGCTGCAGGTGATAGCCCGCGCCGATGCCGGACAGTCCGGCGCCGACGATCAGCACGTCGAAATGTTCGTTTGGCAAGGCTGCCTCCCCGGCGCATCAGTTTATTTTCGTCATGGCCGGGCTCGTCCCACGGCTGTCCGGCACGTTTTCTGCTTGATGAAGTGCACGGCATTGATTCTGCTTGGGTTCAGTTGGTTGCGAATCATCTGAACAGCAAGAGGATCAACGCCGTGCCGCACCAGAATATCGTTTTTCACTGCCTTCTGAAGCAGATTCCGTGGGCGACGTTTGATCGTCTTGTGGACCGGCACAATGCCGATTGGGACGATCGGGTGACGAAGAGCCGTCCGCATCTGATCGCAATGCTGTACGCACAGTTTTGCGGGGCGCGCGGCCTTCGGGAGATCGAAGCCGGCCTGAGAAGCCACGCCGGTAAGCTTTATCACCTTGGCGGCTGCACGATCTCGAAGTCGGCCTTGTCGACCGCGAACGCTTCGCGCCCTGTGGAAGTGTTTGCCGACCTGCTCTCGGCGCTGATCGCTCAGTTGCAGAACGGCTATCGCAGGAAGATCGGCGATTGCGTTCGCCTGATCGATTCGACCAGCGTGCGGCTGAGCAGCCTGAGCGGCCATTGGGCGACATTTTCGGCCGGCGTTTGCGGCGCCAAGGCCCACATCATCTACGATCCCGATGCCGACCAGCCGCTCTACCTGATGGTGACGCCTTGCAACGTCAATGACATCACGGCGGCCAAAGCGATGCCGATCGAGGCGGGGGCGACCTATGTTTTCGATCTCGGCTATTACGATTACGGGTGGTGGGCGACGCTCGATCAGGCCGGCTGCCGTATCGTAACGCGGCTGAAGCGCAACACGCCCTTTGAGGTCGTCGAGGATCGGCCGGTTGCGGTGGGATCGCCGGTCCTGAGCGATCGGACCGGATATCTTCCGAAGCGGCTCGCCGCCTCCCGCTGCAATCCAATGTCGGGCCTGGTCCGCGAAGTCCAGGTCACGATAGAGACCGGCAAGGTGCTGCGCATCTTCACCAACGATCTGACCGCCAGCGCAGAGGAAATCGCCGATTTGTACAAGCGTCGCTGGGCGATCGAGCTGTTCTTTCGATGGGTCAAACAGACCTTGAAGATCACTCACTTCCTCGGCACATCCGAAAATGCGGTTCGCATTCAGATCACGGTCGCCCTGATTGCCTTCCTGTTGCTGCGCCTGGCTCACGACGCCAACAAGATCGTCAAAAGCCCGCTCGCCTTCACCAGGCTGATCCGTGCCAATCTTATGCATCGGCGGCCGATTGCAGGACTTCTTCAAAAAGCCTCCCCGCCAGGCCCAACACCACACCAGGCCAAATTCGATTTCGAGCCCTCCGCTA
The DNA here is from genome assembly GCF_018736085.1 of Bradyrhizobium sediminis. Taxonomy (NCBI): domain Bacteria; kingdom Pseudomonadati; phylum Pseudomonadota; class Alphaproteobacteria; order Hyphomicrobiales; family Nitrobacteraceae; genus Bradyrhizobium; species Bradyrhizobium sediminis. The sequence continues at coordinate 2,062,446 of NZ_CP076134.1, read as the reverse complement.
CCCGGACGGCGCGACGTCGTCGCACCGCCCGCGGTTGCGTCACATTGGAGAAGGCGGCATGAAGCATAACCCGTGCCGGACAGCCGTGGGCTCGTCCCGGCCATGACGAAAATCGATAGCTTCGCTCGGCGTCATTCCGGGCCACGGGAAAGCGGCCCCGAAATGACGTGTGAAGTTTCAATACCGGTAATGATCCGCCTTGAACGGGCCCTGCGGCTTCACGCCGATATACTCGGCCTGGTCGGGACGCAGCTCGGTCAGCTTGACGCCGATCTTGGCGAGGTGCAGCCGCGCCACCTTCTCGTCCAGCGACTTCGGCAGCACGTAGACCTTCTTCGCGTACTTGCCGTCCTTGTTGTTGGCGAACAGCTCGATCTGCGCCAGCGTCTGGTTGGTGAAGGAAGCCGACATCACGAATGACGGGTGCCCCATGGCATTGCCGAGGTTCACGAGGCGGCCTTCCGAAAGCAGGATGATGCGGTGCTTGTCGGGGAATTCGATCTCGTCGACCTGCGGCTTGACGTTGGTCCATTTCAGGTTGCGAAGCCCTGCGATCTGGATCTCGTTGTCGAAGTGGCCGATGTTGCACACGATGGCGCGGTCTTTCATCGCGCGCATGTGCTCGATGGTGATGATGTCCTTGTTGCCGGTCGCGGTGACGAAGATGTCGGCGCGGGGTGCGGCGTCTTCCATGGTGACGACTTCATAGCCTTCCATCGCCGCCTGCAGCGCGCAGATCGGGTCGACTTCGGAGACCATGACGCGGCAGCCGGCCTGGCGCAGCGAGGCGGCCGAGCCCTTGCCGACGTCGCCGAAGCCCGCGACCATCGCCACCTTGCCCGACATCATCACGTCGGTGCCGCGGCGGATGCCGTCGACCAGCGATTCACGGCAGCCGTAGAGATTGTCGAACTTCGACTTGGTGACACTGTCGTTGACGTTGATCGCCGGGAACAGGAGCTTGCCTTCCTTCTCCATGTTGTAGAGCCGGTGCACGCCCGTGGTGGTCTCTTCCGAGACGCCCTTGATGTTCTTGGCGATCTCCGCGAACCAGCCCTTCGGCTTTTCCTTCAACAGCTTCTTGATCAGCGCGAAGAATACTTCCTCTTCTTCCGAACCCGGCTTGTCGAGAAACTTCACGTCACCGTTCTCGGCGCGCAGGCCGTGATGCACCAGCATGGTGGCGTCGCCGCCGTCATCGAGGATCATGTTGGGCGTGCCGCCGCCGTGCCAGTCGAACAGCTTGGCGGTGTAGTCCCAGTACTCGACGAGGCTCTCGCCCTTCACCGCGAACACGGGAATGCCGGCCGCCGCGATCGCGGCCGCGGCATGGTCCTGCGTCGAATAGATGTTGCAGGAGACCCAGCGGATGTCGGCGCCGAGCGCCGCCAGCGTCTCGATCAGGACCGCGGTCTGGATCGTCATGTGCAGGGAGCCGGCGATGCGCGCGCCCTTCAGCGGCTGCTTCGGGCCATATTCCTCGCGCGTCGCCATCAGGCCGGGCATCTCGGTCTCGGCCAGCGAGATTTCCTTGCGGCCGAATTCGGCGAGCGAGATGTCCTTGACGATGTAGTCGGTAAAGGCGGGCTTCTTGGCGGCGGCGGTCATATGATGGATCCCTTAAAAAAGCATATTCCGAAAAGCATTGGTGCTTTCCGGAATACGCAAGACAATTACGGAGAAAGTCAGACCGCGCCCTTCAGCGCGTCGGCAAGATCGGTCTTTTCCCAGGAGAACCCGCCATCCCTTTCCGGCGAGCGGCCGAAATGACCGTAGGCCGCGGTGCGGCGGTAGATCGGACGGTTGAGCTTCAGCGTGCGGCGGATGTTGGTCGGCGTCAGGCGGAACAGCTCCGGCAGGATCTTCTCGAGCTTCTTCTCATCGACCTTGCCGGTACCGTGGGTATCGACCAGGAGCGACATCGGATCGGCGACGCCGATCGCATAGGCCACCTGAATGGTGCAGCGGTCGGCAAGGCCGGCGGCAACCACGTTCTTGGCGAGGTAGCGCGCGGCATAGGCGGCGGAGCGGTCGACCTTGGTCGGGTCCTTGCCCGAGAAGGCGCCGCCGCCATGCGGGGCGTAACCGCCATAGGTATCGACGATGATCTTGCGGCCGGTCAGGCCGCAGTCGCCGTCGGGACCGCCGACCACGAAATTGCCGGTCGGGTTGACCAGGAAGTCGGACGACTTCGCCGGCATCCAGCCCTTCGGCAGCGCCGACTCCACCGCGGTCGAGATCATCTCCTTGATCAGGCCCGGCGAATATTTCTTGTTGTTGCGGCTTCGCTCATTGTGCTGGGTCGAGACCACGACCTTGGTGCAGCCGACCGGTTTGCCGTTGACGTATTTCACCGTGACCTGGCTCTTGGCGTCGGGCTGCAGGTCGGCGAGTTGGCCGTTGCGCCGCTTCTCCGACAACACCTTCAGGATCTTGTGCGCGAAGTAGATCGGCGCGGGCATGTACGAGCCCTTCTGGTAGACCTCGCTCTCGGTGCAGGCATATCCGAACATCATGCCCTGGTCGCCGGCGCCCTCTTCTTCGCCGCTCTTCTTTTTCTTGGCGTCGACGCCCATGGCGATGTCGGGCGACTGGCCGTGCAGCAGCACCTCGACATCGGCGCCATGATACGAGAAGCCGTTCTGGTCATATCCGATGTCCTTGACGACATCGCGCGCGATCTGCGTGATCAGCTCGCGGTCGACCACCGACTGGCCGTGGATGGTACGGAACAGCTGGCCACGGCCTTCGCCGGCGATCACGATCTTGTTGGTGGTGCAGAGCGTCTCGCAGCCGAGCCGGGTATTGACGAGACTGTCATCGGCAATACCGAGCTTGACGTCCTTCTCGATGAAGGCGTCGAGGATCGCATCGGAGATTTGATCCGAGACCTTGTCCGGATGACCTTCGGAAACCGACTCGGAGGTGAACAGATAAGACGCGCGCATCAAGAGAACCCCTTGTTTCCGCCTGACATCGGCGGTCGTTCGAAATGTGTCCTGAAATGTCAGTCGCGACGGCGCGAGATGACGTAGGATTCGTCGTAGAACCAGAGCCCGTTATGCTTGCGCAGAACTTCCCTGGTGGCATCGAGGTAACGGCCGCTTTGAGTCATTTCCGTCAACCGGTCGTCTTCGATCTGGGCGACATACACCGCCGCATTCCACGCTGCAAAGGCCGTCGAGGTTCCGATCGAGCCGGTGACCTCGTTGGGCAGCGCTTCCATATCATATCGGAAGATCGAGCGGTTATCGGCGTACGCATTAAAGTTAAGATCGCGGGCCGCAGACCCCAGCTCGTATTTCACCGCGCGCAATAGCTCATGACGGCTCACCGCGAAAGGATTTTCTCCGGGCCAGACCGCCTGGATGATCTCGATCCCGGGATCCTGGCCGTGGGAGTGAATTCCGATCAACCGCCCCCCGGCCCGCAGCGCCCGGGCCAGCGGTGCGATGATCCGCTTGGCCCGGAAATTAACCGAGGATTTGGCCCGGTAGGGCTGGGAGGCGATAATCAGGTCGAAATTGGCCTCGGAGCGGCCGGCGCGGGGGATGATCGAATCAAGCAGAAACCGGTGGTCCTCCCGGTACAGCACGATGGCGACCGGCCGCTCATAGACCGGCATCCCCGAGCGCGGGCTGACATTGGCCCGCCAGTTCTGCTCCAGGAACGGCCCCAGCTCGGCGATCTGTGCCTCGAATTCGCCCGAGGAGGCGCCCCGCAGCGCCACCTCGTGCCAGAGCATCCCGGCGGCGGCCGCGGGCGAGGCCGGGGTCAGCCAGGGCGCCTCGGCGTAATACATGTTTGTCAGCACAAAAACGGTCGCCGGGTGCTCGAACAGCCGATCCGGCACCTTGTCGAGGGTCAGCCGGACATCCTCGAGGCTGAGCTCCTTACCGGCAATATAGAACGGCATATGGGGGAAGCGGCCGTGCATCGACCGCATCACCCGCGCCAGCACGGTGCCGTCGCCGACGCCGGCGTCGAACACCCTTAGCGCCGGCGGCCGGGGGTGGATGCTGGAAAGTTCCAGTCCCACCCGGTCCGCGATCACCCGCTTCTCGCTGCAGGTATGGACGAACAGCAGGTACTTCTGCCGGTTCTCGAAGAACCGGAAATTGCCTCTGGGATCGCGCTTCTCGGGCGGGACTTCGAGGCCGCGCGGCGGCGGCACCCCGCCGGGCATGGCGGCTGCGATATAGGCCTGGATCCGGTCGAGGGTGTCGATGGTGATGCGCTTGCCCTCGCGCAAGCGGTGCACCAGCTTGCCGTCATTGACGGCGCGGCGGCCGAAGGTCGATTCCGCCATGTCGGCCTGCCGGCAGAACTCGGAAATCTGGCTGAGAATCTGGTCGTTCTTCATCGGGCTGGATTTGGGCCGGACTGGTGGGCAGCGGCGGATTGCGGGTGCTTCCTACCACCTTCTGCCCACCGGGGGAATGAGCGCCTTGAACCCCCGGACCAAAACCCCCGGACCAATCCCGGCAACAAACCGGCGCAAGCTGCTCGATGCCCGGGGATTTCATGCGCCGTTGGATTCTGATGCTCGCCTTGGCCGCAATGATGCCGTGGTCGGCGCCCGCCCTCGCCCAAGCGCGCTCGCAGCTCGGGCCGCTCTGCACCACCGCTACCACCCCGGCCGACCAGCAGATCGACGCCTGCAACAAGATCGTGGCGCTGAAAGTGTTCTCCGGCGAGAAACTGGCGACGATCTATTTCTGGCGCGCGGTGGGCTGGAACAAGAAGGGCAACTATGCGCAGGTGATCGCCGATGCCACCGAGGCGCTGCGCCTGAAACCCGATATCGCGCTCTACAATCTGCGCGGCTCGGCCTTTTACGACAAGGGCGAGCACGACATCGCGATTGCCGATTTCAACGACGCGCTGCGGATCGGCCCGCCGAGCGGCATCATCTATCACAACCGCGGCAACGCCTTTCGCTCCAGGGGCGATTACGCCAAAGCCATCGCCGATTACGATTCGGCGATCAGGCTCGGTCCGAAGGACGCGTTCACCTACCAGAACCGCGGCTCCGCCAAACAGGCACTCGGCGACCTCGACGGCGCGCTCGCCGACATCAACGAGGCGATCCGGATCAATCCAACGCTGCCCTCCCCGCTTAACAACCGTACCGTGATCTGGCGCGCCAAGGGCGACTTCGACCGCGCCATCGCCGACGGTACCGAGGCGATCCGGCTCGCGAAGGCCAAGGCGCCGGTCAACGTCATGACGCCGCCGGGCAGCGTGCTGATATCGGCCTATGTCCAGCGCGGCCTCGCCTATGAGGCGAAGGGCGACTATGAGCACGCCCGGGAAGACTTCAGGGCAACGCTGGAAGGCGTCGCCGTCGATGCCGGAAGCAAAGCCAATCAGGCCACCGCGAAGGTCCGCCTCTCGCTGCTGTCGGACCCGGTCGCGCCCACCCTGCCTACGCCGCGCGCAGCGCCGGGGACCCCCTCCGCAACCGAACCGAAGGCGGCGTCGGCGCCGCCGCCGGCAGCGGCCGGGGTTGGATTCGCCGGCCGGCGCGTCGCGCTGGTGATCGGCAACGGCGCCTATGCCCACGTCAAGGCACTGCCCAATCCGCCCAACGATGCGCGTTCGATTGCGAAGAGCCTGCGCGAAATCGGCTTCACCGTCTCCGAAGGCATCGATCTCGACCGCGCGGCAATGCAGAAGACGACCCGCGATTTCCTGCGCGAGGCGGCGCGCGCGCAGGTCGCCGTCGTCTACTACGCCGGCCATGGCGTCCAGATCGACGGCCGCAATTACCTCGTGCCGGTCGATGTCAGGCTGCAGGCCGGCACCAGCATGACGGACGCCATGATCGACATGGATACGATTCTCGCCGGCCTCGACGACCAGGTCCGCACCAACATCCTGATCCTGGACGCCTGCCGCAACAATCCGCTTGAGCCGCAGGTTGCCTCTGCGGGAGCCAACCGCGCCATCGGAGCCGGATCGGGACTGGCGGCGCCAGCTGCGCTCGGTGCCGGCGCAACGCTGGGCGCGGGAACGCTGATCGCGTTTGCGACCGCCCCCGGTCAGGTCGCGCTCGACGGCGAAGGCACCAACAGCCCGTTCTCGGCGGCGCTGTCGCGCCACATCGGCACATCAGGGCTTGAGGTGCAGCAGATGCTGACGCGCGTGCGCGCCGAGGTTGTCGCCGCGACCAAAGCCAAACAGGTGCCGTGGTCGAATTCCTCCCTGCTCGGCGAGGTCTATCTGGCTGAGAAGTAGCGAGGGTTGGCCGGCGGCGCGGTTCCGGCCGGATTTTGGGTCCCGCGGGACCAATTCCGGTACAGTTTGAGACCGGTTCAGTCTAAAACGCACGACATCGATTGAAAGCGGCCGCGTTTTTTGCGAAACGCGGCGGCTTGTCCGATCGCCTTCCCCGATCAAGCGCCCCAAACTTTGACTTCATCCGAGGCCGTCATGAATCCCGCACGATCCGTCCCCACGGCTTCAGTCGAGCTTTCCAGCCAGCGCAAGCGCGACCTGCTCGACCACTTCGAGACCAACAGCGAGGAGCTGGATCGCTGGCGCGAATTCAACGCCGCTTATCATGACGACGACCGCAAGTTCATGCGGTTCCTGATTCCGCCGGGAAAGCGGGTACTGGAACTCGGCTGCAGCCGGGGAGATTTGCTGGCCGCGCTCGAGCCGTCCTATGGCGTAGGCATCGATTTCAGCGCCAAGGCGATCGAGAAGGCGCGCGCGCTGCATCCGGGCTTGAATTTCGTCCACGGCGACTTCGAAGATCCGGCGACGCTGGCCGCGATCGAAGGCCCGTTCGAATACATCGTGATGGCCGATACCATCGGCCTGTTTGAGGACATCGACGGTACGTTACGGCTTATACAGAATTTGTGCTCGCCGTCGACGCGCATCATCATCGCCTATTACTCCCATTTGTGGGAGCCGGTCCTGAAACTCGCCGAGACGATGGGCCTGCGCAGCAAGCAGCCCAAGATCAACTACATCGCCACCGCCGACTTCATGAACCTGATGGACCTCGCCGATTTCGAGGTGATCAGCCAGGAGCAGCGGCAATTGCTGCCGCGGCGCTGGCTCGGGCTCGGCCCGTTTATCAATCGCTTCATCGCGCCGCTGCCGGGCATCCGGCAGTTGTGCCTGCGAACCTATCTGGTCGGGCGCCCGGTCCGGTCGTTTCCGGACCGGAAATTCTCCGCCAGCATCCTCATTCCCTGCCGCAACGAGAAGGGCAACATCGAAAACGCGATCCGGCGCATGCCGAAATTCGGCTCCGCCCAGGAAATCCTCTTCGTCGAAGGAAACTCCAGCGACGGCACGTTCGAGGAGTGCGAGCGCGTCCGCGACGCCTACAGGGACAGCTGGGACATCAAGGTGCTGAAGCAGGACGGCAAGGGCAAGGGCGACGCCGTCCGCAAGGGTTTTGCCGCCGCGACCGGCGACGTGCTGATGATCCTCGACGCCGATCTGACGATGCCGCCGGAAGCGCTGCCCAAATACCACGCGGTGATCGAGAGCGGCAAAGCCGAATTCGTCAACGGCACCCGGCTGGTCTACCCGATGGAAAACGAGGCGATGCGCCCGCTGAATTTCATCGCCAACCGCTGCTTCGCCTATCTGTTCAGCTATCTCGTCAATACCCGCCTGACCGACACGCTGTGCGGAACCAAGGTCCTGCTGCGCAAGGACTACGAGGTGCTGGCGCGGGAGCGCGGCTATTTCGGCAACTTCGATCCGTTCGGCGATTTCGACCTGATTTTCGGCGCCGCCAAGCAGAACCTGAAGATTGTCGAGACGCCCATCCACTACAAGGCGCGCACCTTCGGCGAAACCCAGATCTCGCGCTTTCGCGATGGCTGGCTGCTCCTGAAGATGGTCTGGTTCGCCTATCGCAAGCTCAAGGCGATTTGACTGCTGCCGGTTCGGGCATGCCGGCTCCGCGGCATGCCCCGTTCATGGCCGGGCCGAGCCGGGCGAGCGCGAAGCTACTTGCCCCACACCTCGTTTGCGACATCGACCGCGAGCTTCAGTTTTGCCCACTGCTCTTCCTCGGTGAGGAGGTTGCCCTCTTCGGTCGAGGCGAAGCCGCATTGCGGCGATACCGCGAGCTGATCGAGCGGGACGAACTTGCTCGCCTCTTCCAGCCGCCGCTTGATGTCATCCTTCTTTTCCAATTCGCCCGATTTCGAAGTGATGACGCCGACCACCACGATCTTGTTGCCTTTCGGCAGATAGCGCAGCGGCTCGAAGCCGCCGGCGCGTTCGGAGTCGTATTCGAGGAAGTAGCCGTCGTAGTTGGTGCCAGCCAGCATAGTCTCCGCCACCGGCTCGTAACCGCCGGACGAAATCCAGGTCGAGCGGAAATTGCCGCGGCAGACATGGGTGGTGATGGTCATATCGGCCGGGCGCTCTGCGATCGCATAGTTGATGATACGGGCGTAGATCTCCTGCAGGCCGTCAGGATTGTCGCCGCGCTCGCGGGCTTTGCGCAATTCATCCTGCGAGCAGAGATAGGCCCAGACCGTGTCGTCGAATTGGAGGTAGCGGCAGCCGGCATCGTAGAACGCCTTGACCGCCTTGCGGTAGGTCTTGCCGAGATCCTCGAAGAACGCGTCGAGATCGGGATAGACATCCTTCGAGATCGACTTGCGGCCGCCGCGGAAGTGCAGCACCGCCGGCGACGGAATCGTCATCTTCGGCATCACATGCGCGGTGTCGCACTGCTTCTTCAGGAAGCGAAAGTGGTCCAGCATCGGATGATTGTCCGGGAAGTCCAGCTTGCCGATCACCCGCACCGCGTCATGCCGCGTCTCGACGCCCGCGAACTGGATGCCCGTCTCGGGGTGAAAAAGTTCGCAGCCGGTGAGCTTGGCGAGAAAGTCGAAATGCCACCAGGAGCGGCGGAATTCACCGTCGGTCGCAAGCTTCAGGCCGATCGAGGCCTGCTTGTGCACGACCTTTTCAATTTCCATGTCCTCGGCCTTGCGCAGGTCGTCGGCCGAGATCTCGCCCTTCTCCAGTCTGGCGCGCGCCTCCTTGATGCGCGGCGGCCGCAACAGACTGCCGACCTCGTCGGCGCGGAAAGGGGCTTTGGTTCGCTGCATGGTCTCAACTCCCGAAAATTTTAAGCGTTTTCAAGCGCATTGGATGCCGGCTCGCGTGACGGAAACGTGTCAGGAACGAACTAGTGTGCGGCGGCGCCGGAGACGCCGAGGAAGCGTTCCAGTACCGCAGGATCGGCCTTCAGCGTGCTGCTTGCCGCATCATGGACGATCGTGCCGCGCTCCAATATCACAACGCGGTCGGCAAGCCCTAGAATCTTTTGCGCGTGCTGCTCGACAATGATGGAGCAAATGCCGCCGGCGCGGGTAATGGTGCCGAGCGCCTTCAAGAGCTCCTCGACAATGATCGGCGCCAGGCCCTCGGTCGGCTCGTCCAGCAGCAGCACCTTCGGATTGAGGGTCAGCGCGCGTCCGATCGCCAGCATCTGCTGCTCGCCACCGGAGAGCTCGTTGCCGAAATTGTTGCGGCGCTCCTTCAGCCGCGGAAACATCTCGTAAACCTTGGCGACCGTCCACGGGCCCGGCTGCGCCACCGCGGTCATGTTCTCTTCCACCGTGAGCGAACGGAAGATATTGCGCTCCTGCGGCACCCAGCCGATGCCCGCCCGGGCCCGCTGGTCCGGCCGCATCCCGGTGATGTCCACCCCGCCCAGCGCAATGGTGCCGCCGAAACGGCGGGTGACCCCGACAATCGAATTGATCAGCGTGGTCTTGCCGGTGCCGTTGCGCCCCAATAGCGCCAGCGCCTGGCCCTCCTCGAGCCGCAGCGACATATCGGGCAGCACCACGGCTTCGCCATAGCCGGCGCGCAGGCTTTCGATGGCGAGCAGATCAGGCATCGGCCGCCTCGCCGAGATAGACCGCCTTGACTGCGGGGTCGCGCGCCACCTGGTCCGGCGGGCCTTCCACCAGCAATCCGCCGCTGACCAGCACCGAAATGCGGTCGGCGAACGAGAACACCAGATCCATGTCGTGCTCGATCAGGAGCACGGTGACGTTGCGCGGCAGCGCTGCGACGGCGGCGAGGATATCCTGCCGCTCGCTTGCTGGAACGCCGGCGGCGGGCTCGTCGAGCAACAACACCCGCGGCTTGGCGGCGATCGCGACCGCGATCTCGAGCAGGCGCTGCTTGCCATACGGCAAGGTCGCCGTCAGGTCGTTCATCACGTCGAGCAGCCGGAACCGCGCCAGGGTTTCCGCGATCTCGGCATTGACGTCGTCGCGGGTGCCCATCCGGCGCCACCAATCGCCGCCGCGGCCGAGCCGTTCCGACACCGCCAGACCGATGGTCTCGAGCGGCGTCAGATCGGCATAGAGCTGATTGATCTGGAAGGTGCGCGACAACCCGCGCAGCACGCGGGCATGCACCGGCAAATCGGTGATGTCGTTGCCCTCGAGCAGGATGCGGCCGGCATCGGGCTTGAGCACCCCGGTCAAAAGGTTGATCACCGTGGTCTTGCCGGCGCCGTTGGGACCGATCAGCGCGTGGCGGGCGCCCTGCTCGACCTTGAGCGACAGCTCGCGGGTGACCCGGAGCGCGCCGAACTGCTTTTCCAGCCCTCTGGTTTCCAGCGCAACCGTCATGACGCGTCGCTTTCGGGAACGGCGACGACGGCCTTGCGGCCGGCGAATTGCCGGATCGCCAGGTTCGGCAGCCACAGCGCCCAGCGATGCATGCGCGCCCGGCCGACCAGCACGATCACCACCAGCACGAGACCGATCCAGAACTGCCAGTATTGCGGCGTCAGGGTCGAGAATACTTCCTGCAGCATCTTGAACACCACGGCGCCGATCAGTCCGCCGTAGAGATAGCCGGTGCCGCCGATCACCAGCACCAGCATCAGGTCGGCGGAGCGCTCGAACGCGAACACGTCGAGCGAGGCCAGCGCCGTGGTCTGGGTGAACAGCGCGCCGGCGATCCCGGCATAGAACGCCGACAGCGTGTAGACCGCGATCAGGCGGCGGTTGACGGGGATGCCGATCGCGGCCGCCCGCAGCGGATTGTTCCTGATCGCGCGCAGCGACAGCCCGAACGGCGAATGCACGACGCGGCGCGCCAGCAGGAACAGGATGAACAACACCGCAAGGCTGTAGAAGAAGCCGACCTTGCCGAACATGTCGAACGCGAACAGGCCGAGGATCGGCTGCATCTCGATGCCCTGCAGCCCGTCGGTGCCGCCGGTGATGTTGGAAAAGCGCTCCGCCAGCGCTTCCAGCAACAGCGCGATCCCCAGCGTCACCATCAGGCGGGTCAGGTCGACGCCCCTGATCACGAGGAAGCTGGTGAGGAAGCCGACCACGGTGGCGACGAGGCCGGCGGCAACCAGCGCGAGCACGGGCTCGGTGATGATGCCGTGCAGCGCCAGCAGCCCGGCGGAATAGGCGCCGACACCGAAGAACGCGGCATGGCCGAGCGAAACGATGCCGGCGTAGCCGAGGATCAGATCGAGCGACAGCGTAAACAGCGCCAGCCGCAGGATGTCGGTCATGATCAGATAGCGCGATGGAAACAGGAAGGCGCTGGCCAGCGCGAGAATCCAGAACGCGACCTCGCTCAGGCGCCAGCGCGCGTGCTGCCTGGCATGATATCCAACGTCGGCTTGCGCGGTCATGTCGGCATCATCGCGCAGCCGTGCGGCCGAACAGGCCGTTCGGGCGCCAGATCAGGATCACGATCATGATGGTGTAGATCACGAACGGCCCCATCTTGGGCACGTAATACTTGCCGGCGACGTCGCCGATCCCGAGCAGCAGCGAGGCCAGAAACGGCCCGGTGATGCTGGAGGAGCCGCCGACGGTCACCACGATCAGGAAGTAGATCATGAACTTCAGCGGAAAATACGGGTCGAGCCCGAGGATCTCCGCGCTGAGCGCGCCGCCGAGACCGGCGAGACCGCAGCCGAATGCAAAGGTAAAGGCAAATACCTGCGGCACGTTGATGCCGAGCCCGCTGGCCGCGCGCGGATCGTCCACCGCCGCCCGCAGCCGGCTGCCGAACCGGGTGCGCGCCAGCACCAGCTGGAGGCCGGCGGTCAGGAGGCCGCAGATCACGATGATCATCAGCCGATAGCGGCCGACGCCAACGCCAAAGAAATCGATCTGGCCTTCGAGGGCCGCGGGAAGTTTGATGAAGATCCGCGACGATCCCATGATGTAGTCGACCGCCGCCACCGACATGAAGACGAGGCCGACCGAGAACAGCACCTGGTCGAGGTGGCTTCGGGTGTAGAGGTGACGATAGAGCGAGCGCTCCAGCGCCACGCCGATCGCCGCGCTGACGACAAAGGCCAGCGGCAGCGCCGCAAAGAACGGCCAGCCGGATTGATTGACCAGCACCGCGCAGACGTAGCCGCCCGTCATGGCGAATGCGCCATGCGCGAGATTGACAAAATTCATCAGGCCAAGCGTCACCGCCAGCCCGCAGGCCAGCACGAACAGCAGCATGCCATAGGCGACGCCGTCGAACAGAATGGTAAACAGCGTGGTCATTGGATGCGTGCCGGAAAACTCTGGACTTAGTCACTCCGGGGCAGCGCGTGGCGCTGAACCCGGAATCTCGTGCAACAATGTCGATATCCCGGGTTCGCGCTGACGCGCGCCCCGGGATGACCAGCGGTCATTTCTTGGTCTTGCCGGAATCCTTGACGGCTTCAAACGTGGCGAATTCGACGCTGTAGAGTTCGCCACCGACCTTCTCGACCTTGCGGATGTAAATGTTCTGCACGATGTCGCGGGTTTCCGGATCGATCGAGATCGGGCCGCGCGGGCTTTCCCACTTCATCCCCTTCATGGCTGCGACCAGCGCGTCGCCGTCGGTCTTGCCGCCGGTCTTTTTCAACGCCTCATAGATCATGTGGATGCCGTCATAACCGCTCACCGCCATGAAGCCCGGACGATTGCCGTATGCCTTCTTGTAGGCGGCGACGAACTCCTTGTTCATCGCGGATGGATGCGCGGCGGAGTAATGATGCGCGGTGACGGCGCCGAGCGCGGCGTCGCCCATGCCGTTCAGGAGATCATCGTCCATCACGTCGCCGGGGCCGATCACCTTGATGCCCGTTTTGTCGAGGCCGCGCTCGGCATATTGCTTCATGAAGTTGCCGCCCTGCCCGGCCGGCACGAACACGAACACGGCGTCGGGCTTGGAATCCTTCATCCGCTGCAGGAACGGTGCGAAGTCGGGATTGGCCAGGGGCACCTTGACCTCTTCGACGATCTGGCCGCCGCCGGCGGTGAAATTCTGCTTGAAGAAGGTCAGCGCGTCGTTGCCGGGCGCGTAGTCGGAGGTCAGCGTCGCGACCTTCTTGATGCCGTTCTTGGCGGCCCAGTCGCCGATGATGGTGGAGGACTGCGCCAGCGTGAAGCTGGTGCGCACGATGTAGGGCGAGCGCTCGGTGATGATCGAGGTGCCCGCCGCCATCACGATTTCCGGGATCTTGGCCTGCGTCGCCAGCGGCGCCACCGCAAGCGCTGCCGGGGTAACGCCGAAGCCGGCGATGAAACTGACCTTGTCGTTGACGATCAGCTCCTGGGCGATGCGCTTGGTGTTATCGGGAACCGCACCGTCGTCCTTCAGGATGATCTCGATCTTCTTGCCGGCGACGGTGTCGCCCTTCTGCTGCATGTAGAGCTTGACCGCATTGTCGATCTGCTTGCCGGTCGACGCCTGGCCGCCGGTCATCGGCAGGATCAGGCCGACCTTCACGCTCTCCTGCGCCTGCGCCGGCGCCCAAACCGTCACCAAACCAAATGCGCCCGCAACGGCAATGCCGGCTGCGGCCTGCGACAACATCTGACTGCGAATGAACATGAACGCTCTCCCCTGATCGGTTTCGTGCTTCGAACCGAGCCTCTGGTTTTTGACGTACCATAACCCAGATTTTGCAACCATATGTCGGCGCGGCATGACGTCTTATACCGGCGCGGCATGGCGACCCAGCGGCTCAGCATTGTCAATCGCGACGATAATCGCGATTCCGGACGCTCCCGTTCATTTTGCACCGTCAGCAGGCCTATTTCGAAGAGGTATTAAAACACCAGCAATCCTTGAACTTGAATAAGCCAATTTTACCGATTTGATGGGTATGTTGAGCCAGCAAAGTCCGGCCGCCCAACGTCGTGGAATCGGGTAGGGAATCCGGAACGCCCCGTCAAAAGCTCACCCGATCAGGTTACGACGCTCCCCAAATGGCCTTCATCAGCACTCGCCAACTTGCCGTTGTCCATGTCGTGGCGCTCTTGGCGTGCGGCCTGGGTGGCTGCGGAAGCATCAACGAGAAGCTCGCGGCCGGAGCCGGCGCTGCCATCCCGCAATGGGCCGGCGGCTTGCCGCGGGACGCCCCACCTCGCCCCGGGACCGCAGAATACGACGAGTTCATGAGAGAGCGGGAACGCAAGCGCCTGACGCCCGCCGCGGAAAGAGAGGACGCGGGCAAATCCGACGCGTCATCTTTGGAACCCACCCACTAGCCGCGCAACCGAACGCTCATTTTCAACGATGCCGGGCGGCGAAAAGCCGCTTAACAATTGTGCGCATCCGCATCGATCTACTATGAATGCGGCGTCGCTTCCTACGGGTTGGCGATTCGAGATTTGCTGGGGACGAGTGCGCTGGGTGGATCTAGATTGCTTGATTGATTGCAAGGCGTTACACCAAAGCTGCAGGGAAAACCGGTCTGTTGCTCGGTCGGATCTAATGTTGCAATTATACCGTGGACCCAAATCGTGATGCTATTACACTGCGTGTAGCGATTGGCATCGTGTGCCTGGAGAGATCGCGCCCGCAGGATGGTGGGGCTACTAACGATAAACCCGCCGGCTCGAGCCGCCGGGCTAAATTGGCGTGCCACACAGGGAAGAGCTAGCGCTAAAACCGGAAAGCAGGTCGAGGGGCCGCCCAAATATTTCTATATTGATGCTCAAAGTTTCTCGATCAACTTTGATACGTGTATTTCTGTCAGTTTGAGCGCATCCTTCGGGTTCGCTACATCAATGTCGTGGACATGCCAGTAGGTAACGCGATCAGCCCACGTCGAAAATTTCGCCTTGATGATCGGCCGATGCTCGGCTTCCTTCATTGCCACCACGAGATCAGCCTCCTCCAGGTCCGTTATGCGGCATGACACCGGAAGGCGAGCAGGATCGGTAGGGACGATGTTGCGCGCCTTCAGAGCCTCAATCGCGAATGGTGAGATCGGCCCGACGTTTCCTGCTCCTCGCTCCAGCGCTAAAGCGCGCGAGGATGCCATCCAATTCAGGTTGGCTACCCTTGCCCGATAATTGAATAGCTCCTCCGCAAAACGGCTCCGGTAGTAATTGCCAGAGCAGAGGAAAAGAACCCGCTTGATTTGCATACGTTCGGTTTCCTCGCAGTCTTCACACCTTGTCAAGGGCCCTCAAACATTACCCGTGCGTCTGCACCGACTCATCTAGAATCACTCTCACTCTTGCTCGGAAGTGGTTGCGAGCCGGATGATGGCAACAAGGCCTAAGGGTGTTTTGGGGAATCTGAACCTCCTCCGAATGAGTGGACACCTGTAGTAGGCTCGTTGAGCCCGGAGGTGTCGAATGGAACGTCAACGTCGGTCATTTACCGAAGAGTACAAGCGCCAAGCGGTCGAGCTGGTGGCGTCGAGCCGTCGCTCGGTCACGTCGGTGGCCAAGGAACTCGGTCTGCGCGACTCGGTGCTGCGGCGCTGGGTGGACAAGTTCCGGCAGGGGCCGACATCGGCGGCGTGGCGCCCCACCACGCAGGCGACGCCGATGTCGGCGGACCAGGCCTCGGAGATCGCCCGGTTGCGCCAGGAGAACGAACGGCTGCGTATGGAGCGCGACATTTTAAAAAAGTCGATCGCGATCTTTGCCGGAACCCGGACATGAGCTTCCGTTTCATCGAGGACCACCGCGACACCTATCCGGTGCGGTTGATGTGTGCCGTGCTCGAGGTCTCGCCAGCCGGCTATTACGCCTGGCGTGATCGCCCGGTGAGTGAGCGAACAAAATCCAATGCCACGCTCCTGGCTGCAATCCGGCAAGTCCATCAAGACAGCAGCGGGCGCTACGGCAGTCCCCGCGTCCATACCGTCCTGCGGAGGCAGGGCCGTGGCGCCAGCCGCGGCCGGATCGAGCGGATGATGCGTCGGCACGGTATCCGCGCCATCATGGCACCGCCGCGCCGTGTGCGCACCACCGACAGCCGTCACGACCTGCCGATCGCACCGAACCTGATCGCGCGCGACTTCACGGCCCCAGCCCCGAACCGGGTCTGGCTCGCCGATATCACCTATATCCCGACCGCGGAGGGGTGGCTGTACCTGGCGGCCGTCATGGATCTCTTCAGCCGAAAGATCGTCGGCTGGGCCATGCGGGATCATATGCAGGTCGAACTCGCTTCCGCGGCGCTGACGATGGCCATCCAGCAGCAACGCCCGCAGGCCGGATTGATCCACCACTCCGATCGCGGCGTGCAGTATGCCTCACACGCCTATCGCAACACTCTCACGGCCGCCGGCATCACCGCATCGATGAGCCGCAAGGCCGATTGCTACGACAATGCCCCGATGGAGAGCTTCTTCCATACCCTGAAGACCGAGCTCGTTCATCATCGCAACTACAAGACTCGCGCCGAGGCCCAGCGCGATATCTTCACCTTCATCGAGGGCTTCTACAACCGAACCCGGCTCCATTCCGCCATCGGGTATATCGCCCCGATCGAGATGGAGCTAAAAGCCGCTTAAACCCGTCCACTTTTTCGGGGGAAGATCAATCTCTCCCTGAGATTTTTGAGGCCGTCTATCGGACGATGGATCAGGCGAAGTGGGAACGAAGTAGCCCGCAAGCTTCCGCGAACATTTCCTCCATGTAGGCCATGGTAATAGTTGCAACTGCGAGGGGTGTTGGGACACCAATATCCTTTCTGAGGTTGTTGTGCATGGTCAAATCCGAATGCCAAAAAGTCATACAAAAGACCCAGCCTTTCAAAAAAGCGCCAAAGAACTATTGAGCGCGAAGCCTAACGTTGCTTTCAGATAGAAGCGATAGCAAGCGTTCAGCAACCAGCCTAAGCGTGGTGGGAAACTTCATTCCATACCTGCACGAAGATCGGATGTTAGAGCAAAATTATTGTCTGCGGATCGCTCAAGTGCGCACAAATAATGGCATAGCGACTGATCATGCACAATTGGCCCGGTCATGTGTCGTTGGAAACCGCAAGGAGTCACCTGAAGGCAACGTTCAACAAGACGGGAAGCCTCCGGCAACGGTGATGTCCTGAAGCTCGTCGTTGCGGTCCAGATACCGGCCGTCGGGAAACGTGCTGATATCGACCGTGAAGTATCGTCGAGCATCTCCTGCGTGATGACTTGCGGACATTTGTCCTGTCGAGACCGTAACGGGATGCGCCCGGCGTCGACTGGCTCCGTGGCAATCCGGAGAAGCCGAACACGCCGAGGCTTCCGGAGTTTACAACGCTCTTGGCACGGCTGATGCTTCTCCTGGCAAGCGCCCTTCCCCGGCTGTTCAACCCATCCTTGAAACGAGTTGTCGCGTTCAGTTCGACCAGCATGATCACGAAACAGGACACGGAAGTTGAAGCCGAGCGCGAGATGATAAGGAAACTCGCTGGCGCCGAACGAAAGATCGCGGCCGCATGCGAGCAGAACAATGTCGGCTGGACGATATTGCGGCCGACCTTGATCTACACTCCTGGCCGCGACACCAACATCACGCCGTTGTCGCGGCTGATCCGCCGGTTCGGATTCATGCCGCTGGTCGGCGGGGCGCCCGGTCTGCGGCAGCCGGTGCATGCGGAGGATCTGGCGATCGGAGCAATCGCCGCCGCCGCGAGTCCCGCGGCGGTCAACAAGTTCTATTCGCTGCCGGGCGCGGAGACACTCACCTACCGCGAGATGATTGGCCGGATCTTCGACGCCTTGCGGCTGCCGCGGCGCACGATCTGGGTACCCCCCTGCTGTGGCGGGCCGGTTTCATGCTGGCGAAGTCGCTGTTTCCGGGCGCCAATGTCGCGATGGGCACCCGCATGATGAAGGACATGACTTTCGACTCCACGCCTGCGGTCCGCGACTTCGGCTGGAATCCGCGAGCCTTCAATCTCGTTTTCGACTAGCGCGTTTTAGCGCCGCCCCGATCAGTCCATGAACACCACGGTTTTGCGGCCGTTGAGGATCACGCGATCCTCCAGATGGTGACGCACGGCGCGCGCCAGCACACGGCGCTCGATGTCGCGTCCCTTGCGAACCAGATCCTCGGGCGTATCGCGATGGCTGATGCGCTCGACGTCCTGGTCAATGATCGGGCCTTCATCGAGCGCGCTGGTGACGTAATGCGCGGTGGCGCCGATCAGCTTGACGCCGCGCTCGTGCGCCTGATGGTAGGGGCGCGCGCCCTTGAACCCCGGCAGAAACGAATGGTGGATGTTGATGCAGCGTCCCGACAGCTTCGCCGACATCTCGTCCGACAGGATCTGCATGTAGCGTGCCAGCACCACGAGGTCGGTTCCGGTGTCGCCGACCAGCTTCCAGATCGCCGCCTCCTGCTCGCGCTTGGTCTCCTTGGTCACCGGCAGATAGTGAAACGGAATCTCGCCGAAATCGAGATTGCTGTAGGTTTCGCGCGGATGGTTGGAGACGATCGCGGTCGGGATCATCTCGAGCTCGCCGGTGCGCCAGCGATACAGGATGTCGGCGAGGCAATGGTCGGATTTCGAGACCAGCAGCATGACCCGGCGGCGGGCGGCGCGGTCGCGCATCAGCCAGTCCATGCCGAAGCGCTCGGCGATGGCGCCAAAACCGGTCTGCAACGCCTGAAGATTGACCGCGAGATCGGCGGCATTGAATACCACCCGCATGAAGAAATGACCGGTCTCGACGTCATTGAACTGCTGGGCGTCGAGGATGTTCTGCCCGTTATGGGCAAGGAACGTCGATACCGCCGAAACGATGCCGGGACGATCCGGGCAGGACAGGGTCAAGACGAACTGATGATCGGGCATGGGCGGACTTGGTCACTTCACGGGACGAGGACGGGACGCGATTGGCGGGCCCTGCTCTATCACCGGCAGAGCCCTTGCGCCAATCCCGGTCGAAGCGCCATGATGAACAAACAACAGGCGACCGGCGTTAGAGCGGATCATGGCTGACAGGCTGAACGGCTATCGAATTCTCATCCTGGAAACCCGCGAAGAGGCGCAGTTTTCACGCCTGCTGGCCGAACAGGGCGCGGACGTGCTGCAATGCCCGATGTTTACCATCCATGACGCGCCGGATTCCGCGCCTGTCGAGGCCTGGATTCGCCGCTTTATCGACAAGCCGTGCGACGACATGGTGCTGATGACCGGCGAAGGCCTGCGCCGGCTGATGAAGGTCGTCCGGCGGATCGGCGTCGAGCAGGAATTCATTGCGGCGCTCGGCAAGGCCCGCAAATTCGCGCGCGGCCCGAAGCCCGGCCGGGCGCTGCGCGAGATCGGACTGGAGCCGCAGGTGACGACGGAGAAGCCGACCTCGGAAGGTATCGCCGAGATGCTGTCGCGCGTCGATCTCAACGGCCATCGCGTCGGCCTGCAGCTCTATCCGGACAAGGACCACGGAGCGCTGATCGGCGCGATCGAGGCGCAGGGCGCCGACGTCGATACCGTGCTGCCCTACGTCTATGACGCACAGGCCGCCGACGCCAACATCGTCACCGCGATCGACGAAATGGCGCAGGACCGGGTGGATGCGATCGCGCTGACCAGCTCGGGCCAGGTTCGCCGGCTCGTCGAGGTCGCGCAGGCGCACGGATATGAAGCGCGATTGCGCGAGGGGCTGGCACGGACGCCGATCGCTTCCGTCGGACCGGTAGTTTCCGACGAACTCAAATCCCGGGGCTTGCACGCCGACATCTCGCCCGCCAACGATGCCTTCTTCATGAAGCCGCTGATCTCGGCGATGGCGGCGGCGCTCGGAAAGACACCGCCGCGCAATGCAGCTGGTCCCCGCTGACGGGCCACCGGCGACCTACTCCACTCTGGCGCCCGCGAACTTCACCACCTTGCCCCATTTTTCGGTTTCGTCCGCCACCAGTTTTCCAAAATCGGCGGCCGAGCCTGGCAGCAGGATGGCGCCGATTTCGGTGAACCTGGCCTTCGCTGCGGGATCGGCGAGGATCGCGTTAACGGCCTTGTTCAGCGTCGCGACGATTTCGGGAGAGGTGCCCTTCGGCGCGGCGAGGCCATACCAGGCGCTGGCTTCGTAACCGGGCAGGAAATCGGCCACCGTGGGCAGGTCCGGCAACACGTCCGACCGCGTCGTGCTGGTGACCGCGAGGCCGCGCAGCTTGCCTGACTTGATGTGCTCGGCGCAGGTCGGAACGTTGTCGAACATGACCTGCACCTGCCCGGCGATCAGGTCGGTGAGCGCCAACGCTCCGCCGCGATAGGGCACGTGGACCATGTTGATGCCGGTGAGCATCTTGAACAGTTCGCCCGACATATGAATGGTCGAGCCATTGCCGGACGACGCCATGTTGAGCTTGCCGGGATTGGCCTTGGCATAAGCAATCAGTTCGGGGATCGATTTGACGGGAACGGATGGGTTCACCACCACCGCGTTCGGAAAACGGATGATACCTGCGATCGGTTCGACATCGCGAAGGAAATTGAAATTGAGTTTTTCGTAAAGTGTGGCGTTGATGGCGTTTGCCGGCGCCACGAGCAGAAGGGTGTACCCGTCGGGCGCCGCGCGCACGACCGCCTCGGTGGCGATATTGGTGCCGGCGCCCGCCCGGTTCTCAATGACGAATGACTGACCGAGCCGCTCCGAAAGCCATTGCCCCATCAGACGCGCGGTCAGGTCTGCCGAACCGCCGGGAGGATAACCGACGATCAGGCGAATCGGGCGCGATGGATAGCTTTGCGCCCATGCGGTTCCAGAAACGGCCGGCAGCAGGGTAGCCCCGGCGGCCAGATGCAAAAATTGACGACGCGGTAATCTCATGACGCCTCCCCGAACAGACCTGGCCGGCGGCTCAGCAGTCCCTTTGGAACAATGCGGCCGCGCTCTTTATGCCTTGTGGCACGAGCGTACATGCGCCCGGGCGCATCTTACAAGCTGGATAAACGACGCTTGGCCCGGACGGTCGATCATTTCGACTCGCTCAGATACGCCTGATAGGCGAGCCGGATGCCGTCCTCGAGCGTAGTGCGGGCGCGCCAGCCCAGTTTGGTGAGGCGGCTGACGTCGAGCAGCTTGCGCGGCGTGCCGTCGGGTTTCGAGGCGTCGAAGCTGATCTGGCCGGTGTATCCGACCGTGGCGGCCACCGCGCGCGCGAATTCGGCGATGGTGATGTCCTCGCCGGTGCCGATATTGACCAGTTCGTCGCCGGAATAGCTCTTCATCAGGTGGACGCAGGCATCCGCCATATCGTCGACATAGAGGAATTCCCGCCGTGGCGTGCCGGTGCCCCAGACCACCACATTGCCGACGCCGGCAACCTTCGCTTCGTGAAACCGGCGGATCAATGCGGCGACGACGTGGCTGTATTCCGGGTGATAATTGTCGCCACGCCCGTACAGATTGGTCGGCATCACATTGATGAAGTCGGAGCCATACTGGCTGCGATAGGCTTCGACCATCTTGATGCCGGCGATCTTGGCGATGGCATAGGGCTCGTTGGTCGGCTCCAGCGGCCCCGTCAGCATGGAATCTTCGCGCAGCGGCTGCGGCGCCAGCTTTGGATAGATGCAGGACGAGCCGAGAAACATCAGCTTCTCGGCTCCATTGATATGCGCGGCGTGGATCACATTGGCCGCGATAATCAGATTGTCGTAGATGAATTCGGCGCGCAGCGTGTTGTTGGCGACGATACCGCCGACCTTCGCCGCCGCCAGGAACACAGCCTGCGGTCGCTGCTTCGCGAACCAGCCGAACACCGCAGCCTGATCGCGCAGATCGACCTCGCTGCGCCCGATCGTCAGCAGCCGGACGTTTTCCTGTTCGAGCCTGCGCACCAGCGCGCCGCCGACCATCCCGCGATGCCCGGCGACGAAGACGGTCTTGCCCTTCAGCTCAAACGGGGTTTTTGCCATTGGCAACCTCCCGCCGGGCAATCGCAAGGTCGCCCGCCACCATTTCCTTGACGAGCTCTGCGAACATCGTCTTCGGCTTCCAGCCCAGCTTCTCGCGCGCCTTGCTGGCGTCACCGATCAGGAGATCGACTTCCGTGCGACGAAAGTACGTCGGATCGATACGCACGACGGTCTTGCCGGATTTGCGGTCGACGCCGGTTTCATCGACGCCCTTGCCGCGCCATTCGATGGTGCGGCCGATTTCGGCGAAAGCCAGTTCGATGAATTCGCGCACCGAGTGGGTCTCTCCGGTCGCCAGCACGAAGTCGTCGGGCGCCTCGGCCTGCAATATCCGGTACATGCCCTCGATATAATCCCTGGCATGGCCCCAGTCGCGCTTGGCCTCGAGATTTCCGAGATAAAGCGCTTCTTCCAGGCCGGTCTCGATCCGGGCGACGCCGCGCGTGATCTTGCGCGTCACGAAGGTCTCGCCGCGGATCGGGCTTTCATGATTGAACAGGATGCCGTTCGAGGCGAACATGCCGTAGGCCTCGCGGTAGTTCACCGTGATCCAGTAACCGTACAGCTTGGCGACGCCGTAGGGCGAGCGCGGGTAGAACGGCGTGGTTTCCTTCTGCGGAACCTCCTGGACCAGGCCGTACAGCTCCGAGGTGGACGCCTGATAGAACCGCGTCTCCTTTTCCATGCCGAGAATCCGGATCGCTTCGAGCAGGCGCAGCACGCCGATCGCATCGGCATTGGCGGTATATTCCGGACTCTCGAAGCTGACGCCGACATGGCTCTGCGCCGCGAGATTGTAGATCTCGGTCGGCCGGATCTGCTGCATTAGCCGGATCAAATTGGTGGAATCCGTCATGTCGCCGTAATGCAGCAGGAACGGCACATTGCCGGCGTGCGGATCCTCGTAGAGGTGGTCGATGCGCGCGGTGTTGAACGAGGATGATCGCCGCTTGATGCCGTGCACGGTGTAGCCGAGGCCGAGCAGATATTCGGCGAGATAGGCGCCATCCTGGCCGGTGACGCCGGTAATCAGCGCCACGCGCCGTTTCGAGTCCTGAACCGCCGAATCCTGAACCGCCATATCTTCTCCTAACGCGAGGCCGCCCCGACCCGGCGGAACCCCATCCTTGCCCCCATTCGCCCGGCCAAATCCGGCGCGCAAGAGGCGTTACGCCAGTGGTGCAGGCCATAGCATCCGGCCGCCACGGTGTCTAACCTCAAAGCCGTTTGGAATCAGTCCCTTAGCCGTCTGGCGGCACATCGGTGCCGGGCCGGCGGACCGCGGATTTATTGCCGAAATGGCCCGGCTACTCGCTGTAACGGCGCAGCCGCTCGAGGTCGACGATGGTGACACCGCCGTATTCGAGCCTCAGCAGACCTTCCTTCTCCAGCCGCTTCAGGCACTGGTTCGCATTCTGCCGGGAAATACCGGACAGCGCCCCGATTTCTTCCTGGGTGATCTCCAGATGCATGGTGAGGTCCGGGTAGAGAATGGGATTGAAAAGCGAGGCGATGCTCCGCGCGAGGCGCGCCGTTGCATCCAGCGTCCGGCCATATTCGAGCAGGCCAATAAATTGCCCGAGACGTTCGTTGAGCTGCCCGACCAGGAACCGATTGAACCCCACGCTGTTCTCGAACAGCCAGAAGAAGGTGCTGCGGTCCATCATCGCCAGCCGGGTGTCGCGCAGCGCCACCACATCGTAGCGCCGGGGCTCCTTCTTGAGCACGGAGCCCTCGCCGAACCATGCACCGGAGGTCAGGCCGGCAAAGCTGGTGGCCTTGCCGCCGCGGGACACGATGCCCATTCTGGCAAGGCCGGTGACCACGCCGGTCCAGTACTCGAACTGGTCGCCGCGCATAAAGATGAATTCGTCCGCGCGGTATGACTTCTCGACGATGCCGGCCCGCGCGATCTCCAACTCCCGCTCGTTCAGTTCGCGCGACCAGGCCGCAATGCGCTTCAGGTAATCTGCTGCAATCATGATCGTCGAACCGTCACCCCAGGCGTCCTGCAATACTTATGTTGCGCTGCAATAGAAAACTTGCGCCCCTGCGCCAACGCCTCGCAACAAAACGCCAATCGTGGCCGCTGGCGAAATTTGCCGACGAATTGTCAGGCAGAAGACATTTCAAGCTAGCGCTTTACCCTATTGAGGGCCACCTCGCGTAGCGCGGCTGGACCAATCGGAGATTGGGTGCGGCGTTACGTCCGGTGCGCCCGGCGCAACGGAAATGCTCGGATCCAGCGGATGCGGGCATCCTTGGCGCAGGGGCCGTCCCTTAGTCGGGTGGCCTACCCATGGCGGCCGATATAGGATCGCGGCCGTTGTCGCAAACGATAGAGAAAGAGCGCATCAAGCGCCGTGTCTCGGAGGAATGCGTGGAACACGCTTTGGAAGTGCGCGGGGTGTCACTGCGCTTCGGTGGCGTCCGTGCGCTGACCGAGGTCAGCTTTGGCGTCAAGGCCGGCGAACTGTTTTCGATCATCGGCCCCAACGGCGCCGGCAAGACCTCGATCGTCAACTGCATCTCGGGCCGCTACAAGCCGACCGAAGGCCAGCTGTTCTATCGCGGCCAGGATATCACCACCCTCAACACCAACGCGCGGCCCCGGCTCGGCATCGGCCGCACCTTCCAGAATCTGGCGCTGTTTCATCATATGAGCGTGCTCGACAACATCATGGTCGGGCGGCACCACCTCTTGAAGAATAACTTCATCACGGGATCGCTCTACTGGCTGACCGGCGCGCGGCGCGAAGAGCTCGAGCATCGCCGCAAGGTCGAGGAGATCATCGATTTCCTCGACCTGCAGTCGGTGCGCAAGGCCACCGCCGGCACCCTGCCCTACGGGCTGCGCAAGCGGGTGGAGCTCGCGCGCGCGATGGCGCTGGAGCCGCAGCTGATCCTGCTGGATGAGCCGATGGCCGGCATGAACTTCGAGGAAAAGGAGGACATGGCCCGCTATATCGTCGATCTCAACGAAGAGTTCGGCATGACGGTCATAATGATCGAGCACGACATGGGCGTGGTGATGGATATCTCCCACCGCGTCATGGTGCTGGATTTCGGCCGCAAGATCGCGGAAGGCGATCCCGCCGCGGTGCTCGCCGATCCCCACGTCAAGCGCGCCTATCTCGGCGAAGAGGACGAGGTTCTGGTCGATCCCGACGACAAGCCCGCCGCCCCGGAGTGCGCAGCATGATGGATTACGCCGGCCGCGCCGCCCAGGCCGATACCTATCCGAAACTGCTGCGCCTCAACGCAAGAGAGCATGGCGGCGAGATCGCGCTGCGCGAGAAGGATTTTGGGCTCTGGAAGGTATTCACCTGGAACGCCTACCAGACCCGGGTGCACGATCTCGCGCTCGGCATGGTCGAACTCGGCCTCGGCCGCGGCGACGTCATCGGCATCATCGGCGACAACCGGCCGGACTGGGTGTCGGCCGAAATCGCCACTCACGCCATCGGCGCCATGAGTCTCGGCCTGTATCGCGACGTGCTGGACGAGGAAGCCACCTATCTCCTGAGCTACGGCGAAGCCAAGCTGGTGTTCGCCGAGGACGAGGAGCAGGTCGACAAGCTGTTGGCGCTGGCCGACCGCGCACCTCAACTCAAGCACATCGTCTATTCCGATCCGCGCGGCATGCGGAAATATGACGACCCCCGGCTGATGGAAGCCGACAAGCTCGCCGAGATGGGGCGCGCCCGCGCCGCGCGCGAGCCCAGCCTCTACGACCGCCTGGTCGACGCCACCCGCGGCGAGGACGTTTCGATCCTCTGCACCACGTCGGGCACCACGGCGCATCCGAAACTGGCGATGCTCGCCTCGGGGCGGGTGCTGCGGCATTGCGCGACCTATCTTTCGTTCGACCCCAAAGGGCCGGACGACGAATATGTCTCGGTGCTGCCGCTGCCCTGGATCATGGAACAGGTCTACGTGCTCGGCAAAGGCCTGCTGTGCCGAATGAAGATCAACTTCGTCGAGCAGCCCGAAACCATGATGAACGATTTCCGCGAGATCGCGCCGACCTTCGTGCTGTTTGCGCCGCGGCTATGGGAATCCATCGCGGCCGACGTGCGCGCCGGCGTCATGGACTCCTCCCCGCTCAAGCAGCGCCTCTATGAGCTCGGCATGAAGACGGGGCTGGCGGCGCTGGCGCAGGGCAAGCATTCGGCGGTCGCCGACATGATTCTGTTCCGTGCGCTGCGCGACCGCCTCGGCTTCACCCGGTTGCGCTCGGCGGCGACCGGCGGCGCCGCGCTCGGTCCCGACACCTTCAAGTTCTTCCAGGCCATGGGCGTGCCGCTGCGCACGCTGTATGGCCAGACCGAAATGCTCGGCGCCTACACCCTGCATCCGATCGACAAGGTCGACCCCGACACCACGGGCGTGGCGATGGCCGACAACATCGAAATCCTCATCGACAATCCGGATATCCACGGTGTCGGCGAAATCGTGGTGCGTCACCCCAACATGTTCCTCGGCTACTACAAGAACCCGGAAGCCTCCGCCGAAGACATCAAGGACGGCTGGATGCATTCCGGCGATGCCGGCTACTTCAACGCCGACAAGCAGCTCGTGGTGATCGACCGCATCAAGGATCTGGCGGAAACCGCGCGCGGAGAACGGTTCTCGCCGCAATACATCGAGAACAAGTTGAAATTCTCGCCCTATATCGCTGAGGCGGTGGTGCTGGGCGCCGGCCGCGACGCGCTGGCGGCCATGATCTGCATCCGCTTCTCGATCATCTCGAAATGGGCGGAGAAGAGCCGGATCTCGTTCACCACCTACACCGACCTCGCCTCGCGCCCCGAGGTGTACGAGCTGTTGCGCGGGGAGGTCGAGACCGTCAACGCCACGCTGCCGCCGGCGCAGCGGATTTCCCGCTTCCTGCTGCTGTACAAGGAACTCGACGCCGACGACGGCGAACTCACCCGTACCCGCAAGGTCCGCCGCAGCGTCATCAACGAGAAATACGCCACCATCATCGATGCGATCTATGGCGGCAAGAGCGCCATCCCGGTCGATACTGTGATCCGCTTCCAGGACGGCAGCACCCAGCGCATCCGCACCACGCTCAAGGTCGTCGATCTTGCCAACGACGCCCCCGTCGCGGAGGCCGCGGAATGAACACCCAGCTTCTGATCCAACTTCTGGTCAACGGCCTCGTGGTCGGCACGCTGTATGGCGTGGTCGCGATGTCGTTCGTTCTAATCTACAAGGCCACGCAAGTCGTGAACTTCGCGCAGGGCGAACTGCTGCTGGTCGGCGCCTGGGTATGCTGGGTGCTGCTGACCAAATACCAGGTGCCGTTCTGGCTCGGCATGCCGATCACGCTGGTCTTCATGTTCGTGTTCGGCATCGCGATCCAGGTAGTGATCCTGCGTCCCATGATCGGGGAGCCGATCATTTCGGTGATCATGGTGACGATCGCGCTGTCCACAGTGTTCTCGGCGCTGATGAAATGGATGTTCGGCGTCAATCTGCAGCCGTTCCCGAAAGTATTCGAGACCCAGAACGTCAATATCCTCGGACTACAGGTGCAGACGGTCTATTTGATGAGCTTGGCAGTCTCGGTGGCGATGATGATCGGGATGGCGTGGTTCTTCCGCTTGTCCAAATACGGTCTCGCCATGCGCGCCACCGCATTCAACCAGCAGGTGGCGCAGTCGCTCGGCATTTCGGTCAAGAGCGTGTTCGCCATGGCATGGGCGATCTCGGCGACGGTGTCCGCGGTGGCCGGCGTCGTGGTCGCCGTGGTCAACGGCGTGTCCGCGGGTCTGTCAGCCTACGGCATCAAGGTATTTCCCGCGGCAATCCTCGGCGGTCTCGACAGCGTCGGCGGCGCGGTGCTCGGTGGCATCATCATCGGTCTCTTGGAAAACTTCGCGCACTTCCTAGACAGCGAATATCTGCATTGGGGCAATCTCTACGAGATCGCGCCGTTCTATGCGCTGATCATCATCCTGATGATCAAGCCGTATGGCCTGTTCGGCACCAAAGACATCGAGCGGGTATAATCCATTATGGCAAGCCAGACCTTCATCCCCGCCGGCGATTTCCGCACCACCTATGCGGCGGACACCACCGTGTTTCCGACCAGGACCAGCCGCAATGCGATGATCGCCGGCATCGTCCTGATCTGCTTTGCGCCGCACGTCCTCAACGAATACAGCCTCAGCCTGCTGATCCAGATCGGCATCTTCGGCATCGCCGCGCTCGGCCTCAACATCGTCGTCGGCTTCACCGGCCAGATATCGATCGGCCATGCCGCCTTCTTCGGCTTCGGGGCGTTCACGTCGGCCTACCTGTCAAACCGGCTAGCGATCCCCGTCTTCTTCTGCATTCCGCTCGCGGGTGTCGTGACGGCGGCTGTCGGGCTGGTCTTCGGCCTCCCCGCCGCGCGACTGAAGGGGCTTTATCTCGCGATCGCTACACTGGCCGCGCAGTACATCCTGCTGGATTTCTTTGCGCGGGCGGAATGGTTCACCGGCGGCAGCGTTCCGGCCAGCGCCGAGCCATTCTCGATCTTCGGCTATTCGCTGCGCGGCGATAAGAAATATTTCTACGTCGTACTCGCCTATGTCGTCGTCTGTTATCTGCTGGTCACGAACCTGATCCGCTCGCGCGACGGCCGCGCACTGGTGGCGGTGCGCGACCACTATCTGTCCGCCGAGATCATGGGCATCAACCTGACGAAATATCGCACGCTGTCGTTCGGCCTCGCTGCATTCTTCGCCGGCGTCGGGGGCGCGCTCTACGCACACTACAATCAGGTGGTCTCCAACGAAGGCTTCGGCATCGACCGCTCGATCATATTCCTGGCCATGATCATCATCGGCGGTCTCGGCTCGATCATGGGCACGCTGATGGGCACCGCCTTCATGGTGCTGCTGCCGGAATCGATGGAGTGGCTGAGCGTCGCGTTGCGTGACAGTCCGATCGATCAGTTCCTCGGACTCAAGAATAACATCGCATTCTTGCGCGAGATGGCCATCGGACTCATCATTATTGTCTTTCTGGTCTTCGAGCCGGATGGACTCGCGCATCGTTGGCGCCAGATCAAGGCTTACTGGAAACTCTACCCGTTCTCGCATTGAGGTCGGAACGGGCAGACAACAAGAAGACCTCGAGAAGAAAACCGGAGGATTATGCTTATGAACATGAAAGCTCTTCTCAACAGCGCCGCCTTGGCGGCGATGCTTGGCGGCATGTCCGCCGTCACGCCCGCCATGGCCCAGACGCCGATACCGCTTGGTAATCTGGTCGATTATTCCGGCCCGACGTCCGACGTCGGAACGCCCTACGGACAAGGAATCGTCGACACTTACGCCTGGATCAACAAGACCGGCGGCATCAACAAGACCAAGGTCAACCTCGATACCGTCGATTACGGCTATCAGGTGCCGCGCGCGATCGCCCAGTACAAGAAATGGTCGGGCGCCGACAAGGTCGCCGCCATTCTCGGATGGGGTACCGCCGACACCGAAGCCCTCACTGGCTTCCTCGCCGAAGACAAGATTCCCGACATCTCGGCGTCCTACGCCGCCGCGCTGTCCGACCCAACCGGTGCAGGCGGCAAGGCCAAGCCCGCTCCCTACAATTTCTTCTACGGCCCGAGTTATTCAGACGCGGTTCGCGGCATGCTGACCTGGGCCGCCGAGGACTGGAAGGCCAAGGGCAAGCCCGGCAAGCCGAAATTCGTCCATATGGGCGCCAACCATCCGTATCCGAACGCCCCGAAGGCTGCGGGTGAAGCGATCGCGGCCGAACTCGGCTTCGAACTGCTGCCGCCGATCGTGTTCGCGTTGACGCCCGGCGACTACAGCGCGCAGTGCCTGACCCTGAAGAGCTCCGGCGCGAACTACGCCTATCTCGGCAACACCGCGGGCTCGAACATCTCGGTCCTGAACGCCTGCAAGGCTGCGGGCGTCGACGTCCAGTTCCTCGGCAACGTCTGGGGCATGGACGAGAACGCCGCCAAGGCCGCCGGCGCCGCCGCCAACGGCGTGGTGTTTCCGCTGCGCACAGCGGTGGCCTGGGGTGGCAACGCACCCGGCATGAAAACCCTGATGGAAATCTCCAAGATGTCGGATGCGGCCGGAACGGCCTATCGGCCGGTGCACTACATCGCGGGCGTCTGCAGTGCGCTCTACACGAAGGAAGCCGTCGAATGGGCCGCCAAGAACGGCGGCGCGACCGGCGAGAACGTCAAGAAGGGCTTCTACCAGAAGAAGGATTGGGTGCCGGCCGGCATGGAAGGCGTCTGCAACCCGTCGACCTTTACCGACAAGGATCACCGCGGCACGCTCAAGGTCGATCTGTATCGCATGAAGATCGCCGGTGCGACCGACGCGCCGCTCAACGAGCTCGCCAAGAACGGCGTGATCAAGCTCGAGAAGGTCAAGACCATCGACCTGCCGCGCAAGCCCGAATGGCTCGGCTGGTAAGCTAGCGGTCGCCGAGAGGCGGCCCAACGCACTCAGGCTGTCGTCCCCCGCGAAAGCGGGGGATGACGGCAGTGGGTGGTACGAAGCGTGGGTTCTACGACGACGTCAGGATCGACCATGACCGAAGCGACTGAAATCGATCGCCCTGCAGCAGCGGCGGCGCAGGCCATCGCGCCGCTGCTCAGCGTGCGCAACATCGAGGTGGTCTACGACAACGTCATCCTGGTGCTGCGGGGCCTGAGCCTCGAGGTGCCGCAGGGCGCGATCGTGGCGCTGCTCGGCGCCAACGGGGCCGGCAAGTCGACGACGCTGAAGGCGATCTCGGGACTGCTCAAAACCGAAGACGGCGAAGTCACCCGCGGCGAAATCCTGTTCGACGGCGAGCGCATCAACGGCATCGATCCCGACAAGATCGTGCGCCGCGGCATCTTCCAGGTGATGGAGGGCCGCCGCATCATCGCCGACATGACGTCGCTGGAGAATTTGCGGCTCGGCGCCTTCACCCGAACCGACAACGAGATCGGCGCCGACATCGACAGGGTGTTCGACTATTTTCCGCGCCTGAAGGAGCGCACCGGGCTGGCCGGTTATCTCTCCGGCGGCGAGCAGCAGATGCTGGCGATCGGCCGCGCACTCATGGCGCGCCCGAAGATGATCTTGATGGACGAGCCGTCGATGGGACTGTCGCCGCTGCTGGTCAAGGAAGTGTTCGGCATCATCGGCAAGATCAATCGCGATCTCGGCGTCACCATCCTGCTGGTGGAGCAGAACGCGCGCGCCGCGCTGTCGGTGGCAAGCCACGGCTACATCATGGAACAGGGCAAGGTGGTGCTCGACGGCTCGGCCACCGAATTGCGCGACAATGAGGACGTCAAGGAATTCTACCTCGGCGGCGCCGGCGACCAGCGCAAGAGTTTCAAGAACCTGAAAAGCTTCAAGCGGCGGAAGCGGTGGCTGTAAGGACCTCTTCTTCCCCTCCCCGCAAGCGGGGCGAGGCAAGCGAGACAAGGCGAGACGGTACATGACCGACCACTACGACGCCCTCGAAACCCGGCCGCCCGCCGCGCGCGAGGCTGACCTGTTTGCGCGGCTGCCGGAGGTGCTGCGCAAGGCAATGGCGGCGCCGGCCTATGCCGAACGCCTCCGGGGCATCGATCCGGCCGGGATCACCAGCCGTGCGGCGCTGGCCCGCCTGCCGCTGCTGCGCAAAGCCGACCTCCCTGCCCTGCACAAATCCGCCCCGCCGTTCGGCGGCCTTGTCCCGGGCCTTCCTGGCTCGTTTGGGAGGCTGTTTACATCGCCCGGTCCGATTTTCGAGCCCGAGGGTACCCAAGCCGACCCCTGGCGCGGCGCCCGGGCGCTGTTCGCCGCGGGCTTCCGGCCGGGCGACATCGTGCTCAACACCTTCAGCTATCACCTGACGCCCGGCGGTTTCATCTTCGACGCCTCGGCGCGCGCCCTCGGCTGCGCCGTGATTCCAGCCGGTCCCGGCAACACCGAAGCGCAATTCGAGCTGATCGAGGCCTATCGCCCGGTCGGCTACAGCGGCACCCCGGATTTCCTCAAGATCCTGCTCGACGCGGCCGACAGCGCCGGGCGCGACGTCTCCTCGATCAAGCGCGCGCTGGTGTCGGGCGCGGCGTTTCCGAAGTCGCTCCAGGACGAGATCAAATCCCGCGGGATCGATGCCTACCAGGCGTTCGGCACCGCCGATCTCGGCCTGATTGCGTTCGAGACCTCATCCCATGACGGCATGGTGGTCAACGAGGACCTGATCATGGAAATCGTGCGGCCCGGCACCGGCGATCCGGTCGCCGAGGGCGAGGTCGGGGAAATCGTCGTCACCTCGCTCGATCCGCATCACCCCTGGATTCGTCTGGCCATCGGCGACCTCACGGCGGCGCTGCCCGGCCTGAGCCCGTGTGGACGAAGCAACATGCGCATCAAGGGCTGGATGGGCCGCGCCGACCAGACCACCAAGATCAAGGGCATGTTCGTGCGGCCCGAGCAGGTCGCGGAGATCGGCAAGCGTCATCCCGAGTTGGGGCGGCTGCGTCTCGTCGTGACGCGCGAGGGTGAGACCGATGTGATGACGCTCAAGGCCGAGGCAAGGAACGCAAACCGCGACCTGCGCCAGGCCATAGCTTCGACATTGCGCACCATCGCCAAACTCAGCGGGGTTGTCGACCTGGTCTCTCCGGGGTCGCTTCCTAACGATGGCAAGATCATCTCAGACGAACGCCGGTTGTGACGAACAGCGTACGATTCCAAATGACTTGCCCGATCTCCCACGCAACACTCTCTCCGCTCCCCTTGTTGAAAGTCACGATCCGGTTTGATTTCCCTTACACCAAACGTCCGTCCCGTGTTCGCGGCAAACGGCGGACGCTATGCGCCCTCAAGTCTCCGTCACATCCTGGCTAATAATTCGCTCCACTTGCGAGATTGCAGCCGGTAGACCGCGGCGGAACTACACAATTCGCTGCCTCCTAAGCCAATCTGTACGCATCTTTCGACAGGCGCCGGTCGCTTTGAACCCCGGGCTGGGCTAAAATATAGCCAGCATGGACCAGCTTCGCACCACAAATTCTACGCCTGAGCCAGCGCCGGACGCGTTCGACCGGGTTACGTATCTTGGCTGGCGAAAAGGATTAGCGACCATCGTTGCCGGTCTTGCGGCATCATTTGTCATGTTTGGCTACGCGTTGGTCTACTGGCGCAACGCCGACATGGATTTCATGGTGATCTATAATGCCTTCATTTTGAACGACGGCAAGCCGCAACAATATTTCGATCACACGGCCTACATCACCATTCTTTCAGTACAGCTTTGGTTCAAGTTGCTGCATGGGCTCGATCTGCTCGATGCCTACACGCTTTCAAACATTCCACCAGCCTCCAGCCCCGCCGCGTTTGATGTCGCAATGACCAGCGCCGTTCGCGCCGGACGCGTGCTCGCCTGGCTAACAGCGACAGGGTGCGTTCTGATCTTTGCTGGCCTCATTCGCCTGATAATTCGAGACTGGCGCATAGCGCTGATCGCGACATTCGCATTTGCGTTTTCCGGCGGCATCGCGGTTCACTCGCGCATTCTGCGTAGCGAGCTTCTCGCAGCCTGTCCGGTGTTGTTTGCGCTCCTGATCCTGATCGTGATTGGGCGACGCGCCAACGTCGTGCGCCCGTTCGGGATGGCGCTCGCCGCTGGCCTCTGCGTTCTCGGGCTGGAGAACAAGGTGCAAGCTTTCCTACTCGTAGCCACGCTGCCGCTCCTTATCCTGCCATTTGGCACCGTAAGCAGCGCCAGCATCGCATTCTGGCGCGACCCGGCATCGGCATGGCTTTCCGCTGCCGTCGCCGCACTTGCAGCAGCCGTGGCGGCGTGGGCCGCCTTTCCGCTCATTGCCATCGGGTTCGATCGCATTCTGCTCGACGCGGCCCAATTCCATCCGTTGTTTCTCGGCAAGTTCGGCATGTATCAGGCGGCGCTACTAACCCTGGTCGGCGCATGCATGGTTATATTCGCGACGATCTGGCGTGTCAGCGCAGCTGAAACACTCGCCTCTATGTTTGCCGTTGCCGCGGGGGCGCTCATTGCATGTCTCGTGCTCAAGCTTGAATACAATACCAGCAACGTCATCGCGGTCGTAAATCCCTTGGAAAAGATGCTGATTTTTGCGGATGCCGAGACGGCCCATATCGCAAACGATTCCGGCTTTTCTGGAAAATTGGTGTTGCTGTTCAAGAGCGTAGCATCCGTTCTCGCACGCTATACGTTCGTGCTGCATTCCTCGCCGCGACCCACGGTATTTCTGATCTGGCTAGTTGCTCCCGGCATCGTCTTCGCGTGGCGCCGCGGTGAACGACAGACCGCGTTACAGGCCCTCGTGCTTCTGTTGGCCGCCGTTGGCATCGACGCGCTCGGCGTACGCCGCAACCTCAAATCGGAATATTTCGTTTTCACCGACCCCTTGATCATTCTCGCGGGCGCAATTCTGCTTGATCGCATGAGCGACTTGCGGTTTCACAAGCGGGCTTATCCAATCATTGCAACGCTGGTGGGTCTGCACCTCGTGGTCGGCCAAGCCGAGCCGGTGAAGTTGGTACTCAAGCGCAGCGGCCCGGAACGGATATGCGAATGGAATCTTTCCGACCTCCCACTCTTGCCTCTGCCGTGGTGCAAAACGCCCGGCTAACCGAGACGCGCGAGATCATGCCTTGCGTGTGGGCTTAGTCAGATGAGCCGCGCTCGCCAATAGTAAATTTCCTATCCTAACAAAATTGAGCGCCGCTCCTTCAACGGCGGCTCAGATGCAGCGGTCGATTCATCGGGTCTCATCGTGCCGTTTTTTCATCAGGATGCCACCAGCGACACCAACGCCCAAGACGTACATCCATCCCTCATGAAAGTCTAAAAGGTGTGAATTGAATAACGAACCTACAATATTCTGTAAAACGACCAAAAATCCCACCCGTGCGGCAAATTCCTCGCCACGAAATAGCAGCAAATGCGCGAGCCACATGGCAAAGAGAATCAAAACTCCGACCGAGCCCCATTGTATTGCGGAATACAATGTTTGATTGTGTGGGTTTGCAACCACTTCAGCTGAAACGCCCGTTTGATTGACTGCAGCTTGCTCAAATAGGGACAAAGTAGAACCCGTCCCGTGACCGATGATTGGAGCGATGGCAACGAATCCCAAAGATTTTCGCCAAAATTCAAGCCGCTGCCCTCCTGAAGTTGACGCGCGGGAATCCCGATAACTGATAAAATCCGTAAAAATTGCCTCGGCCTTTGTACGCACAAGAGGTGACGAAATCCATACCACGGCAACAAGAACGATCGAAGCAGTTATCGTAAGAAGCATTTCTCGAAGATTCAACTCAAGCAGAATTAACATCAGGAGCATAATTGGCAAACAAACCAAGGCTGTGCGCGAAACGTTTACAAAGGCCATGTTGAGAAAAAAACTTGTCGCCAGCGCCATGAATCCAATCGCCAAGATGGGTTTCCGGCTTCTGAGCAAGCGAAGAGCGGCCCAAACAAGCACAACGGCGCAAAACACAAACTCCTGACCTTGATCAATCCAATTTTTGACCGGTACGCCATACACGGCGTCTCGCTTCAAGCTGAGGTTGGGTTTAACAGTGACTATCCAAGACAATATCTCCAGCAAAAAACAGGACCCAATGAAACCTGCCAGAAGCCATGCCCCACGCGTTGACCTCTCGAAGTGGTAAAAAAGAAGCGGCAAAACGAAAAATTTCACACTTGAACTCGCCGAATGTATCCGCGCCGCCCATGCTACTTCCGACCATAAGGTTCCAATCAGGGCCAGTGCTGCGAAGGCGATAGGTAACGCGCAAACCGGCCGCCTAAGCATTTCCAGGACATGAGGAACTTCTAGTGTAGGGGTCAGAGCCACGAGCCAGAGCACAATAAAAATGGCGGGGAGCGAAGTAGACCATGGCAGCGTGACTGCAGCTAATGTCGCAAAAACGTCAGCGGTCGTCCGCCAGCGTTCGACGTCGCGCCATTTTGCTGGGATATGGAATGACAGCCTGGTTTCATTCATTTCTTCATCATTTCTCGAAGGGTAGCAAGTGCCATCGAAATAGCAAGTAACCTATTGGCGATACAGCATCAATTTTGATCTGGAGTCGTAAATTCTGGATGGCAATCGCCAAGTGTCCCATGTATTAGGATCAGCCGATCGATACCGTGTGAGATCTGGAATATTACGGTATCCATAAGGTGATGGTGACCAAGATGTGCTACTCAAGATGATCGCTGTTGTTGATTACGATATCGGCACAGTCGGATCCGTGTTCAACATGCTTCGCAAGGTCGGTGCCAAGGCGGTGATCACGCGCGCACCTGACATTTTGCGCGCGGCCGACAAGCTGGTGTTGCCCGGGGTCGGCTCATTCGACGAGGCGATCTCGAATTTGCATCGGTTGGAGCTTTTCGACCTGCTCAACGAACTGGTGACCGAACAACACAAGCCGATCCTTGGCGTATGCCTCGGCGCACAATTGGTCGCGAAATCGAGCGAAGAAGGCAAGCTCGCTGGTTTCGGCTGGATCGACGCCCAGATCGTTCGGTTCAAGACCGCAAAGGATCAGAAGTTGCGCATTCCGCATATGGGCTGGAACACGATCAAGCCGACGCGCCCCGGCATTGGCATCTTCGCAGATCTGCCCGAGCCGATGCGGTTCTATTTCGTTCATTCCTACCATATGCTGCCGTCGTCACCGGCCGATGCGCTGGCGACGACTGACTACGGCTATCCGTTTGTCAGCGTCATGGGCCACCAAAACGTGCTCGCCATGCAATTTCATCCTGAGAAGAGTCACAAATTTGGCCTTCAGATCTACAAGAATTTCAGCGAGCACTTCGTCTCATGCTGAAGACCCGCGTCATTCCGTGCCTGCTGCTGCGCGAGTATGGCCTCTATAAGACAGTCAAGTTCAAGACGCCCAAATACGTGGGTGATCCCGTTAACGCGGTCCGGATCTTCAACGACAAGGAAGTCGACGAAATTCTGCTGCTCGACATCGGCGCAACCCCGGACAAGCGTGAGCCCAATTTTGAACTGATCGGCGATATCGCTGGCGAATGTTTCATGCCGCTGACCTACGGCGGCGGCATCAGATCGATCGACCAAATAAAGCGCCTCCACCGACTTGGCGTCGAGAAAATCTCACTGAACAGTGCCGCATTCCTCGACCGGCGGCTGGTAGCAGAAAGCTGCGACAAATTCGGAAGCTCAAGCATCGTCGCCGCCATCGATACCCGGCGCACGCTTCTTGGCAGGCATGAAGTCTGGATCGACGGCGGCCGGTCGAACACTAAGGAAGATCCAGTCCGCTATGCGGCGGAACTCGCGAAGCTCGGCGTCGGTGAAATTCTTATAAATTCGATCGACCGGGATGGCACGGCGAGCGGATATGACATCGAACTGCTCAAGAGAATAGCGGCGTCGGTTGACGTCCCAATCATCGCATGCGGTGGCGCAGGTTCGATCGAAGACATGCGGCGTGTCGTATTAGAAGCCGGGGTATCCGCAGTTGCCGCGGGAAGCATGTTCGTGTTTCACGGAAAACATCGCGCCGTGCTCATCAGCTATCCGTCACAGGAAGAACTTACCAAATTTCTGCCGTGAATGACGCTACATTCGTCGCTTCAGCCTGCATTACTACAGCAGTCGGAAGCGACGTAGCTTCAGAGCATAGCCTGAATGATAGCACCGCTGGCGTCGCCGGTACCGTACAGCGTCTCTTGAGCCACGGCAGGCCTGACAAAATTTCGGACGGCAGCCAGAATTTTATTCTTGTCTGCGCCGGCGATCTTATTCCAACCGAGTGAAACGGTTTCGATCCATTCCGTCTCGTCGCGCATCGTTACGCAGGGAACGCCGAAGAAGTATGCCTCCTTCTGAACGCCGCCGGAGTCGGTCAAGATAAGGTGCGCCGACTGCTCGAGCGCTACCATATCGAGGAATGGCAGAGGCAACGTGACCTTAAGCGATGCGAGCTTGTCAGACAGGCCGTGCGTCACCAGCAAATCACGCGTCCGCGGATGGAGCGGAAAAACAACCGGAAAGTCCCGCGCAAGCTCGACCATCACCTGCATGATCTGCGACAGCCTTTGTGGATCGTCAGTATTTTCAGCCCTATGGCAAGTAGCGAGCAGGTAGCGCCCTTCTTCAAGCCCAAGTCTGGCAAGAATGTTCGTCTGCTGGCGGGCCAGCGTCTTGTAAAACAGGGCAACATCGTACATGACGTCACCAACATTGTGAACGCCCTTCGTGATGCCTTCGGCAGCCAGATTGACGACCGCTGTAGCGGTCGGACAGAACAACAGCGTAGAAAACCGGTCGGAAACGATACGATTGACCTCTTCCGGCATCCGCATATTGAAGGAGCGCAGCCCCGCTTCGACGTGCGCGAGCGGAATATGAAGTTTAACTGCCGCTAGTGCGCCGGCCAGCGTGCTATTGGTGTCGCCGTAGATCAGAACCCAGTCCGGCTTTTCCTCGATCAGCTTGGCCTCGATCGCCCCCAGCATTCGGCCGGTCATTTCTCCGTGTCGACCGCCGGAGATTCCAAGATGATGGCGAGGATCGGGGATATCAAGTTCGTCGAAGAACACC
This sequence comes from Bradyrhizobium sediminis, assembly GCF_018736085.1. Taxonomy (NCBI): domain Bacteria; kingdom Pseudomonadati; phylum Pseudomonadota; class Alphaproteobacteria; order Hyphomicrobiales; family Nitrobacteraceae; genus Bradyrhizobium; species Bradyrhizobium sediminis. The sequence goes on along the minus strand of NZ_CP076134.1, from coordinate 2,023,706 downwards.
TTCGACATGTTATCGTCGTGATGCTGCCCTGTGTGAATCAGGATTTCTTCGACGCGACCGGCAAAGCGATCTTTTATTGCGCGCGACAGCGCCGCCGCCTTGATGAATTGCGGCCTCGCTCCAATGATTGTAACGATCTTCATCGAAACTCCAAAAACTCAGAAACCACATGCCGGACCATGCAGCGGCCGATCAACCGCTGGAAGCAAGCGCGGAGGTAGGATGATCGACCTCCTAATTTCGATTACGGGTCGTGCAGCTCATCTTGCCCGTCGATTTCGGCAAGCTCACACCGCAAATACACATCAATACACGCGGCGGCCGAGTATCCCGAGCATCAACGCGAGGTCCACAAGTATGTAGCACGCCTGGATCGGTAAAGGTTTGCCCGACCAGATCCCACATCGCCGTCCCCTGATCGCGTTGGTGTCTTTTGTCACCGGCAGATTCAGCTACCACTCACCGCGCTTTTGAGCGCGCTTACGATCAGCTGCATGGTGTCATTGTCCATATAGGGATGCATGGGAAGACTGACGACCCGCTTTGCTATACGTTCCGAAATCTCCAGTGATCCCACAATGCGGCAAAGCGGACCGTAAACCGGCTGCTGATGCAGCGGGACGGGATAGTGAACCGCAGTCGGAACACCGGCCTTGCCGAGTGACGATATCAGCTGATCACGTTGATCGGTCTGAATTGTGAATTGCGCCCAGACGCAGTTGCGATCTCTGCGCACCACCGGCAGCTGAACGCCAGGGATTCCTGACAGCATCGTCCTGTACCGTTCGCCGAGCACTATCCGCTGTTCAACTTCCCAAGCGAAGTTGTCGAGCTTCGCCAGCACGACCGCACACTGCAGGGTGTCCATCCGACCACCCACGCCGATGCGCGTATGGTGGTACCGCTTTTCTTGGCCGTGAACGCGAATTTCACGCATCGCTTTGCCGAGAGCATCATCAGACACGAAGATGGCACCGCCATCGCCGTAACATCCCAGCGGTTTGCTCGGGAAAAAGCTCGTACAGCCAATCGTGGACAGGTTGCCACTCTTGCGGCCCTTATACTCAGCGCCAAAACTCTGCGCGGCATCCTCGATCACCGGAATATTGTGCCGAAGCGCGATGGCATTAATCTCATCCATGTCGGCAGCCTGACCGTACAGTGAGACGGGCATTATCGCCCTGGTACGTGGCGTGATAGCGGCTTCGATTAGCTTCGGATCGATATTGCAGGTGTCATCCTCGATATCGACGAATACCGGCACGGCGCCGAGAAGCGCGATCACCTCAGCTGTAGCGGCAAAGGTAAAGGGTGTCGTGACCACTTCGTCGCCTTGACCGATGCCGATGGCCATGAGTGCGATGAGCAAGGCTTCGGTACCCGAGGCGACACTGATGCAGTGACGCGCACTGACATAGGCCTCGAGCCGGCCCTCCATCTCCCGAACTTCCGGCCCCATGATGAATTGAGCGTGATTCAGGACCTTCTGGATCCGATCGTCAATCGGCTCCCGCATGGCGCGGTACTGCGACTTGAGATCGATGAATTGGATCGTCATCTCGTTGCCTCGGACAGAAGGGTGCAGCTTTGCTTGCTGATCGTGTAGCAGCGACCGCATGCGTCACAGGCCACGTCACCCGTGATTTTCGGAAGCTGACGGCCACAGCTACACATCCATCCGAGCCGGCGCGCCGGTACTCCAGCCATCAAGGCGAACGGCATCACATCACGATTAATTACCGCGCCTGCGGCGACAAACGCATTCTCCCCGATGGTGCAGCCGCAGATTATCGTGCAATTCGCACCCAGCGTCGCACCCTTGCGAACGAACGTTTCCCGGTACTCGTCCTTGCGGGTGATTGCAGACCGCGGATTATAGACGTTGGTGAAAACCATGCTCGGGCCGCAAAACACGTCGTCCTCGATGCGGACCGCATCATAGACAGACACATTGTTCTGGATCTTGACGTTGTTGCCGATGATAACGTCGTTGCCAACAAAGACATTCTGTCCGAGCGAGCAGCCCTTGCCAATCTGAGCTTTCCCGCAAACATGAACCCAGTGCCAGATCCGGCTTCCGTCCCCAATTCGGGCACCTTCGTCAACGATAGCTGTGGGGTGAATGCTGACGGCCATGTCAGTATTCCAACGGCAAAGGCACGCGCCGGCCGTCGCGGGCCGATAGGTAGGCTGCGATCAGGACCTCGAGCGATTTAAGGCCGTCGCGGCCATCAGTGGCTGGCTCTGCTTCACCGCGAAGCACCTCGATGACGTTATCATAATAGAGCGGGTGCCCGTGTCCGTACACCGACGTAGTTTCATAGCTCGCCGATTTGACCTTTTCGTCATCAGCATCGGACTCGGCGAATTCCCAATGCTGAATCTCGTTCACCGCAACCCCGCCGACTCGAACAGTGCCCTTCTCGCCTAGGATCGTGATGCTGCCTTCGAAGTTCTTCGGATAGGAAAGCATCGTAACGTTGACCGATCCAAGCGCGCCGGAGCGCCATCGCACACCAACGACACCGGAATCCTCGACCTCGATGTTGCGGGCCAGGGTCGCGGTATAGGCCTGCACGCTCTCGATCGGGCCGATCAGCCAATCCAACAAATCAATGTAATGGCTGGCCTGATTCATCAAAGCCCCGCCGTCGAATTCCCATGTCCCGCGCCATTTCGCGCTGTCATAGTAGTCCTGCGGGCGGGTCCAGAACACGTTGATGTTGACCATGTAAATGCGGCCAAAGCGTCCCCTGTCCATCGCCCGCTTCAGAAGCTGAAGCGTCGAATTGCGACGGTTCTGCTTGACCACAAACAGCCGAACGCCGGCCTCGTCGCAAGCTTTCACCATCCGCAGGGCGTCATGCCATCGCGTCGCCATCGGCTTTTCGGTCATGACATGACGACCGGTCGCCGCGATTTCCACGGTGTGCTCGGCGTGCAGACCGCTCGGCGTCGTCAACGCGACTATGTCAGCATCTGACTTCTCAAGGAGCTCTCGCAAATTGTGGTAAGGCTTCGCGCCGGTCGTTTCAGCGGCGGTGGCCAGCGCCTTGGCATCGATGTCGCAAACGCTCACTAACTCGGCGCGATCTTCATGCTTCTTGAGAGCCATAAAATGGTTCTGCGCAATCCGCCCACACCCGACGAGCGCAAAGCGTATTTTCCGTGAGGTGATGTTCGGGGGATACTGGCGCATATTCATGCCTTGACAATGTGGCTGGCGGTTTCCTGGAATTTGCCGCGGCAATCGACCAGCAATTGCGCGCTTGTCCTGATGATTTCGTAATCAAACTTGTCATGATCGGTTGCCAGCAACACGCAATCGAAGCCGGCGATGTTTTCGGCAGTGAGTGGGACGCTGGACAGTGAGAATTGATGCTGCCGCATTTTTGGAAACACCGGAATATGCGGATCGCTGTAGGAGATTGATGCTCCGAGATCGCGCAGGCGCTCCATCAGAAATACCGACGGAGACTCCCGCATGTCGTCAACATTCTTCTTGTACGCGATCCCTAGAATGAGGATCTTGCTGCCGTTGATTGACTTCTTCCTTGAGTTCAATCCGTCCGCGACCTTGGAGACTACGTAGTCGGGCATCGACGAATTGATCTCGCCGGCAAGCTCGATAAACCGCGTGTGCATTCCGTATTCGCGCGCTTTCCACGTGAGATAAAACGGGTCGATCGGAATGCAGTGGCCGCCGATCCCTGGTCCCGGATAATACGGGACGAAGCCGAACGGCTTGGTCGCCGCGGCCCGGATGACTTCATGGATGTCGATGCCCATCTTGTCGGCGACGATTTTCATCTCGTTGACGAGGCCGATATTCACTGACCGGTGAATGTTCTCGAGAAGCTTAGTCAGCTCGGCCGCGCGCGTCGAACTGACCGGAACAACCTTGTCGATGACGTTTCCATAAAGCGCAAGACCGGCTTGCAGGCAATCCGGAGTATGTCCGCCGCACACCTTTGGAATTGTCTGCGTGGAAAACTTCTGGTTTCCTGGGTCCTCGCGCTCGGGCGAAAACACCAGAAAGATGTCGCGGCCGACTGTGAGCCCTCGCGCTTCGATGCGCGGCTTCAACTCTTCGTCCGTGGTGCCAGGATAGGTGGTGCTTTCCAACGAAACCACCATGTCCGAATGCAGATATGGAACCAGCGATTCGACCGTGTCGAGCACGAAACTCAAGTCCGGTTCGCGGTATTTATTGAGCGGCGTCGGCACGCAAAGGATCAGGGCATCGACCTCGGCCGCTCGCGAAAAGTCGGCGGTCGGTTCAAAGCTGGCGGCGACCGCCTTCTTGATGCTACCGGCCGGAATATGTTCGATGTAGGACTCGCCGCGCTTGAGAATGTCGATCTTGTTTTGATCGATGTCGAAGCCGATGACCTTGTATCCGATCTCGCAATATCTGAGCGTCAGCGGCAGTCCGACATAGCCCAGGCCGACGATACCGATGACGGCCTTTCTGGACTTAAGCTTGTCAATCAAGTTCGATTTCATATGCCGGCTCGTGATGTTCTGACGGACGCTGATGCCATCCAAAAGCTTGATCGCACGAATATATTTCCTTGCACAGCCGGGTTCGGAGGTCAGACCGTGACGTTCTGTATATGGACCGAAGCGCAGAGGTCAACAAATATACCGGCCTTGGCCGGGTTAATATGCCAGGGACCGACCGCTGCCGGATTCAGGCGCGGATCGGCCAGCCAAAGGATCGGAACGGTTGCGGTCTCACGTCTGCTTTTCTCTAGATCGCGACCGCGTCCCGGCTGGTGACGATCTGCGTCGCGCCCGGCGGTGGCGCCGGAATCAATGGCTTGTCGCGCCGGGCGAGATCGACAAGATCCGCAGGCGCGTTCATCCGTTGGAGAATTCGCGCGACGCCGCGCAACGCTGAGCTGCGCGAGGCCGACGATACGGCCGTCAGCCAGATCAATTGAATATCCACCCAGATGCTGGAATTCTCGACATAGAACAGGCCCAGCCGCGACTTGCCGGGCCGGATCAGCTGATTGTACGCGATGTCGGGGTCCGGCTTGCCATCCAGGATATTGGCTTCGTCGGAAAACACGATCGACGCGAAATCGGTGATGCCGGGACGAACACTGAGCAGCTTCTTTTCTTCCCGCGTATAGAGATCGGTCTCGCGCTTGACGTTGGGGCGCGGACCGACAAGACTCATGTCGCCCTTCAGCACATTCCACAGCTGCGTCATCTCGTCGAGCTTGTACTTGCGAACGAAGCGGCCGACGGCGGTAATGCGGTTATCGCCGGCTGAGGTGGAATCGACGCCGGACTTGTCGGCGTTCTTGATCATCGATCGCAGCTTGACCATCCGGAACGGACGTTCGTTCATGCCAGTCCGCGGCGCAATATAAAACGGCGAGAACCCGTCCTGCCGCCAGATCAGGAACATCGTCGGCAAAAGGACCACGCTGGTGCCGAGCAAACCGACGGCGGAGACCACGATATCAAAGATGCGCTTCATGCCGTTCCGCCTCATCAGATCAGGGATTGGGCGGCGGCGACGACATCGGACGCTTTGGTGTAGTAAGCGTCTTCGAGCGGCTTCGATGTCGGCGCAGGCGCATCGACCAGCGTCACGCGCCGCGGCGGCGATTTCCAGGTCGAGCTCGGCAGACTTTCAGACGCCAGCGCCAGCAGTTCTCCCGCGAAGCCGCAGGTTCGCCAGCCACCATCGACGGCGAGAAGACGTCCGGTCTTGCGGACGGATTCGACGATCGGCGCAGGATCTATTGGGTTTAGCACGCGCACGTCCACGACCTCCGCGGAGATGCCCTGCTTCGCCAGTTCTTCGGCGGCCTGCATGGCAAGGCGCACGGAGAAGCTTGCCGCAGCGATCGTCAGGTCGGTACCCTGCCGCCGCACCAGCGGCCCCTGTCGGGCGAGATCGAGTTCGACAATCGGTGTGGCCTCGTCGTCCCAGTCGTAGAGCCAGCGATCGTCGATATAGAGTACCGGGTCGTTGCTCAGCGTCGCCGCGATCAGCAGGTCGCGTGCGTCCGTTGCGGTGGCCGGCATCACAACCCGCAGTCCTGGAATATGGGCAAACCAGGAATGCAGCGCCTGGCTATGCTGGGCCCCCTGCTCGCCGCCGCGATTGATGATGGCGCGGATCACGAGCGACGGGCTGACCTGCCCGCCCAGCATGTGGTGCCATTTAGCCGCCTGATTGACGATCTGGTCGACCGCCAGCAGCATGAAGTCGATCCTGGGATGAATCACGATCGGGCGGTAGCCGAACAGCGAGGCGCCGACCGCCGCGCCCGTCGTCGAGAGCTCGCTGACCTGGCTGTCGATGACGCGCTCGCGGCCGAACTCCTTGTCGAGATCGGTCATTGAGGCCCCGACATACCAGGGACTCCACAGTCCCTGGCCAATCGCGAACACGTTCGGATAGGTCTTGAACAGATACCCAAATCCGGCGCGGATGCCTTCCGCGTAAGTCATCCGGGCGTTCATTTGCCGCCCCGCTGGTAAACGAAATCGAGCAGATTCGAGACCGGCGGATATGGCGCCTTTCGCGCGCGATCGATGGCTTCGGTGCAGTCCGCGCTCATCTCCTCGGTGATCTTCGCAACGCCGTCGACGGCCATCGCGCCGCGTGCGATCAGCGAGTCGGCAAGCCGGCGAACGGGATCGCGATGCTTCCACGCCACAAGCTCCTCGGGATGGCGCCGGACCCCGACGTCTATATCTTCCTTGGCGCCGACATGCCCTCTCCAGCGATAGGTGACGGCTTCGAGGAAGCCCGGTCCCTCGCCTTTCCGGGCTCGCGCGACCAGCTGCTCGGTCGCCCGCGCGACCGCGACGACGTCGTTTCCATCGACCGTATGCGACGGCATGGCATGCGCCGTGGCGAAGCGCGCGATGGTATTCTGAGGCTGGCGCAGGTGAATATCGAGATGGCTCGAGAACAAATTATTTTCGCAGACGAAGATGACCGGGAGCTTGAGGATGGAGGCCATGTTGAGGGATTCGTGCAGAAGACCCTCTTCCGCCGCGCCATCGCCAAAGTAGCTTACTGCGATACCGCCTGCGCCATCCATCTTGCAGGCCAGACCGGCACCGGTGGCGATAGGTATCGTCGCACCGACGATCGGCACCGACCCATGAAAGCCGACCTCGGGTCCGTACAGATGCATCGACCCGCCCATTCCCTTAGACGAACCGATTTCCTTGCCGAGAACCTCCCCGAACAATTCGGTCAGCCCACCGCCCAGTGCGAGATAATGCGAGTGGCTGCGGTGCGCGCCGAACACCCGGTCGGAAGATTTGAGATGCGCGGAGACGCCGACCGCGACGGCTTCCTGGCCGATGCCGAGGTGGCATGGACAACGCGCCTCCCCGCTTTCGGACAACTCACCGACAAATTCCTCTGCGACACGAATGCGGATCATTTCGCGCAATTTGGAGACCGCCCAGCCGCTTTCGACCTGGGCAAGGTCGATCGCGCCGGTGAAGGCTTTCGGATTGGCGAGAGCGCCAAGTGTGTCGCGAAAGCCAGTCGCGTAGCCGCACTCTTCAGTGGCCATAAAACGAGCGGATCGAGTTGGCGACGTGATCGACATCCGCATCACTCATCGCGACATGAATCGGAATCATGAGGCAGCGCTCAAACATCCGATCGGTTTTTGGCAGCGAGCGAGAGAGCCCCAGCGCCTTGATCCGATGCAGCGGCTGCCCGGCCCACTGGATGATCGACCCTATTCCCTGATCCTTGAGATAGTTCTTCAGCGCGTCACGGCGGTCCGCCTCGATTTCGTAATTCTGGTAGATGTCGAAATGCCGGCTGTCGGAATCGGGCGCCGGGGGAAGCTGCAATTCCGGAAGGCCCTTCAACAGTGCATCGTATCGCGCGGCGATCCAGCGGCGGCGCTTCATTACGTCGCCATACGACGCCAGCTTATGGTTGAGGATCGCGGCCTGAAGATTGTCGAGCCGCGAGTTGGTGCCCCACATCACGAATTCGCCGTCCTCGTTGCGGCCGTGATCGGCGGCCATTCGGACGTAGGCTGCGATCTTGTCGTCATTGGTCAGGACCGCGCCGCCATCGCCGAAGCAGCCCAGCACCTTGGCGGGATAGAAACTGATCGTTCCGAACGCGCCGAACAGGCCGGCATGGGTGCCGTTGAAGCGTGCGCCGAGGGCCTGCGCCGCGTCTTCCGCGACGATCAGCTTGTGCTCGTTGGCAATGGCGCGAATAGCGTCCATATCCGCGCAACGTCCATTGAGCTGGGTCGGCATAATGACGCGCGTCCGCGGCGTGATCGCTTCCCGGATCGAGGCCGGATCGATCATGTGGTCGGGACCACAATCGACCGGCACCGGAACGAGGCCAGCAAAATACGCGGCGTTGGCGGTGGCCACATAGGTATGCGAGGCCATGATCACCTCGGACCCCGCCGGCAACTCCAGCGCGCGCAGCCCGAGCAGGATGGCATTGGTGCCGTCGGCCACACCGATGGCATGCCTGGCGCCGGTAAAGGCGGCCAGCGCCGCCTCGAATTCCTTCAGGTCCCGCTGCATGATGTAGGCGCCGCGGCCGCACACATCGAGGAAGATTTGCGTCAGCTTGGTGCGATCCTGTTCGAACAGCGCCGGATAATTGAAGAAAGGAACCTGTCGCGTGGCGATTGCCGGGGCCGGCGTAACCATCATTGTCTCCGTCTATTCCAATTCAAGGTGAGCCCAAAATCAGAAAAAACCTGCAAAATCCCGCGCTATGGCGCGGGTAGGTTTTAGTCAGGGCAGCCTGGCGGCGCAATAGAAAACCTTATGAATATGGTCCGGGGCGCTGGCCTCGATCGGCTCTGGGGGCGCATATGAAACGAGACCTTCAGTAACAGTGTCCGGCATTGGAACCATCTGGCCGAAGACCAGCCGCTTCAGCAGCTTCTTGCCCGCCATCGTTTTCGGCATCAGGTTAAGATCGACGGCGATTTTCTTGATCGGCCGCAGGATTCGCTGCCGTAATGACACCTGATCGACCTTGAGATATCCGAAAAACGCAGGCTTAAATCCCGCTTGTTCGAGCAATTGCCGCAGCTCCACGACCCCATGGTAGACGGTACTGTGCGGGCTGGGATTGAAATCGTACAGATCCTTGTTTGCGTTCGAGATCAGCAGCACACCGCCCGGCCGCAGAACCCGCTTAGCTTCCGCGATGAACTTTTCCGCGGACGGTACATAATACAGTGCCTCGAAGATGATTACCGTATCAACGCTTGCGTCCGGATACGGTATGTCCTGCGCGTCGAAAACGCGCAGCTCGACGTCTGCCCCAATGTGACGCTGCGCGCGCGCAAGCACCTCTGGAGAAAAGTCGCCCGCCTTGAGGCTTCGCGCACGCCCGGCGAGGTAACGCAGGCCCGGCCCTGCGCCGCACGCCACCTCCAGGACATCCCGACCGCGCACATATTCGGCGGCCCAATAGTATCGATGACAAAGCCGCTCGAGTTGCTCCTGGGAAACCTCTTCCCCGGGCAGTTCGGTCACTTTGAGAAAATGCTCGGTCGCGGTGTCGGACAAGATGACTGCCTTTGGCTTGATCAAGGTACTAGAAAGCCTTTGCAGGGACCTGCAAGGCAGATTAGCATATACATTAACCAGGAAGCCGTCAGCTACAGATCACTTGGACGCTCCTGCTGAAGCGACGCTATGCTTTTGCCTCCACCGCCGCATTGTGCGGGCAATACTTGAGAAAAAAAGTGAGCGCAAGTGCGAGTAGGATCATTACGCCATATCCGTGCGTCAGCCAAACAGTCAGGTACTCCGCCTCAAGAAACTTGAAGGAAACCGGCGTAAGTGCTCCCAGCAGGGGGACCAGCAGGAACGCATTGACCCTCACGAAGGCAAACAAGGCTATGTCGAGCAGAAGTATCAGAGCGATATTCATCGCAATCGCCAGCGGACCAAAATATGCATAATTCGCAAATATAAAGCTGGTCGACGCGCTGATGGTCGGCGACACCTCATGACCGTAGTAAACTGGACCATAGGTTCGTCCGATCAGATTGGGCGCGTCAACGACCGGCACACCTAGCAGCCTTGCGATCCGCGGAATTCCTCCAATTCCGATCGGCCCCTGCATCTGTTCGTGATGGACGAACCATCCGCCTGTTTGCAGAGGCACCACCGCCGCGCGATAAAATACGGGCATGATATTGTCTTTGAGTATCTTAAGATATTTGGGCCCCTCCCTCTCATGCGATTTCTCGTCATCAAAACTCGGGGCAATCGTTTCGTCCTGCTTGATTACGAGCGATGCAATCAATTCTTTCCGCCTCTCTTGTAAAGCTGGCTGTTCAGCCTTCAAATTGCCGTTAGATAGCCTGGGAATCGAAAGTCCCACAACATTAAGACAAAAATCGATATCGTAGGAGCCGCGGTCTCGAAACGGCGCCGCCCCGATCACCGTTGTTATCGCAATCGCCGGCAGAAGCGAGCAGATCAACGCTATCGCAGCAACGAGCGGATTGACTGAAATTCTTCGCCACCACAGGAAGGTAAAAGTCACAACCAGAGACAAAGCGACGAAGACGCCCTTCGCGCCCGTCAAATCCGCGAGCAACCAGGCCGCAATGAGGCAGATTAGGCATGACAGGGTCGCGCCAAAGGACTGGGTGCGGCCATGTTTGATTATTTGCATGACCAAGAGTCCAGTCATCAGTGGAACAATCGAAGACGAGGCAAGCGTCAGGGCGTAGCGCGGGAGTGCGGGCTTTACCAATTTGAGGGAAATTTCTCGCGCCAGCGGAAAGACGTCGGGCGATGTCACAAGAGAATACAGTCCAGTACACTGAAGCGGAACCTCCGCCAGGTACAGCCCGATCGCTACGACATTGACGACCGCTAGAATGGAGATAGCCAAAATGTCGGGCGAAATCCCGATTGGGCTGTTCGTTACCCCTTTCGCACCAAGGCGGGCCCAGGCCAGTTTGGCGGTTGGGCGGAATAGCGGGACCGTTAGCACGAGGCCGAGAATGATGGTTCCTTGAAACAGCGCCGAAAATTCAATCGGCCGCGGTAGCCAAGACTGATAGTATCCAAAGAAGAGCGCCGCCGGCCACTGCACAAGAACGTGAGAGACAGCAAGCAGCCACACGCTCGGCTTGATGAACAGATATCTCGCTTTGACAAATATTAAAAAGAGCAGCACGCTGGTCACCATGGCCAGCAGAATGTTTAAAGCGTGGAAACCCGTTATCCCGGACTCAAATGGATTGTATTCAGCAATCATCCCCCTCCCCCTTAAGCGAGTTAATAGCTCCATTGCAACTCAAGCGGAAGGCGGAATCGGCTATATGGGACCAAAATCTTTCCGATTTTGGCTAATTGGCTAAACAAAAGCGAATTTCGCTACAGAAGGGATCAGTTTTCTGAGCTCGGCGTCATTTATGTCGGAGCGGACTTGGCGGCCAACAGGGTCTCAAGATGATCGATCATTTCCGAATAGACATGAGCGGCCGAAAATTGCGATTTGAAGAGCGCCCTCGCATTGTCCCCCAGGCGTTGCCGCAAATCCGGATCGAAAAGCAGCCGACGCAACGCGGCCTCGAGCGCATCCGCATCCCGATTGGCGTAAGTCACGCCGCACTGCGCGGTTTCGAGAAGAGTCTGCAGCGCACCGGGAAGGCTGGAAATCATCGGTAGACCGGCGGAAAAATACTCAAGCGCCTTGTTAGGCAGGCTGTGAGTGAAGCTCTCTTCCGCATGGTAGGGAGCAAGACCAACCTGCGACATCCTCATCAGCGTCCAAATCTCATCGGAACCGACCCAGCCCGGAAGCAGGATGTTCGGCAATTCTTTCGAAAGACGTAAGAGCGTTTCGCTGAAGTTTCCGGTTCCGCAGATGATGAATTGCACCGGTTCGCATGCCATGCGGCGGGCAACCTCGACGATCGGCTCGAATTCGAACTGACGCCCGATATTGCCAACGAAAATGGCCTTGAACACGCCATCTCCGGCGACGCCGAGGTCATTCCAAAATTTCCCCGCAATAGTGATCGCACCCTCGGAAGGTTCGACGTCGGGATACCCCATCGGGAAAGCGCGATCGCGGCTGGTTCGCATCCGTCCCGCTCGTTTCACGCCCCAGTCGACGAACCCCTCGTTGATCGCAACCACCGTTGAGGCTCCCTCGAAGGCCCGCCGCGTCATAGAAAAATAGGGCGCAAGAACGAGCCGCACGAGGGATCGAAGGCCTCTTGGGGCGAGCGCAACGAAGATATCCGGCCAAAGGTCGCGGACGTCGAGAACCACTGGAACAGATTCGCGCCTACCGTACTTTACGGCCTCGAGGCTCAACTCGATAGTAGGGAACGAGCACAAAATCAGATCGGGTCGGGGTTCGCTCGCCGCCTGCCCGGCAAATTTCCGCCCGATGATCCAATGGTCGATCAGCCGCCGCAATGACACATTGCTGTCATAAGCTAATCCATGAAGCAGCCGCATCCGAACGCCAGGTTCCACCTCGACCACGCGATCCGAGTCGAACAAATGGCGCTTCTTCATGTGCAGGAAGGTCGAGGTCCACCAAGTCACCTGATGGCCCCGCGCGGCCAGCATCTTCGAAAAAATGCCGGCCCGCAGAAGACGTTCATTGCTTTGCTCGATAGGCAAGGGCTCACCGACCGCAACGATCCAGACATTCATGATGATCGCCCAACTAGGCTAATAGCGTGAGCGCCCTGCATACGTCAGTCGCGCAGGACGAGCAATTGAATCGTCGCCGGGTGCCGGGACGATCCATCGCTCGTCGAGAATTCGGGCATTGAAAGATGGGCTGGCTCAGGGCCGCGTTCGATATTTGACGAAATAGATCCCGCTCGGCGCCGCCACTGCAATGGCCGCCAAGGCCGCGAACAACATTCCGGAGTAATCCTGCGAGAGGTAGTACTGAATCGGAAACTGGATTGCGAGGGAAACCCCCACTCCCAATGTCAGCAACGACAGAAAGCCACAATATTGCCGAGCGCCCAATCCTGCGAAAACGAACACCGCGAACAGATAGCTCAGGTGATAGCCGATCTGGATCGTCACATATGAGCGTACCACCGCCATTTCCGAATAGCCCTTGCTCAGAAGGACGACGATCACAAGCAGCGAGCAAATATCGAAAGTCGCCTGGATCGCCAGCGCATATTGCTGCTTTCCCCGAACTTCGAAAATACGTTCAGGCCAGCTCGTGAACAGTGATAGGAATGCAATCGGCATCAAAATCGAGGCGTACTGTCCCGCCTCCCGCCATTGCGATCCGAAAATGAATTCGAAGGCCAACGGACTCCAGAACCACGCAAAGACGAAGGCCGGAGCCAGTGCCACGGCGATGGTGCGAAGCAGACCGAGCATCAAGCGCTCGAATTCCGGGGAACCGATGCTGGCAGCCGCCTCCTTGTAGAAAACCTGACTGAGCGAGGACGACAGAAAACTGATCGGCGCAGTCAGCACCATGCGTGCCAGACCGTAGTAGCCGGCGGCCGGCAGGTGACTCACCGCGGTGAAGGCGAGAATGACGAATTCCTTCGATACAGCACCAAACAGGCTATACGGGACATTGAAGATCGGAAACTGCCGATACCGCGACGCGACGTCCCGGATCAGCGGCCAATCGAGTGACCCGCGCGCGGCGAAGCATAATTTCAGCGCCACCGCAAGAGTTACCACGGCACAAACCTGGCCTGCCAGCCGGCCAATCACGAGGCCATGGGCGAACAGCGCAAACGCGGCGATCAGGATCGAGAAACCCGCGGTTCCGGCTTGCTGAAACAGCAATCCAGCAGCGATCGAACCGTAAGATCTTTGACGGTTGGCGATACAATTCAGGATCTGGGTCGATGCCATCAGCACTGCCAGCAGCGGAACCGGCCACCAGTAGTTCGCGAGCGGGCCCAGAAGCCGCGCAGCCGTTGAAGGCAGCAGCCAAGGCAAGAAGACGGCCGCAGCAGTGATGACCAGCGTCGTTAGGACCGCGATCAGCGCGAGACCGACAGCTTCAGCCTCGCTCTTGGGAAGGACGATAGCAAGCTCGTAGCGCAGCGTCGAAACGATCGAGAGAATTGCGGCAGCGGCGGCGATCGCTGAAAACAACCCGAACTCGGCGGGCTGATAAAGCCGGGTCAACACAGGCGCCGCTAGCAATGCCAGCGCCTGCGCCAATGCCGTACCGCCCATCAAAATCGCAGTATGGCGCAGGAATTGCAGCGAAATAGTCATGACCTCGAAGCGCTCTAACCACCGAGCTTCGGCGCTTGTAACACGACGCCCGCATACATTATAGCGGTTCCATGGGGTCTCGCGGCAACCCCGTCGGCTTGTTTGAGCCAAATACGGTTCGGCCCCATCACGCAGCCCGGGCTCGCTCGCGCTGGCCACATTGGACCGCCAATCCGCCTGATCCTGACCGGCCCGTTGCGATTCGGCCCATTAAGTCATAGCTTTTCGTTGCAGGCATCGACCAGCCGCAGTAAAGCGTCAAACATTCAATTCCTCGAGCGAGAAATCTCCGTGCCACAGTATCAGCAGTGCTCTCGATGCGTCATGGATACGAGCGATCCTGAAATCGCATTCGATGCGCAGGGGGTCTGCAACCACTGCCGCAAATTCGACGAGGTGACGCGGCTCGAGTGGTTTCCCAACGAGGTTGGCGCCAAGAAATGGGCGGCTACCTGCGAGCAGATCCGTCTTGCCGGACACGGTCAGGAATATGACTGCATCCTCGGCCTCAGCGGCGGGGTCGACAGCTCATATATGGCGCTGAAAGTCAGGGACTGGAAATTGCGCCCGCTGGTGGTGCACGTCGATGCCGGCTGGAACAGCGAACTCGCCGTCGCCAACATCGAAAAGATCGTCAAGCACTGCAATTTCGACCTGCACACCCACGTCGTCGACTGGGAGGAAATGCGGGATCTGCAGGTTGCTTACCTCAAGGCCGGTGTTGCCAATCAGGACGTTCCGCAGGACCACGTTTTCTTTGCGAGCCTCTATCACTTCGCGACTAGCAACAACATCCGGTACATCCTCAGCGGCGGCAACCTGGCGACCGAAGGCATTTTTCCGCAGGCCTGGCATGGCAGCGCGATGGATGCGATCAACCTGAAGGCAATTCACGCGAAGTATGGCGAACGGCCGCTAGAGACTTACAGCACCATCGGCTTCTTCGATTACTATTTCTGGTATCCCTTTATCAAAAGGATGCGGACGGTACGCCCGCTTAACTTCATGCCTTACGATAAGCAGCTTGCCGTCAAGGAGCTCGAGGAAATCGGGTGGCGCGCCTACCCCAGAAAGCACGGCGAGTCGCTGTTTACAAAACTGTTCCAGAATTACTATTTGCCGATCAAATTCGGCTACGACAAGCGCAGGCCGCATTTCTCCAGCCTCATTGTCTCGGGCCAAATGACCCGCGATGAGGCGCTGGCGAAGCTGCAGGAACCACTCTACGATCCTGAAGAACTTGAGACCGACATCGAGTATTTCTGCAAAAAGCTCAGAATTACGCGCGAGCAGTTCGACAGCTACCTGACCGCTCAGTCGCACCACCATACGGATTTTCCTACATGGGACGGACGCTACAGGTTGCTCAAGAAGGTCCAGGGCCTGATCCAACGGGCGCTCGGTCGGGAAGTCAAAGTCTATTCCTGAGCTGGACATGAAAAAGCTGCAGCTGGTGCACCTGAGCACCGTTCACCCGCGGGCCGATACGCGCATCTTTGTCAAGCAAGTTCAAACCCTGTTCTCCGCGCTCGCCGAAGACGTCAGCCTTGTCGTTGCGGACGGGCTCGGCGACCGCCACAATCCGGGTAGCCCGGCAATTTACGATCTCGGCAAGTTGCCCGGAAGTCGATTGAAGCGCTCGCTGGCTGGAAACTGCCGGGCGTTCAAATTTCTTCGTCGCGCCAAACCGAGACTCGTTCACTTTCACGATCCGGAGCTGATCCCGCTGGGGCTGTTGCTGCGCCTGTTCGGATGCCAGGTCGTCTATGACGTTCACGAGGACGCCCCACGCCAAACCATGAGCAAGCACTGGATCCCGGTGTATTTCCGCTGGCCGGTCGGCAAGGCCATTGCGGCGATGGAATGGCTTGCTGCAGCAACTTTTTCCGGCATCGTCGCCGCCACGCCAACTATCGCCGCCCGATTTCCATCGGCGAAGACGGTGCTTGTGCAGAATTTCCCGATCCAATCTGAACTCGTGCTTGCCGAGCCGCAGCCTTACGATCAGAGGCCTAACAAATTTGTTTATGTCGGCGGGATCGCTGAAATCCGCGGCGTTAAGGAAATGGTGAGAGCCCTTGAATGGTTTTCTGATCAGCCCGAAGTTACTCTTCAAATGGCGGGTGAAGTAAGCCCGCCCAGTTTTGCGGACGAACTGCACCGGCTGCCTGCTTGGTCGAAGATCAACTATTGCGGAAGCATCGACCGGTCGGCAATCGCCCGTCTGTTCGGCAGTTCGAGGGCAGGACTGGTCCTTCTGCATCCGGTCATTAACTATCTCGATGCGTTGCCAGTCAAAATGTTCGAATACATGTCTGCCGGCCTTCCCGTTATTGCCTCCGATTTCCCCTTGTGGCGAGAAATTGTCGGAGGCGCGGAATGCGGTCTTCTTGTTGATCCGCTCAATCCGAAGGCGATCGCCGATGCACTTCGCTGGATCCTTGAGCATCCGGTCGAAGCCGAAGCCATGGGCAAAGACGGACAAAAAGCAGTCAAAGACAAATATAACTGGGAGCAAGAGTCAAAGAAACTAGTTGGACTCTACCGCGATCTGCTGAAGACTAAGCAAGTCAAGGAATAACGATATGCTCTCTGGTTGAAGACTGTTCCACCCCCATCGTTATCTTTCGATTCAAATGCACATAGGGGCAATCCACCTTATCACCCCAATTTTCCAACAGTTTCCAGTTTGCAAAATCGGGGAGCAGGTCAGAGGTTGTATGCTGTCCGGCAATAATCAAGACGTCTCCGTCGTTGAAGACTCCGATAGACCTCAGGGACATTTCTCTGGGTACGCCACGCTGCTGCGGTTCGCGCTTGTCATCTTGGTCGTGATCTTGCTCGCGCGCCAGATCGATTTCGCTAGCCTCAGGCTCTCGTTCGATCGGACTTTAGTCTGGGCCGCCATCCTGTTCCAGATCCCGATGATCACAGGACATCTTTGGTATGCAAGGCGGCACGCAATCCTTGTACGCAAGCCGCCAATTCCATTGCTGATCGCCGTCGAGGCCATTATCCTGTCGGCGGCACTCAATATCGTCACGCCGGGGCGAATCGCGGAACTTGTAAAGGCAACCTATCTGCGATCGCGACTTGGCGTTCCACTCGCGCATGGCCTTTCGGCGGTGCTCATTGAGCGTTTATTCGATGTCGTATTTGTGGGCGCTATTGCCGCCACGGGTGTCGCTGGCATGCTGAACGTCGGTGGGACACTTGTGATTGCCCTACCAATTGGCGGGCTCACAGCATTGTTTGTGCTTCGCCCGTGCGCCACCCTGCTGTCGAAGCGACTCGCCGGTCGTCACAGTCCATTTGCCCGTTTCATCGAGAGGCAATGCAGACACATCGTCACAATATTGAAGCGCGACATCATAGCACGTGCTGCGCTGCTGACAGCCGGAAGCTGGCTGGCTCACCTTGCGGCATTGGCTTTGTTCTTTCACCTCCTGCCCATGCGAAGTCTTTCGCTGCCCGAGGTGACCCTGGTATTTGGTGCAATAGTGCTTGCGAGCGCGATCCCGGCGCTACCAGCAGGACTGGGAATGTTCGAAGCTGCTGTTGTCTATGTTCTGCAGAGCCGTGGGGTTGGGTTTAATCAGGCGCTGGCCTTCGCAATCGTGCTGCATGTAGCCGAGTTGCTACCGGCGGCCGTCCTTGGTCCTGTCATCATGTTGCGACGGTCGATGGGCGTCGGGCAGCTTTCCAGCGACGCAATCGTAGCAATCAAAGGCATGCGCCGACGCTAGTGCTTACGAACGTTGGCGAAGATCATGAACGGGAGCCGAGCGTCAAGAACACGGTGTACCAATCGCGGGATTGCAAATGGCAAAGAGCGCGCAGGAAAGAAATGGTAGTATATTTTCTCAACTTCAAAGTGAGGCTGAAGAAGGGCTTGAAACTGCGACCTGTCGTAGGATTTACCGATTGGGTTTTCGGAACCGTCATAGAGACGGACAATCTCATCAGCATCCCGTTCGCGATAAATTCCCTCTCGACCGCGCCCACGTAACTTGGCGCCCATGCTTGCCAGTGCTCCGCCTATTGCGCCAATACTGTGCCAATGACGAAGCACAACGTTGCGATAATAGACGGAAATGCTCGCCGTTCCGCCGGAACGCAGAACGCGCGCTATCTCAGCGACGCAAGCTGAAGTATTTGGCGTATGATGGATAACACCTTGGCAGTTCACATGGTCGAAGCTGGCGTTAGAAAAAGTCATCGCCTCGGCGTTCTCAATTCTGTGCTCAGCCGCAAGCCCATAGTGGGCAAGTCGTGCCTTAGCCAACTCCAACGCTCGTTCGGTGAGGTCCGCCGAAGTCATCGAATCGATCTTGCAGCGGCGCAAAAGTTCGACAGTCCAAAACCCCGGCCCACATCCGAGATCGAGCACTCGCCCACAGTTTTCGGGCGGGGGCAGAATACGGCTGTCAAAATGACCCGCGTAGCCGTCGTTTATTACGATCTTTGCATGCTCCTCAAACCAGCTCGGAGAACCCAGCTCATGCGCGCCATCCTCGGCGAACAAGGGATTGTCGCTCCAGAAGCGGTGAATGTCGTGGATGGAAATTTGAGATTTAGCCTCGATCATAATTATTGCTCACCAGATCAGCCACGGCATGACGACCGCAACATGGTTACTTCAAATTGGTCATAGCAAAGGTTGTTGCCGCCGCAAGACTGCGCCGCAGGATCGTACTGTGTAGTTGCCAAAAGATACGCCCAAGGAAATTTAGCCTGTAAGCACTGTCATCAACCCGAGCGAGAGTGAGGTTGGTCTTCTCGCCAGCCCTGAGCATAGGTGTCCAGTAGTAAACATTATATCGACTAACCATCGGCTCGCTATCTATGACACTGAACCCGAAGCTCTCAAAATAGGCGCGCCATCCCTGCTCGCTGTCCATCCAGGCATAAAATTCCGGCTCCCCCCGTGTCGTTATCCTATTAAGCAGTTTTTGCAGTCGGCGAGCGGAATTGTCCAGCATGACGGAAAGCACGATTTTGCCGCCAGGACGTGTCACTCGCCGCAATTCCTGCACTGCAGCCGCCATCTTGCCGTGCAGAGTTCCGACAGTTCCAAAGCAAAGAGAAACGTCAAAGCTATTTTCGTCGAAAGGCATGTCCGCGGCATCCCCCTCGATGATCTTTAACTGCGGACTGCAGGTTTTGAGTTCATTGACAATGCGGCCGTCATACTCCAAGCCAACTATGTTATAGTTGTGCTTGGTAAGATGCCGTACCACACGCCCAGCGCCACATCCGCATTCGAGTATCTCTTGACCCGGCCGGACGTATCGTAAAGTCATACGGATCGGATACATGTCAAGGTCGCGGAACTCATCATAATCGATGCCGTGTTCGCGCCAATAGTCTTCCCAAAAATTGGTGCGGTCGTATGCGAGCTCCAGTTTTTTCATTGCGCCACCGCCAGCACGCTGCACTGCTCAGTAAACGAGATCGCAGCGCTTACACATCGGCATCTTCCCCACGTCACGAATGAAGGAGCGCCATCGTTTCACCTCGGGGCCGTTCCATATCTCCGCGATCGACTGCGTATTGACATTGCCCATCGGCCTGGTGTGACAGCGCGTGTAGACAATGACATTTCCGTCGGCGAGCACCTGGAGAAAGAACCATGTCGCCAGACACTTGCCGGCGGGATTCACGAATTCGTTCGGCTTGTGGAAATACCTCTTGAGCTCTTCGCGGCTGAAGATGGGAGAGAAGTGCACCCTGGGCTGGTTCTTGAGCTGGTCGATCTGGTCGGCGAGGGCATCGATATCGACGGCAAGAGGATCGATCCACTCGCTGTAGCAACTCGCCGACACCTCGAAGCGGTCGCCATAAAGGGCATTGTGCTCCGCCGCCGTCGCAGGATCGATGAACCACATGTAATTGAAGTTCACATTGGTCGCGGGAAGCGGCCGGATCGCCTCATAGAAGTCGACGAGGCGATTGTGGTTCATGTTGGTGATGGTGCAGTTGATGTATATTTCCGCCTTGCGGCCGAGCCGCCGGCAGGCATGATCGAACGCCTCAACGCCGGCATAGGCCTGCTCGAAGCTGTCCTTGCGGCCGCGGATGTGATTGTGGACGTCGGGCGGCCCGTCCATACTGACGCTAAGGCGGCTGAGCCCCGCCTCCGCCAACGCATCGGCCTGCTTGGCGAGCGCATAAGCCCCTGTTGTCACCCCGGTCTTAAGCCCGCGCCGCGTGCAATGCTCGACTGCAAGAGCGAGCGGCTTGTACATCAGCGGCTCGGTCGAATTGATGGCGATGAACGGCCTGTCGCCGTGAACCTCGTCGATCACGCGCTTGAACACGTCGAGATCAATCTCGTGCAGCTTCTTGTCGATGCGCAGATTCTTGAAGAACATGCCCTCAGTATTCATCATACCGACGTCGCACATCTTGCAGCGCAAATTGCAGACGCTGTTGATCGACCAATACAGGGTGAGCGGCGCGGACACGTTGAGGTCGCCTGGCAGGTAATAGGGCGCCACATTGCGCACCATTTTCCAAGGCGTGGTGTCAATCCCGGGGCGCTTAAAAGCTTGCACCGCCTTCTTAATTTCATACAGCATCGAACCTACCATTGTTCCGCCAAGGGCGCTGGTCTACAAGCCCTGCTGGCGAAAGTCGACCCCACAACGCTGGCTGCCATCCTCCCCTGGTTCCGGCCGAGAGATCCCATGGACCACCTGTCGCCTATCGAAATGCCCGCCGAATCGACCCCCGCGTTAATTGTGCGGATCCTGGGCGAAACGCCGGATGAGGTGGCCCGATGGCAGGCTTATGTTGCAACCGCACCTGCTGCGACGATCTACCATGATATCGCTTGGCGCGAGATCTTCAGATTGGCACTCGGCTACCGGTCCTATTTCCTCGTCGCAGAAGACAGATTGGGCCGGATTCGAGGCATATTCCCACTTTACCGTGTTCCGGCCATGTTTGGTCGTCCTCGCCTGGTATCCGTGCCTTTTCGCGATCGAGGTGGGCCCTTGTTCGACGACCCCGCGACGTTCACCGCTCTTCTTGATGAAGCAAAGCGTCTTAAAATTGACATCGGCGCCAGCCATATTGAATTTAAAACGATTGTGCCCTACCCCGAACCTGTCATTGTCGGCACCGGCCTGATACGGGCCGATCACTGGATGCACAGCGTGACCTCGCTTGCCGGCTTGAGCAAGACGAAGCTGCTCAAGGCCGTTGGCGACAAGACCCGCAATATGATCCGGCAGGCCGAGCGGGCCGGGCTTCAAGTGGTCGAGACCGACATCACATCAGCAGCGATTACAAGCTGGTACCGTCTTCACCAAAGCTCGCAAAAAGGTCTTGGCCTTCCACCTTTTCCGCGCCCCTTTTTCGAGAAACTGTTCGCGGACTTAGGGCCCCGACGGCTTGCTCGGCTTTTTCAGGTCAACGACGCCAGCGGCTCGGTCATCGCCGGCTGCATCGTCTTGATGGACCGCGACACCGCGATCTATGCCTATTCGGTTTCGCTTCCGATCAATCGCCATGCCCGACCCAATGATCTAATGCTGTTCCGCGTCATGTGCAGACTCATCGAGGAAGGCTGCCGGCGTTTCGACTTCGGCGCCGACTCGCCCAGTCAGTCCGGACTTCTCTTCTTCAAGCGCAAATGGCTCGCGGAGCAGACCACCATACCGCGCTACTATGTCGGCGAGCAGGCGCCTGAGATGATCGACAGCTCTGCCGGCCGATTTGAGTTGGTTCGCAGCATCACCCGCAGGCTGCCGCTACCGATCGCCCGGGCAACGCTTGCTCCGCTGGTTCGATATTTCGGCTGAGGCAAATGCAGTGAAAACATTTCCTCGCTACTTACCCGCAATCGATCTTCACGCGCGATTCGCCGCCCTGACGAGGGTCGATACCGCCGCAGCATATAAAAAGGTTCTTGTCCGTCTGGGTGTCGAGGAATGGCGACAGATTGTTCCTGTCGCGCGCGCGCGCGTCGGAATTACCGCCTATTTTCGCGAACTCGCCGTAAAAGATGCGCGGCGATCGGTGTTGCTATCAGCCCAGATCTGCCCGTTGGTCCCGAAAATATTGCTCAGGCTAGGCTTCCACCCGGTCTTCATCGACGTCGACGAGGGGGCCCCCATGCCTGGAGAAGACCAGATATTGTCTGCCCTTTGTGACCTGAGGCACACGGACTCCGTCGCGGCCATTATCATTGCACCAATCTATGGCTACTTGCCAATGAAGCTCGATGAGGTCGCCCAACGGCTCAAGGGGATTGCCGTCTTTCTCGACCTTGCACAAGGCACCACCCTTGCGCCGCGGCTGCCCCGACTAATGGCTCGCGCGGACGCGGCTGTCTTCAGCTTCGGCCAAGGCAAAGGTGTCGACATAGGCGGCGGCTTGCTCGCGGTCCGGGAAACGGAGGTACAGTTCGACTCCGCCAACAACAATCTGCCTCTTACTACATTCGCTGAGCTTCCCGCCGCCCTTGCGCTACAGCTCGCGCTCAAGCTCGGTATATATCGGCATCTGATTCCTGCGATTGACCTGGCAACCGAAGCTGACAAGTCAGACCGCTCAATCGAAGCGGCATTGATTAGCAAACGACTGCCAGATCAGATCTTCAATGCCTACGCTGAACGACTGTCCCGTTTTGCAACCGAAATTGAGCTGGGGAGCCGCCGGGCGGTATCTATTCATGAACAGCCCGCCATCTCACGACACTGCAGACAGGAAGAACTCTTCGGCAGCGCAATCCAGATGCATTTGCGACAGATTGTGCGTCTTGTCGATCAGGATCGACGCGGGCGCATTCTATCGACCCTGAGGGACGCCGGCATCGACGCCCTGCCGGCCGGCGAGCCTTTGCCCGAAACCTATCTGCCTAACGACGCGATGTCGGTGGTACCGTCCAGCGACGGACTGCCTAACACCAAACGCTTCCTCTCCGACGCCATTCGGCTGCCGTTCCTGGGTCGCATGAACGACGACTCGTTCAGAGACTTCTCTAATATTGTGGAGAATGCATTTGACTAATTCCTATCGCACCGAAGCACTCCGCGCGGCGCGAATCGCCTATTCCTATTGGCAGCGCGAAGCCGCCTCTCCGTCATTTGGTTGTTTTGATCGCCAGTACTGGGGCTGGAAGAAGAAAGACTTTGCGGATGCGACACTTCAAGCAGGCGTGACGCTCTGTGTGCGACTTGCTGAAGAGACTGGGCAGACGGCTAGTTTACCCGGGCTTCTCGACGGCTTCGTCGGCTACCTGGAGCGCATTCAGCATCGCGATGGCAGCTTCGATCAAGTCTATCCTTTCGAAAGAACCCCGGGCGTTGTGCATGATTTGTTGACGCCACTGATCTGGCTTTGGCGCTCGTTCCACCTCAATACTGAGACACGAATTCGGCTGGAAACTGTTATTCACAGGGGCGCCGCCTACACACTCAAATCTGACGAAACGCACGGTGAGATTGCCAATCATTTTGCCGGGTACGCCTGGGAACTGATTAACTATGGTCACACGTTCAACGATGCCGCCGCAACGCGGTTCGGTCGTAGCTACCTCGATCGGACGCTCGCGCTATTCAATGAGCGGGAGGGATGGTTCCGCGAGTATGACGGCGCGGATGCGGGATACCAGACGCGACTGCTGTCATTCCTGACGCGGATTGCCGAACTTACCGGCGATGAAGAGCTCTGGGGCGTCTGCGGAAAGGCTGCGTGTTTCGTCGAAGCCATGATGACGCCGGACAACGCATTACATCCGATGCTCGGAGTGCGCTCGACCGCACTTGTCTATCCGTCCGCCTTCGAACGTCTCGCGGCGCGCCAGCCGGAATTCACTACGCTCGCGGAGCGGATCCACGATGGCTGGCTGACGGGCAAAACGCCGCGTCCGTCCGAAATCGATTTTGAGAACGGTATCCGCATCGCCGAAGACGCATTCGAGGCTGCCGCAATTCGCGAAGCGCGCCGTGCATCACAGCAAGCGCCGGCTGTCGCCCTTGCCGCGGACAGCAGCAATTTCGATTTTGCCGACGCCGGTCTGCATCGCCGCGTCGTGACGCCCGCCGATGGTCGGCGGCAGGCCCTGACGATCGCATCCAGGCTGGGCGGCGTTGTCGTTCTGCACCGGCAGGCCACGGACCTTTCGTGGAACCTAGCCTTTGAGAATTCCGGCTATCTCCTCCACTTTGGGGACGACACACGTTGGCTGGTGCGGCGTGCCGACGCAGGCCGCTTGATCGAGCTGGCCCCCGATCGACTGAGGCTGGAGGCCACTTTCGAGCAGGCCCTGCATGAGGACCTCACCCCGTTCAAAATGATCGTTCTGAGAATACTCAACTTGACGGTTCTGCGATCGCAATGGATCGGCGACCTCTTCCGCAAAGTCGTGGTCCGTCGCCTGATTTCCGGGCACAGGCTGCTGCCGTTGCGCCTCGACCGTCAGGTCGTGATCGCCGACGGTGGCGTGACCATCGTCGACCGCCTGATCGCCGGCCCCGGCCTATCCGCGCGCGCCAACGGTGCGCGCCTGTACCGCTGTCGCCGCACGATCGCCAATCACATGGCAAGCTCGCGCTATTTTCAGCAGCAAGAGATTGAGGGCGCGCAGCTCTGGCTTGAACCCGTGTCCCTCGATGTGCTGGACGGGCGCAGGATATTCACAAAAATCGGCTAAATGGATGCTGAAGGATAATCCTGGAGATTTGAACAGTCCGAATTGTCACGTGTCAAATTCTCTGTACCAAACAGCGCGATATGTGTTTCGTTTGCGGTCGTCGCCAAGATGGCAGGCTCAGCTATCTGCTTTCGCGGGTTGTGCCGATCAAGAAATTCGCATTCTCGTAAACAATATGAAGCGGGATGTCCGAGCGTCGATTCTTCTCGAACACGAAGTACCCAATGTGAAATTCCTTCTGCATTCGCACTAGGTCGTTCTCAGTAAGGGAATAGTATGCCTGTCGAACATCGTTCACGAGACGCGATGCGTCAGCTTGTGGGTCGCTGGTTTGAAGGTATGAGCCGATCTCCAGCCCCAACGAGCGCAGACGAGCTACCCCGAGGTCGAATACTGGCTTTTGGGTGTTATACAGCCAGCTGGTGTACATCCATTCACGCAGATTGCCGAAAGACGGCCGCAGCGATACTTCGCGCCAGCCGTAGAAATGTGCTGGATCCGGCATGAAGAGAGTTCCAACCGAAGTATTGTCGTGGGCCCATTGCTGGGCCGCCATATAGTCCTCGGCTCTCGCCCGCAGCACTGGATCCTGGTATTCATCAAGTACTTTGCCCCACGTCACGGCAGCGATCGCAATGCCAGGCAACAAAATGATTTGCACGGGCACCCGTCGACGCAATACTATCGCGATGAACAATCCGGCAACAACAGCGCCTCCTGCTGTTGTCACGATCACGTCGATCCCGGTATAAGCGGAATGCCTCCAACCGGGAGCGAGCCCGGCAGCAAAATAGAAGATCGCGGCGCCTACACTGAGCGTCAACAGCCCCAGAAGGGCGAGTGCATAGTGGGTCCAGCCGCGCATCCTAACTTCTTCGGCCAGAACCAAACCGCCCAGCAGCACCGCCAGGGCCAGGGGAACCCCCGCGGGGACGAGGAACGGCGCGAACAGGGCTAGTGCGGCCAATGCCGCGCGCAGTAAGCTGTGATGAACCGTCGCGTCACGCCAGAGACCGGGCACGATAAAGAACAGAGAGAATATCAAAATAAGGCTGCTGGACCGCTGCAGGGCGAGCTTAAGTAGGAACGGTTGAGGCAGATAACGCGATGCCAGCACACCAGCGACCGTCAATACAAGCATGGCGAGGCAACCCACCCCGATCTGCCGCGCTATGCCAACAATCTCTCCCTCGCGGGAGGGCAGATAGGCGACAAACAGAATCATGACCGACAGGAAGGGAATAAGGACTTCCCATTGTCGCTCCCAGAAAAGCCCAAGGTCGAACGGAAACCAGTGGACGCTCATCACCCGAACAATCGCGACGTAGATGTCGTCGGGAATTCCGCCACCGCCGATGCTGCTCGTTCGCGTCAAATATACGAGCCAGGCGCCCGACAGCGCCGCGCCGATCGCTCCCGCCACGACAAGATCGCGCAGGCGATATCTCCGCCAATCGGCCAACAAGGCGGCGGTCGCGAAGATGATTCCGAACGCGCCGAGGGTGACGTGAATCCACACACAAAGCGAAAGACTGAGCGCCGCCAAGATCATTCGGTGTCGCACGGTCGCAACGACGCCCACCAGAATGCACGCATAGGCCGCGTTGTAACTCCATCCGTAATACGGATGACCCCAGCGCCCAAAGTCCGGCTGCACAAGGCCACCAGCAATTAGAAAAACTGGCGTCAGGACTGCGACAGTCCAACCGACTTTGTCATCAATCATCCAGCTCGCCCAAATTGCCGCGCCGGCAAGCATTACAATCTCGGTGCCGATCAGGATTCGCATCATCATCATCGGCGGAATTCCGAGACTGTCTGCAGGTAGGTACAACAACATTTGCGCAGATTTCGTAAATTCCTCTGCCCCGCTCGGAAAATTACTTGCAAACCATTCCGGATGACGTTCAAATGCCAAGAAATACGCAGGCGAGAAACCTGACCAGGCCATTCGCAGGTCTAGATTCCGCGTGACCCACCACCACAATGCCACGGCAACCGCGACAAGGACAACGAAACCGACTCCGGCTTCGAGGTTCGTTGAAAACCATTGCTTTCGGTTGATGCCAAGATAGGACAATGATGCAATTCCCGATCGATCTTGATCCCTATTACAGTCAGTAAAGCCATTCGACAATGCATTCGACGCCAGCCGAAGCGCGCACCAACAGCATCGTCGATGACGGTCATGAAGCCAGAATAAATTGGGTCGTCGCTTGCGGCGAACGCTACTGGCCTGACGGTCGCGGCGAGTTGGTGGCTGCTCTTCCGCAACAACCGACGAGTTGGACCGCATCGCGCCGCTGCGAGATGGTCGAGCTTCCATTATGGGCGGTCGAGGCCGGCGTCGGCGCTCCAGCGGCGCTATTGGTTGACCGGGCGGCGATCGCTTCGGGCGATGGCCCGGCGTTCGACCGCTGTAACTGGTTTGCCGCAGCCTTCATGTTTCTCACAGGCGCGCAGGAAGGTGAGGCCTCGGAAAATTCCTACAGCGGCGCGGTCGGCGATACGGATCCGCGCCTATTCGAGCGCGCCTGGGTCAACCGGTACATGCTGCTGCTCCGCAAACTCGCGGCGCGCCATGCAAGCCGGCCTGAACATGAATTGTTCGGCGCGATCCCGAAATCCGAAATCGATCTGACTCACGATGTCGATGCCGTGCGCAAGACGCTGGAGATCAGGCTCAAGCAGTCCGCATTCTTCGGCTTCAACGCGGCGCGATCGGCGCTAAAGGGCGAATGGCGGAGCGCGAGACAAAAAGCGATGCACGGTATCCGCTTCTTCACCACAACCCCATCCTACCAGACAATCGAGCCGATGCGCAGGATGGAGGCCGAAGCCGGGCTGCGCAGCACGTTCCATGTCTATGGCGGCCCGCCAGGCTTGCGCAGGCTGTCGCCGCTGCGCATGCTGCTGGATCCCGGTTACGACGCCGGCTCAACCGATCTGCGCGACCAATGGCGCGGATTGCTGGAGGGCGGATGGCAAATTGGCGTCCATCCGTCGTTTCAAAGCTCGAGCGACCCCGAACGGATTGGCCGAGAAAGAGAAGCCGTCGAACGCGCCTGCGGACGGCCGGTCACGCGTTGCCGGCAACATTGGCTTCGGTTCACTTGGGCGGATACTTGGCGCGCGCAATCGCGCGCGGGGCTTCAATTGGACACGACCCTGGGCTTCAACGACCGACCGGCGTTCCGGAACGGCGCCGCGCTGTGCTTTCGGCCCTGGGATGCCGAGGCCGGCGCGGCGCGGCCGATCCATGCGCTTCCGATGGTCTTCATGGACTCCCACTTCTACGACTATCGATCGATAGCCGCGAGCGAACGCAAGACAGCGATGCGATACTGGATCGACGAACTACGCGCCGTCGGTGGCATCGGCAGCGTGAACTGGCACCCCCATACGCTGTCCGAGGACTACGGCTGGAAGGAAGGATTCCGCGATCTGCTCGACCTGATCTCCTGATGCGGCCGGACACACGCATTCAGCATTGCCGCCATTGTCACGGAAGGATATCAACACCAGTCATCCGATCCAGCCCACCGCGGCTTGGAACCTACTCGCGACAGCCCGGAATCGTCTCCCGGATGCCGACAATGTGTCCGCTTCTTGACATCCCTGATCTGCTCCTCCAAGGCAGCAATTCTTTCGATAGGACATCACAATGGACCACACCGACCGGCGGAACATTGAGTTGAGCCTGATCATTCCGGCATACAATGAGTCGGCGATCATTCTTCGAAACGTCGAGGAAATCGAACAGTGGATGGGGCAGCACCAACCTGACATCGATTACGAGATCGTCGTCATCGATGATGGGTCGACCGACGCTATGGGCCAGTTGATCGATGAACGCGCGAAAACCGACCCACGTCTGAAGACGCTTCATCACAACGGCAACCGCGGTCGCGGCCGGGCGATCCGCAGCGGATTTGAGAATAGCGCGGGACGCTACGTAATCTGCCTCGACGCCGACCTGTCCTACGGGCCGGATCACATACCAGCGCTACTTGAGCCACTAAAAACCGGCGCGGCTGACATCACGCTCGCTTCCGCCTATCACCCCGCCGGCAGCGTGAGCAACGTACCGTTTTCACGGGCCCTGCTGTCGCGCTGGGGAAACCGCGTTTTGAGCGTCGGGCTGCGGGGCAAATTTCACACCGTCACCTGCGTTGTGCGCGGTTTTACGCGCGACGTGCTCGATCATCTCGAACTCATTAACGACGGCAAGGATTTGCATCTCGAGATTATCCAGAAGGCGGAGTTGTTCGGGTTGCGCGTGGTTGAGATCCCGGCCCACCTCAAATGGCGAGATCGTGACCGTGGCCGCAAGCGCAAGACGCGGATCGTCGACTATATCCCCTTTCTGTCGATGTCCGGTACAATCGCCTCGCATCTTTCCTATAACTACGTACTGCGTCCTGGTTCAATCCTGAACATTCCCGTCGTGGGGCTTCTGGCTGCAACGCTGATTGGCGTACTGACGATCATCTATGCGTTTGGCGAGCGTCTGATCAATTTACCCGGAGGCCTCGGCCCAACCAAGCTTTATCAGGCGCTGCGCGAGACATTGATCAACGGTGAACTGACTCTGCTTCTAACCGGCGGTGCGCTTGTCGTTTCGATGGTCTTCATAGCTTTCTATTTCGCCTCGCAGCAAAACAAGAAAAATTACGAGGAGCTTTACACGCTCCTGAACCGGATCAATATTCGCCTGAGAGAACTGCAAGAGAAGAAGAACCGCTGATGTGCGGTATCTGCGGATACGCCGGACCCGGAGATGGGAAGCAACGTGTCGCGGCCATGTTGGCTCGGCTCGTCCACCGCGGGCCGGACGACGAAGGTGTCTGGCACACGACAGGATTGGTACTGGGTCATCGCAGGCTGTCGATCGTAGATCTGTCCAAGGGCGGCCACCAGCCGATGGAAACTCCGGACGGCGGCTGCGTGGCCGTCGTCAATGGCGAAATTTACAACTACCCTGAACTGCGGCGGACACTTGAGAGCTCCGGCGCGTCGTTTCGTTCTAACAGCGACAGCGAGATCGTGCTCCATGCCTACCTCGCTTACGGCGTTTCCTCGTTCCGCAAGCTCAACGGAATGTTCGCCTATGGCCTGTGGGACAACGTCGCACAAAAGTTGTTCCTGGTCCGCGACCGGCTGGGTATTAAACCCGTTTACTATTGGCATGAACCCTCGACCGGGACGTTCTGTTTCGCCTCCGAAATCAAGGCAATCCTGGCGGCCGCGGGACGCTCTCAATGGCAGATCGACGCGGAGGCGCTTGGTCAGTACCTTACCTATCAAAATATGCTGGGGGATCACACGCTGTTCGCGGGGATCCGCATGCTGCCACCCGGCCATTTCCTGGAATATGATCGCGGACAGGTTCGCATCGAGGCTTACTGGCAGCCGGAGCTCGGACGCTCACCTGCACCCGCAGATTTCAGCGAGGCGGTCACCGACTTTCGCTATACGCTGTCTCGCTCGGTCAAGCGGCATTTGATGAGCGATGTTCCGGTTGCCTGCTATCTCAGTTCTGGCTTCGATAGCTCGATAGTGAGCGCCGAAGCAGCAACGCAGATGAGCCAGCCGCCCATTGCCTTCACTGGGCATTTTTCGGATGGATCATGGTACGACGAGTCGGAAGGCGCCGCAATGGTTGCTCGACACATCGGCATCTCGGTCAGAAAAGTCGGCATTTCCGCTGCTGACTTTGAACAGCGTCTGGATGACGTCGTCCTCGCGCTCGACGAGCCACGCATGGGAATTGGCGCATTCTCACAATTCATGGTCGCAAGGGCTGCGGCCGCAGAGCGCAAGGTTATCTTAACGGGTCATGGCGGCGATGAACTGTTCTCCGGCTATCCGATATTCAAGCTTGCCTTGCTTTCCAAGCGGGTCGCCTCGTACGATGTTGCGATTGGCCGGGACATCCGGTCCCTGCGCGCTTCCGAGCTACCTCATCTCGTTTACTTCGCCATGCAGCAGACGGGCAACCGCACCGACGGTGGCTTGTTGCCTGTTCTCTTTGATGAAGTCGAGCAGGCGCGCGTGCTGAATCCGGCAGTTCAGAATGCGATCAGGTCCGCCCGTAGCATCGCCCCCCTCGCCGCGATTCTCACGTCGGCCCCGA
Source organism: Bradyrhizobium sediminis (assembly GCF_018736085.1). Taxonomy (NCBI): domain Bacteria; kingdom Pseudomonadati; phylum Pseudomonadota; class Alphaproteobacteria; order Hyphomicrobiales; family Nitrobacteraceae; genus Bradyrhizobium; species Bradyrhizobium sediminis. Next base: position 1,992,663 of record NZ_CP076134.1, on the reverse strand, counting down.
CCCTCTATGAAAGAATATTGATGACCTATCTTAAAATCTACCTGCCTGGCTTGCTGGTAGTGGAGGATAAGATTTCTATGGCGCACGCGCTGGAGGCGCGCACCCCTCTGCTCGACAATGAAATGGTTAACTTGTCGTTGAGCATCCCCGAAGACATGAAACTGAGTGACGGTATATTGAAGGCGATCATTAAACAGGCCGCCCGAGGAACTCTTCCTCCTGAGATGTTCAAAATGCCAAAGCGAGGCTTTCCAACACCCCTATCTGCTTGGTTGCGAGGTCCGCTGTCGGACTGGCTACGGTCGCGCCTGTGCGCCCCCCAGTCACGCCTGTCGCGAATTTTCGCTCCTGACTATCCCAAGGAGGCTGTGGATGTCTACCTCAGCTCCTGGCGGCAATACATCCGTCCACTCAACGAAATCGCTACGCATCGCATGTGGATGCTGCTCTGTCTGGAAAGCTGGCTTCGCCAAACTGAAGAAATTTACGGCGTGAGTCTCTCGATAGATGGATAAAGCAGTCTTAGATTAACCAATTTGAAAAATGGTTGGCGGTCTCGATCACCGTCGTCGTAAGACCGATATGCCCGTCGCCGTTCAAGTCCTGGTAGAAATCGGGCTCGAGCGATTGCAACGCATAGTCAGCTCCCGACATAGCGCCGGTGGTCATAGAGGTTGGGTTGCCGCTGCTGTCGGTGTTCCAGACCGTATACTGATCGGCCCCCCCATTCTTCCAGACAACCTCATACCCGCTTGCCGTCTGCTCCGCGCCGATCGGCGCCCAAGCGCCAAATTGACCCGCCACTACAGCCGCGCCGGCATATTTCAGCGAGGGACCCGAGCCGCTGCTGCTAAAAAGGAAATACTCGTTGCCCACCCCGGTCAGACTGGTCGATCCATTCGCCTCGATCACCGTCGTCGTAAGACCGATATGCCCGTCGCCGTTCAAGTCCTGGTGGAAATCGGGCTCGAGCGATTGCAACGCATAGTCAGCTCCCGACATAGCGCCGGTGGTCATAGAGGTTGGGTTGCCGCTGCTGTCGGTGTTCCAGACCGTATACTGATCGGCCCCCCCATTCTTCCAGACAACCTCATACCCGCTTGCCGTCTGCTCCGCGCCGATCGGCGCCCAAGCGCCAAATTGACCCGCCACTACAGCCGCGCCGGCATATTTCAGCGAGGGACCCGAGCCGCTGCTGCTAAAAAGGAAATACTCGTTGCCCACCCCGGTCAGACTGGTCGATCCATTCGCCTCGATCACCGTCGTCGTAAGACCGATATGCCCGTCGCCGTTCAAGTCCTGGTGGAAATCGGGCTCGAGCGATTGCAACGCATAGTCAGCTCCCGACATAGCGCCGGTGGTCATAGAGGTTGGGTTGCCGCTGCTGTCGGTGTTCCAGACCGTATACTGATCGGCCCCCCCATTCTTCCAGACAACCTCATACCCGCTTGCCGTCTGCTCCGCGCCGATCGGCGCCCAAGCGCCAAATTGACCCGCCACTACAGCCGCGCCGGCATATTTCAGCGAGGGACCCGAGCCGCTGCTGCTAAAAAGGAAATACTCGTTGCCCACCCCGGTCAGACTGGTCGATCCATTCGCCTCGATCACCGTCGTCGTAAGACCGATATGCCCGTCGCCGTTCAAGTCCTGGTGGAAATCGGGCTCGAGCGATTGCAACGCATAGTCAGCTCCCGACATAGCGCCGGTGGTCATAGAGGTTGGGTTGCCGCTGCTGTCGGTGTTCCAGACCGTATACTGATCGGCCCCCCCATTCTTCCAGACAACCTCATACCCGCTTGCCGTCTGCTCCGCGCCGATCGGCGCCCAAGCGCCAAATTGACCCGCCACTACAGCCGCGCCGGCATATTTCAGCGAGGGACCCGAGCCGCTGCTGCTAAAAAGGAAATACTCGTTGCCCACCCCGGTCAGACTGGTCGATCCATTCGCCTCGATCACCGTCGTCGTAAGACCGATATGCCCGTCGCCGTTCAAGTCCTGGTGGAAATCGGGCTCGAGCGATTGCAACGCATAGTCAGCTCCCGACATAGCGCCGGTGGTCATAGAGGTTGGGTTGCCGCTGCTGTCGGTGTTCCAGACCGTATACTGATCGGCCCCCCCATTCTTCCAGACAACCTCATACCCGCTTGCCGTCTGCTCCGCGCCGATCGGCGCCCAAGCGCCAAATTGACCCGCCACTACAGCCGCGCCGGCATATTTCAGCGATGGGCCCGTCCCGCCACTGATGCTATCAAGATAAAAATTGCCGCCGATCTGGACTAGGCTGGTCGATCCAAGCGCCTCGATCACGACGGGAGTCGGCACAATTCCGATCAGGTCGGCAGCGCTCAGCGTGATATTGCCGGAAATGTCGATAGCGAAGTCGGCTACTCGATCGCCGTTGGCGTCGCCTCGAAGAACGGTAACTCCGAGCGAACTGTCATAAGAATAATTTAGAGCTCCAGCGGCGCCGTCGAATGCCGACGCCCCCAAGAAGCGGAACTGATCATAGCCGCCCGTCGAGCTTATGGCGTCGATGCCGCTGAGATCGATTCGGTCAACGCCCGACACGAAGTCGGTGATCCGGTCGTGTTGACCGCTTACGGCTGAGCTATCGCCGGTCACGAATACAAAGGTGTCGGCGCCGCTACCGCCGGTGAGCATATCGACGCCGAGGCCGCCGATCAGCGTGTCGTTGCCGGCGCCGCCGTTAAGCGTGTTTGCGATAGCGTTGCCGGTTATGGAATCATTGCCCGAACCGCCAATGGCATTGTCGATGTAAGACCGCGAGTCACCGTTGAACAAATACGCGTTGTAGACGTTACCCGAGGCATAGTGCCCGTTGCCGAGATAGGCAATTTGCGTAGCCGACGTAATCGACGATGCGCCGGGATTGAGGTTGACCGTCAGCGCCGTCGTGTAGTTCGAGAAGTCGTAGGTATCGACGCCATTGCCGTCCCACACCGTCTCGAAAATGCGGTTGGCCGAGCCGCCCGCACCGGTGCCCGGCGCCAGTTGCGCAACGCCGTTGATGAACTCCTGCCCGGTCGTCGGACTCCAAGAATAGACCGTGTTTTCGCTATGGGTGGTGAAATCCGCGCCATAAAGCGTCTGCAAGGCGAGGATATCGTTCGCCATAAAGGTCTGCGGATAGCCATAGGCTTCGGCGGTATAGCCGGTGAGCGGAGCGCCGACATAGCTGCGATAGCTCATGACGGTATATTCGGAATCGTCATGCGCGGCCGGCACCGCGACATTGGAGACGCCGCCTAACTCCTGGCTGTGCTTGAGACCGAGTGCGTGACCGAGCTCATGCAACGCGGTCACAAAGTAATAATTTCCGAGACGCGCCTGCGAATAATCGTACCCGGTTCCAAACCAGATGTCGCCGCCGGCAGGAACATTGTACGGATAATAGGCGTAAGAGGTCGGATTGGCGGCGGGCGATTGGGCTATCGCGATATCGGCGCCGTTGGTTCCCGCAAACTGAATGGTTGCGTTGGTATAGCCTGCGATCAGCGCAAACGCATAGGTGATCGCCTGCTGCATTGCCAAGGGGGCCGACGCAAAGCCCGCGGTCGTCGGCTCGCCGTCGCCGTAATAATTTGCAGGGTAATCGCTGGGGGAATCGGGAAAGCTATAGGTGATCGTGCCGGTCCACCGGCTGCCGCCGAGCAGGCCGTCGATCTCCGGGTTACCGGTACTGCTTACAGAGACGGCAGTCGCCAAATGAATATCTCCCGGCGGCCTCGCCGCAGCCCGATTCGGACACTACCCTGATATCTGACTTGCAAGTTGTAGATCGGTTAAGTTTGGGCCGCTTAGGTTTCCATTCGGTTACAAGATTCCATTAACTCTCGACCCAGCCAAGGCTACCGGATAATGACGGCGAACTCATGAGCCGAACGGAACTCGCGCGGAACTGTTTGAACCGCAGAAAAGTGCTGGTGGCCCTGTTTATCGCCCCGATAATGCTTCCGTTTGACCCAGAACATACCCTTCGGGAAAGAAATATCTCCATGGCAAAAATCGCTTCTGCTGACGAGGCGGGGAAAGCCGCCCGCGATCAAACAAGCCCTCCCGCCAGGAATCCCGAGGTGGCGGTGGAGGAGGAATACCAAGCGGCCCGGCAACGCGGCACCGCGCAAGCTCTGGAACTCTTCATCGCGCGGCACCCGGACAGCGCCTATGCCGAAAAGGCGCGCAGTGAACTGCGTCGAATGCAACGTTGACACACCTTGTGACCCCTTAGCGACCTCTCCAGCTGGGGCCTGCGCGAACAACATCTCGCTGCGGGGATTGAAGTGGCAACCAAGGGCAACGTGACAAGACGTTAGCTTTCGGCGATTGTGTCCCTCCACAATGGTATCCAAATGACACCGGAGCTTTCCTGAATGCCCTCTCCACGCGCCTCGCAGGCCCTGTCCCGCTTCACGGTGCTCGATCTCACCCGCGTCCGCTCCGGGCCGACCTGTGTGCGTCAGCTCGCGGACTGGGGCGCCAATGTCATCAAGATCGACGCCCTGATGGAGGACGCCGCCGGCGAACAGCCGGGCGGGCCGCGCCATGGTTCGGATTTTCAGAATTTGCACCGCAACAAGCGGGCGATGACGCTCAACCTGAAGGATCCGAAAGGCCTCGCGGTGTTCAAGCGACTGGCGGAAAAGGCCGATGTGATCGTCGAGAACTTCCGCCCCGACGTAAAAAACAAGCTCGGTATCGATTACGAGAGCCTGCGCCAGATCAATCCGCGGATCGTCTATGGCAGCATCTCCGGTTTCGGCCAGGATGGCCCTATCACAAGCGTCCAGGCTTCGATCGCATCGCGCAGGGCATGGACGGGCTGATATTGATTACGGACGCGCCGGGCGTTGGACCCGCCGCTCGTCTGGGGAACTCTCTGGAAAATTAGCGCGGAGCGGAGCATATTGATTCAATGCAAAGGATCATCTGTCAGAGTTGCAAGTCGGAATATGACCATCAAAAGGTGGAAACCAAAGGTTGGCATCGCGAGCGCGCGGATGATCGGTGTGAGGTTTGCAGGGCAACTTTGCGCCCATGGGAAGCCGATCATCAGTCGATATTAATTTTAACCAAGCGTGGCACGCCGCCCGAAGCATAGCCGCCGAGAGGCGTTCCGAACCGCAAACTGGCTCGCACGGAACCAACGCACGCCGGTAGAAATAACCAGCGTGTTCGGTTTACACGTGCTTGTAATGCAAGACGCATTAAAGTTGTATGCACACCGAATACACGTTTTTGAGTCCGGCGCCGTAAACCCTCGCAGAACCGCGCGGAGGCTGCGGGTAGCGAAGCAAGATAACACGGCAGCCAGATACCCAGCACCAAGCGCCGCGGTCATTCGCGGCCTATTGGTATTCTTTGCTGTTCCCACTATTGTTACTGTGGCTCGACGTCAGATTTCGGGGATAGGTTTTATATCCCGAGGCTGGGGTGAATTCCCATAGGTATTGGTCCGCACCAAACGAAACGGTCAGGAGACCGTATGAGGTTCATGGGTGCCATATTTGTGTTGGCGTTAGTTGCGATAATGATCTCAATATTTTCAGACATTATGTTAACGCGCTGCAAGACGGGATCATTTTTTGCCGTGGTCGGATGGTGTAGCTCCGAGGGCAGATGAGGCGGGATTCGCTCAGCCTTCCGAAGTTGCGCGCGAAAACAATGAAGTCGATTGAGACTTACCTGAAAGAGATCGGAGATTATCTCAAGCATCAGGGGTGATTGAAAATTCACCGTCTGAGCTGCTGCCGGTTTGATGGACACCAAGATTGGGTGTTTCATACAGCCGGAGGTGGGTCATGCAGAGACGAAGATTCAGTCGAGAGTTCAAGGTCGAGGCGGTCAAGCTTGTCAGGGAGCGCGGAGTATCGGTAGCGCAAGCCGGCCGAGACCTGGGCATTCATGAGAACGTGCTGCGCAAATGGGTCAAGGAGTTCGGCTCCGATCCCGTGCAGGCCTTCCCCGGCCACGGCCAGATGAAACCCGAGCAGCTGGAGATCGAGCGGCTGCGGCGCGAGGTCAACAAGCTGAAGGCGGAGCGGGATATCCTAAAAAAGGCCGCTGCCTACTTCGCGAAGGAAGCGACATGAAGTTCGGCTTCATCGTGAAGCACCGGAACATCTGGCCGGTGGCATGGCTATGCGAAGCAATGGGCGTGTCGCGGTCGGGCTTCCATGCCTGGCTGAATCGATCTCCCAGCGCCAGATCCCGAAGCGACGAAGCGGTCGGCCAGCAGGTGAAGGCCAGCTTCCTTGCCAGCGACCGGACCTACGGCGCACGGCGCGTCTGGCGAGACCTGCTGGCAGACGGCGTCGAATGCGGTCTTCACCGGATCGAGCGGCTGATGCGCCTGCAGGCCTTGCGGGCGCGGCCACGGCGCCGGCGTCTGCCGAAGGACGAAGGCGATCGCCAGGTTGCGAACGTGCCGGCGAACCTTCTCGATCGTCAGTTTGCGGCCGAGCGGCCGAACCAGAAGTGGATCGCCGACTTCACCTACATCTGGACCGCCGAGGGCTGGCTCTACGTGTCGGCTGTGATCGACCTGTTCTCGCGACGGGTGGTCGGCTGGTCGATGAGCGCCGGCATGACAGCCCAGCTGGTTGCGGACGCCCTGTTGATGGCCGTCTGGCGCCGGGGCAAGCCGGATGCCCTGATGCATCACTCGGATCGGGGCAGCCAATACGCCAGCGAACAGTTCCAGCGCCTGATGGCTGACAGCGGCATCGTCTGCAGCATGAGCCGATCCGGCAACGTCTGGGACAACGCGGCGATGGAGAGCTTCTTCTCGTCGCTAAAGACCGAACGCATCGAGCGCAAAACCTACCGTACCAGGAACGAGGCCAGAGCAGATGTGTTCGACTACATCGAGCGGTTCTACAATGCGACCCGACGTCATTCGACGATCGGATACCTCAGCCCTGTTGAGTTCGAGCGCAAGGTGGGATTAGCTTAACCGGGTGTCCATCAAACCGGCAGCAGCTCAGTCTCCCATGCTCTTTGGGCGCGACATCTATGTCCTTGGCAATGAGAGGATCCAACAACCTGATACGTTCAACTTCTGGGCATCAACGCTAGCGGGCTGAACCCACCTTTCGGCCGTACGGTTCGCAACTAAGCCAATGTGGACGGCGGACATGGAATTAGATAGCTATACTGCAAACTTCCCTTAGCCTACGAAGTGCAAGCGCCGAATTGCTAGCTTGGAGTTCTGAATGCCCTTCCCACGCGCCTCGCAGGCCCTGTCCCGCTTCACTGTACTCGATCTTACCCGCGTTCGCTCCGGGCCGACCTGCGTGCGCCAGTTCGCCGACTGGGGCGCCAATGTCATCAAGATCGACGCCCTGATGGAGGACGCCGCCGGCGAACAGCCGGGCGGCCCGCGGCAGGGTTCGGATTTTCAGAATTTGCACCGCAACAAGCGCGCGATGACGCTCAACCTGAAGGATCCGAAAGGCCTCGCGGTATTCAAGCGGCTAGCGGAAAAGGCCGACGTGATCGTCGAGAATTTCCGCCCCGACGTGAAGAACAAGCTCGGTATCGACTATGAGAGCGTGCGGAAAATCAATCCACGCATCGTCTATGGCAGCATTTCCGGCTTCGGCCAGGATGGCCCCTATCACAAGCGTCCGGGCTTCGATCAGATTGCGCAGGGCATGGGCGGGCTGATGTCGATCACCGGCGCTCCCGGCGAGGGGCCGATGCGGGTCGGCATTCCCGTGGCCGACCTCAGCGCCGGATTGTTCTGTGCGACCGGCATTCTCACGGCGCTTCTGGAGCGCGAGGTGTCCGGCGAAGGCCAGTGGGTGCAGACCTCGCTCTTACAGGCACAGATCTTCATGCTGGATTTCCAGGCCGCGCGCTGGCTGATGGAAAAGGATGTCGCCAGGCAGGCCGGCAACAACCATCCGACCAGCATTCCCACCGGCGTATTCAAGACCACCGACGGCTACATCAATATCGCCACCACGGGCGGGCGGATCTGGGAGCGCTGTGCGCAGGCGATCGGCGCGCCCGAGCTCGTGACCAATCCTGACTATGCCACCGCGCCGGCGCGCTCGAAGAACCGCGATGCGCTCAACGCAGCGATCGGCAAGCTGACCGAGAAGAAGACCACCGACACCTGGGTGAAGGAACTCAACGCCGCCGGCGTGCCCTGCGGCCCGATCTATTCGATCGACCAGATGTTCGAGGACGACCAGGTCAAGCATCTCGGCATCGCCCAGGACGTCCCCAACGACGAGAACCGCCACATCCGCCTGGTCGGCCAGCCGGTCACGCTATCGCGCACCCCCAGCAAGATGGCGGCGCGGCCTCCGGAGTTCGGCGAACAAACCAACGAGGTGCTTGCGGAATTTGGATTTGGTGCTGACGAAATCACTCTCCTGAAGCAGGACAAGGTAGTGTGACCCAAGGCGAAACGATCCGCACTAGCTAGGACTGACCGCCGAACCGACAGTCAGTCGTCCCCGGTTGCCGCTCGGGTAAATTGCAGATTGACTTACCTTTGCTCGCAGCGGTCAGGTAGACAGGGTGTGAACCCGCAGCGACATCACTCATTCCCTACCGGCGCCTGGCGGATTCGCGATGAAGCGGATTAAGACGCGCTCTAACACAGAGGTGATCTTGTGGTCGATATTTTCCGGCATGCCCGAATCCGGAGAATGAGGTTGGCTAGATCGGGCTTGGGCTCGATACCAGCAACTCCATGCCGTTGCCCTCGATCACCTTCGTGTAATTGCGTCGCGCCGAATCCGGCAACGTCCCAAACTATTGATTGAACAATGAAGTTGGATGAACTGGCGCCGGCCGACGCGACCGCGCTCTAGCCGGGCGCCTTCGCCGGCCGCATCAACCGCCCGACGCTGCCGAACGCCTTGTCGATCACAGGCCAGAACAACAGCACGATCGCCAGCGTCGTGATCGAGCCGACCAGGCCATTCGACCAGAACACCTTCAGATCGCCGCCGGCGCCGATCATCGACAGCCGGAACGCATCCTCGGCGCGGTTGCCGAGCACCAGCGCCAATGTAAACGGGGCCAGCGAAATCCCGATCTTCTTGAAGACATAACCGACGACGCCGAAGCCGAGCATCATCCAGATATCGAACATCGCGTTCTGGATCGCATAGGCGCCGATGGCGCAGGACACCACGATCATCGGGGCCACCGCGGCGAACGGCACTCGCAGGATGGAAGCAAAAACCGGCACCGTCGTCAGCACCAGCACGAGGCCGACCACGTTGCCGAGATACATCGAGGCGATCAGGCCCCAGACGAAATCCTTGTGCTCGACGAACAGCAATGGGCCAGGATTGAGGCCCCACACCATCAGCCCGCCGAGCAGGATCGCCGCAGTGCCGGAGCCGGGAATGCCGAGTGCCAACATCGGCAGCAGCGCCGCGGTGCCCGAGGCGTGCGCTGCGGTTTCCGGCGCGAACACCCCCTCGATACGGCCCTTGCCGAAGCTTTCCGGGTCCCTGGAAAATCGCTTGGCCAGGTTGTAGCCCATGAACGAGGCCGCGATCGCGCCGCCCGGCGTGATGCCGAGCCAGCAGCCGATGAAGGAGGAACGCAGCAACGTGACCCAGTACTTCGGCAGGTCCATCCAGACCCTGAGCACCACGCGCAGGCTGATGCCGGCGGCGTGGCCGCGTAGCGCCAGGCGCTCCTCCATGGTGAGCAGGATCTCGCTGATGCCGAACAGGCCGATCACCGCGACCAGGAAATTGACGCCGCGCAGCAGCTCGCTCGTGCCGAACGTCATGCGAAGCTGGCCGGACACCGTATCCATGCCGATGCCGGCGAGTAGCAGGCCGAGCGACATCGAAATGACGGTCTTGTGCTTGGCCTCACGACCTAGTCCGACGAACGAGCAGAAGGTCAGGAGATAGACCGAGAAGAATTCCGGCGGCCCGAATTTCAGCGCAAAGGACGAGATCATCGGCGCCAGGAACGTGATCAGGAGCACCGCGACCAGCGAACCGATGAAGGACGAGGTGAAGGCTGCGGTCAGCGCCTCCGCCGCCCTGCCCTGCTGCGCCATCGGATAGCCGTCGAAGGTGGTCGCGACCGACCAGGCTTCGCCGGGGATATTGAACAGGATCGAGGTGATGGCGCCGCCGAACAGCGCGCCCCAGTAAATGCAGGACAGCATCACGATGGCCGAGGTCGGGTCCATGGTGAAGGTCAAAGGCAGCAGGATCGCCACGCCGTTCGGCCCGCCGAGCCCGGGCAGCACGCCGACGAAGATGCCGAGCACGAGCCCGACCATCATCAGCGCCAGCGTCTTCCACGTCAGCAGGACGGCGAAGCCGTGCATGAGTAGGCCGAAAGCTTCCATCGAAAATCCGTCCCGGTTGGCGCGGCGCTAGCGGCCAAGGGCCGCTTCGAGCGGTCCCTTCGGCATGATGACGTCAAAGGCGATATCGAAGGTCACGAACATGATGGCGGTGAATACGAAAGCCGTCAGCAGCGACTTCCACAGCGCGATCCGTCCGACCAGACGCATGAAGCCGGCGATCAGACAGAAGCTCGCGACATAGAGCCCGAGGAACTGCGTGGCCAGACAGAACAGCAGCGTCGGAACGAACACCAGCAGGACCCGGCGGAGCTGCGCGCGGGTCACGAAGCTTTCCGCAGCCTCCTTGCGCGACAAGAAAGCGGCGACGAGGCCATAGAGGCTGGCACCGGCGAGGATCACCGACAGATAGAACGGGAAATAGCCGGCCTGCGGTCCGGTGGAATCCCAGGCGATGCCGGTGCGCCAGTTGTCGAAACCGAGCGTCGCGGCCAGCGCCAGCAGCAGCAGCGACACCGCAACATCGACGACTCGGATACTGGCCACATCGGGCGAATCGGCCTCCGGCGCGGTCGGATCGTCGACGACAATTTCGATTTCGGTATTGGACATGGGATTGCCGGAAGGAAAAAAGCCGATGATGCATCAAAGCAGACGGTCATCCGCGAAAAGTGGGGATCCAGCCGCGTGACCGATGTCAATCCGTACCGCCCTGGAATACGGGATGCCCCCCGTTCGCGGGGCATCCCGGTATCACCTACTTCGCCACGAACCCCGCCTGGTTCATCAGCGACGCGTTGAGCTTGTCGTCCTCCTCGAGGAACTTCAGCATGTCCTTGCCGGTGAGGAAGATCGGCTTCAGCGCCTGCTTTTCCATGTACTCCTTGTACTCGGTGGTTTGCGTCACCTTCTGGAACAGATCGACGTAGAACGCCGTCTGTTCCGCAGTCACCTTGCCCGGCAGGAACATCGCGCGCAGCATCAGGTACTGGACGTCGAGCCCTTCTTCCTTGCAGGTCGGGATATCGTTCCACGACTGCGTGTCGGTCACCTTGGTCTTGTAGGAAATCCGCTCCTTGTCGAACACGCAGAGCGCGCGGACCTGACCGGCGCGCCAGACCTCGAGATTCTCACTGGGATTGTTGACGTTGGCTTCGGTATGTTTGCCGACCAGTTGCGTCGCCGCCTCACCGCCGGACTTGTAGGGCAGATAGGAGAATTTCGCGCCGGTCCGCTGTTCCATGAACACAGTCAGAACGTGATCCTCGCGCTTGGAGCCGGTGCCGCCCATCTTGAACGGCGAAGGGGCGGCCTTGGCGGCGGCAACGAATTCCTTCACGGTTTTCGGCCCGGCGGCATTATCCCACAATACGAACTGGTCCATCGCCACCACCGCCACCGGTGACAGATCGCGCCAGTTGAACGGAATCTTCGCCGACAGCGGCAGCATGTAGATCAGCGAATAGGCGATCAGCACCTTGTTGGCGTCGCCCTCGCCGGATTTCATGTACATCAGCGCTTCGGCGCCGGAAGCGCCGCCCTTGAGCGACACCACCACCGGCTGTTTCATCAGATTGTTCTTCTGGATCGCGGCCTGCATCATCCGCGCCATCTGGTCGGATGCACCGCCGGCCCCGGCAGCGACCACGATTTCAACCGGCTTGGTCGGTTCCCAGGCAGCGATCGCCGGCGCGCTCGCCAGCACGGTCGCCACGGCGGCGGTGGCTCTAATGATGTTTCGCACGTTCCATCCCCCTATGTTCTCGTTCGGCCCGGTTACCCCGGGCATGGCTTGTTGGGGGCATTGTGCGGGGTTACGCCGATGAGTTCAAGCAGGTCCGGCCGCCCTGCGCATGACTTTGGCATGGGAAGCGAGCTAGCGGACCTATTTGCCCTTCCAGTTCGGCGTGCGCTTGTTGAGGAACGCATCCATGCCCTCGCGGAAATCCTCGCTCATATAAGCGCGCAGGATCAGGTCACGGCCCTCTTCGCGCGACAACGTGCGGCGAATGCGGAGCACCGCTTCCTTGGCGGTTTCCATCGTGATCGGCGCATGGCCGGCAATCAGCTTTGCGGTTTCGGCGGCGCGGCGCTGCAGCGTCGGAACGTCGGGCACCACTTCGTTGAGCAGACCCAGCGCCAGCGCCTCGGGCGCCTCGATCAGCCGCGCCGTAAAAATCAGGTCCTTGGTCCGCGCCGGCCCGACCAGCGCGACCACCCGGCTGATATTGGACATCGACAGGCAATTGCCGAGCGTGCGCGCGATCGGAAAGCCGATCCGCGTCGCCGCGGTGCCGATCCGGATATCGCAGCAGGCGGCGATGCCCGCCCCGCCGCCGGTGCAGGCGCCGGCAATGGCGGCAATGGTCGGCACCCGGACCTTCTCCAGCGCGCCCAGCACGCGATCGATCCGCTCCTCATATTCGAGCGCATCCTCCGCGGTCTTGAAGGCGCGGAATTGCGAAATATCGGTGCCGGACGCGAATGCCTTGTCGCCGGCGCCGGTCAGGATCATCGCCTTGATCGAGCGGTCGGAGTTCACGGTCTCGCAAATCGAGGCCATGCGCTCGTACATCGCAAAGGTCAGCGCGTTGCGCGCCTGCGGGCGGTTGAAGGTCAGGTGGGCGATGCCGTTCTCGACCGCATAGATCAGGTCTTCGGTGGCGGGTACCGGGGCGTTCATGGCACGCTCTTTCTGTTCTTGCCGCTTCTTGGGGCTGCTGGCGCCGCATGGTCAGGAAGACCGAAGCGTGCGCAGGACGCGCGCGCGCTTCGGTGAGGTTTTCAATCCGGCTCAGGCAACCGCCGCCTTGGATTTCGGCATCGCCACCACGTCGCGTCCTTTCAGGACTTCCATGGCGGCCAGCACGCCGCCGCTGCGGTGCGGAATCTTGGCGAGGTCAAGACCCATCTCGACACCCGACAATGTGCCCATCAGCATCAGATCGTTGAAGTGCCCCATATGACCGATCCGGAACGCCTTGCCCTTGAGCTTTCCGAGACCGGTGCCCAGCGACATGTCGAAGTTTTCCAGCACCGCCTTGCGGAAGGCGTCGGCGTCGTGTCCGTCCGGAACCATGACCGCGGTCAGCGCTGGCGAATAGGCATGCGGGTCGAGGCAGACCGTATCCAGGCCCCATGCCTTGACCGCCGCGCGGGTGGCCGCGCCATGGCGCATGTGGCGGGCGAACACGTTGTCGAGCCCCTCCTCCTCCAGCATCGCAATCGCCGCCTTCAGCGCGAACAGAAGATTGGTTGCCGGCGTGTAGGGGAACGTGCCCTGCTTGTTGATCGCGATCATGTCGTGCCAGTCCCAGTAGGACCGCATCGATGTGTTGGCCTTGGAGGCCGCCAGCGCCTTTTCCGAGAGCGCGTTGAAGCCGAGCCCCGGCGGCAGCATCATGCCCTTTTGCGATCCCGCGATGGAGACATCGATGCCCCAGGCGTCGTGCTCATACTCCAGCGAGGCGAGGCCGGAGATGGTATCGACCATCAACAGCGCCGGATGGTTGGTGCGGTTGAGGGCCTTGCGAACCTCGAACGGGTGCGTGACGCAGCTGGTCGAGGTCTCGTTGTGCACCACGCACACCGCCTTGATCTTGTGCTCGCGGTCAGCGGCAAGTTTGGCCTCGATCTGCTCGACGTCGGCGCCGTGCCGCCAGTCGGTCGGCAGAAATTCGACGTCGAGTTTGAATTTCTCGGCAATGCCGCGCCACAGCACGGCGAACTGGCCGGTCTCGGCCATCAGCACCTTGTCGCCGGGCGACAGCGTATTGACGATCGCCGCTTCCCAGGCCCCGGTTCCCGACGACGGGTAGATGATGACCGGCTGCTTGGTCCGAAAGACCCGCTGGCAACCCGCCAGCACGGCATGACCCAATTCGGCGAATTCGGGACCTCGATGATCCAGGGTGGGCATGTCCATGGCCCGCAGCACCCGATCGGGCACGTTGGTCGGTCCTGGAATCTGGAGAAAATGCCTACCAGTGTGCAGGGTCATATGGCGTCCTTCCCGGGGGGTATTCTGGCTTCGCGAGCCGCTCGAATATCACTATTCGGCGGGCTTGTCCCCAACAGAGATCAACGTTTTATCTCCTTGGAATCGTGCATGATTGCATTGCAATATCGGCGAGCCTGGCTGGCGAAACCCAGAAGCGGCGGCCTGCCCGACCGACGACGCGATTCCGCGACGGCCAGGCATTTCATTTCGGATTGTCGCGAGCCCTCTTGAAGCGCGCTTTCACGCGAGCCCGCAAATCCCCGACAATTCGGCTGAGTCCCAAAAAGCGCGCATTTTCCAGTGCATCCCTCTCGGCGCGCAGACGGCTCAATTCCCGGTCGAAAACGAGATTGTGGTGACCGGCGTGATCGCGGTCGCGGCGCAACGCCGCCCATCGCTCGATGTAAGTCGCGTCCAGCCGGTCGGACCAAACCACGGGGACCTGAAGACGCTCGAACATCCGATCGAGCCAGCATCCCTTTGGCGGCGCGATATTCTTGGGTACCCCGGCCTTGCGCCACATCTCATTCCACAGATGGACAAACGTGGAATCCGACGTCCGCACATCGACCTCATCCCGCGCTTCCGGGAGCAGGAATTTCTCGAATTCTTCCGCTCCGATTGCGTAGCAACTCTGGCGTGGCGCGATCGGCATATCCGGCGCATAGGCCGGCTGCAGTCCGGTCAGCAATTTGGGGCCGGTCTCGCCCCAACGCGCGTTCTCCAGCCGCGCCGCCGTTCGCTGACGCGCCGTCTTCATCAATGGATGACCGGGCGGAAAGCGCATCACCGAACTGTTCAATTCGCGATCCGACTGTCGCGCGATAAAGATGTTTGCGGCGGGCAGCGACGAGGCGATCAGCATCGCGTCGGTATCAATCCACCAACCGCCCAGTTTCTCGAGAAGTGTGTAACGGAAATGATTGGAGTGCAGGGAGGGACTCGGTCCGTCGAACTCATGCCGATAGAAAGCAACCTCTTGGTCGAGAATTTCCCGCGCATTGCGACGCCTCACGCCGTCAGGCAGACCCGGCACCGGCGCTTCCGAGAACAGCTCGACCTCCACTCCGGCGGCCACGAAGCTCGACAGGCACAGCGCTTCATAGGGTGAGAACGGGCCGTGCCAGAAGCTGCGGACGACGCGATCCGGCACAGGCCCGGGTTCGTGGCCGGAGTCTCCAACGTGGATCTGCTCGAGAGGGCCCATGGCGATCCGGCCGATTGATGGACAGGACTTCATCGGCCGTCGAGGACGCCGGACACGGAGGTATTCCTTGCAAAGGCAGGACCCGAATGCAAGACATGGAAACATCACGAGATTGGACCGATGGCGGCGACGCAGACCGATAAGTCTGGAAATTCGGCTGAAAACAGCGCCCTTGCGGCGCGCCTGACCCGCGAGATTACCGGGGACGTATTTTTCGACCCGTTCAACCGCGGCCGCTATGCCACCGACGCCTCGTTTTACCAGCTCATGCCGACAGGGGTCGTGATCCCCCGGACCATGGACGAAGCGCTGCGGGCGCTCGCGATTGTCCGCGACGACGGGCGGGTCGTGACGCCGCGCGGCGGCGGCACCTCGCAATGCGGCCAGACCGTCAGTCACGGCATCGTCATCGACTTCTCCAAACACCTGAACCGCATCGTCTCGCTCGACGTCGAGAACCGCTCTTGCGTGGTCGAGCCGGGCATCGTGCTCGACGATCTCAACCGGCAGCTCAGGAAGCATGGGTTGTGGTTCCCGGTCGATGTCTCCACCGCCTCGCGCGCCACCATCGGCGGCATGGCCGGCAACAATTCCTGCGGCGGCCGTTCGCTGCGCTACGGCACCATGCGCGACAACACGCTGGCGATGGACGCGGCGCTGGCCGACGGCAAGCTGCTGCATTTCGGCGAGGTCAATTCAGGCGACAACGGCCCCGATCTGTTTCGCGACATGCTCGATCTCGGCGCGCGCGAGGCCGCCGAGATCACCGATAAATTTCCGAAAGTGCAGCGCCGCGTCGGCGGCTATAATCTCGATGCGCTGGTGCCGCGCAATGCACCCAACAACCTGGCGCATCTGCTGGTCGGCTCGGAAGGCACGCTGGCCTTCACCACCCAGATCGAGCTCAAGCTGTGGCCGGTGATCCGCAACAAGGTGCTCGGCGTCTGCCATTTCGGCAGTTTCTACGAGGCGATGAACGCCGCTCAGCATCTGGTGAAACTGCGCCCGATCGCGGTCGAGCTGGTCGACCGCACCATGCTGGCGTTGGGCCGCGAGATCGCGATGTTCCAGCCGATCATCGGCACCGCGGTGCGCGGCGATCCCGATGCGGTGCTGATCGTCGAGTTTGCCGAGGAGGACCAGGCCGAGAATATCAGGCGCCTGAAACAACTCGGCGAGCTGATGGGCGACCTCGGCTTCGGCTGGAACAACCCGCAGCGCAAATGGGGCGGCGTGGTCGAGATCACGGAGCCCGCGCTGCAAACAGGCATCGCCGAATTCCGCGCCGCCGGCCTCAACGTCATGATGTCGATGAAGCAGGAGGGCAAGCCCGTCTCCTTTGTCGAGGATTGCGCGGTGCCGCTGCCGCACCTCGCCGACTATACCGCCCGGCTCAACGAGATCTTCGCCAGGCACGGCACCCGCGGCACCATGTATGCGCATGCCTCCGAAGGCTGCCTGCATGTGCGCCCGGTACTCAATTTGAAGCTGGAGAAGGACGTCGCGGCGATGCGCGCCATCGCCGAAGAAACTTTTGCGATGGTGCGCGAATACAAGGGCTCGCATTCCGGCGAACACGGCGACGGCCTGGTGCGCTCGGAATTCCACGAGGCGATGTTCGGCCCGCGCATCATCGCCGACTTCCGCGAGGTCAAGCACCGCTTCGATCCGGACAATGTGCTCAATCCCGGCAAGATCGTCGATGCGCCCAAGATGGACGATCGCACGTTGTTTCGCTATCCGCCGGACTACCACGTGCCTGAGCTGAAGACGGCGCTGGACTGGTCCGCTTATCCCGGTGCCGGCGGCGGTTTCCAGGGCGCGGTCGAGATGTGCAACAACAACGGCGCCTGCCGCAAGCTCGAGGGCGGCGTGATGTGCCCGTCCTATCGCGCCACCCGCAACGAGAAGGACGTCACGCGCGGGCGCGCCAACACGCTGCGGCTGGCGATCTCCGGCCAGTTGGGTCCGGATGCGCTCGCCTCCGACGAGATGATGGACACGATGAAGCTCTGCGTGTCCTGCAAGGCCTGCCGTCACGAATGCCCCACCGGCGTGGACATGGCCAGGATGAAGATCGAGGTGCTGGCGGCACGCGCAGCCCGGCAAGGGCTTTCGTTGCGCGACCGGCTGGTGGGCTATCTCCCGCGCTACGCCGCGCTGGCCTCGCGCTTCGCCCCGCTCGCCAATCTTCGCAACAACAGTCCCCTGTTGCGAAAGCAGTTCGAGAAATTCGCCGGCATCAGCGCGCGGCGCGCCCTGCCAGAATGGCGGCGCGACATGTTCCGGTCCGATGCCGAGGCGGTCGGCCCGGCCGATGGCCGCGAAGTCGTATTGTTCGCCGATACCTTCAACCGCGCCTATGAGCGCGAAAACCTCGACGCCGCGCTGCGGGTGCTGGTCGCGGGCGGATACCGCGTCCACATTCCGAAACCCGTTGATGACGGCCGGCCGCTGTGCTGCGGGCGGACGTTCCTCTCGGCCGGGCTGATCGATCAGGCCCGCGCCGAACTGGACCGGCTGGTTGCGACCTATGCGCCGTTCACCGCGCGCGGCGTGCCGATCATCGGTCTTGAGCCGAGCTGCCTCTTGACCCTGCGCGACGAACTGCTGTCGCTGCGATCCGACGACACCGCCAGGAGCATCAGCACACATGCGCTGCTGTTCGAGGAATTCCTGGTGCGCGAGGCCGAGGCCGGCCGGCTGCAACTGCCGCTCGGACCGGTCGCCGCGAGGACGATCGTGCACGGCCACTGCCACCAGAAATCATTCGGCGCGTTCAAGCCGGTCGAGCAGGTGCTTCGGCTGGTTCCCGACCTCAATGTCGAGATCATCGAATCCAGTTGCTGCGGCATGGCCGGCGCGTTCGGCTACGGCGCCGAGACCTACCAGGCCTCGATGGAGATGGCCGAGCTGTCGCTGCTGCCCGCCGTCAGGCGCGCCGACGCCGCAACGCTTGTTGTCGCCGACGGCACCTCGTGCCGGCACCAGATCAAGGACGGCGCCGGGCGCGGCGCCCTGCATGTCGCGCGCGTGCTGGCGATGAGCCTCGACAACGCGCGCTCCACCCCCTATTCCTCGCCGATCACAAAGGATCCGATCCATGGCTGAACTGACCCTCGACGTTGCCCGCAAGATTCTCGACGTCGCGCTTGCCAAGGGCGTCGAGAAGAAACTGAAGCCGCTGGTCGTGACCGTTCTCGATGCGCGCGGTTGCGTCAAAATCTCCGCGGCGCAGGATGGCACCAGCCTGCTGCGCAGCGAGGTCGCCCATGGCAAGGCCTACGGCGCACTGGCGATGGGCATGGGGTCGCGGGCGCTATTCCAGCGCGCGCAGGAGCAGGCATATTTCATCAGCGCGGTGAATACGATGGCGCAGGGCCGCTTGATCCCGGTGCCCGGCGGCGTGCTGATCCAGGACGGCAGTACCCTGCTCGGCGCAGTCGGCGTCAGCGGCGACACCTCCGACAATGACGAGATCTGCGCGGTCGCGGGCATCGAGGCCGCCGGCTTGAAAGCCAACGCGGGATAGTTGACCGTCGTCGGGGTCACCCTGCTGGAAGCCCTCCGCCATCACCGAAGTACACAAGCCATGTCACGTCCCAAGAACGTTCTCTGGATCATGTGCGACCAGCTTCGCTATGATTACCTGGGTTGCACCGGGCATCCCACTCTGAAGACGCCGAATATCGATGCGATGGCCAAACGCGGCGTGCGGTTCTCGAACGCCTATGTGCAGTCGCCGATCTGCGGTCCCTCGCGGATGTCGTTCTATACCGGCCGCTACATGCGCTCGCACGGCTCGCACTGGAACGGCTGGCCGCTGCGCGTCGGCGAGCCGACGCTCGGCGATCACCTGAAGAAAATCGGGGTGCGCAACGTGCTGGTCGGCAAGACCCACATGACGCCCGACCTCGAAGGACTGAAGATGCTGGGGATCGCGCCGGACTCGATCATCGGCGTGCACGTGGCCGAATGCGGCTTCGAGCCCTATGAGCGCGACGACGGCCTGCATCCGACCGGCCGGCCTCGCCCGAAATACGACGCATATTTGCGCGAGCGCGGCTATGAGGCGCCCAACCCGTGGGAGCACTGGGCCAATTCCGGCGCGGACGACGACGGGAGCTTGCAGAACGGCTGGCTGCTGGTGCACGCCGACAAGGCGGCCCGCGTCGCGGAGGAGGATTCCGAAACGCCTTACATGACGCGGCGCGCGATGGATTTCATCACCGAGGCGGAAGCGGACGGGCGCCCGTGGTGCATGCATCTGTCCTACATCAAGCCGCATTGGCCCTACATTGCGCCGGAGCCCTATGCCAGCATGTATGGGCCCGGCGACGTGCTGCCGGCGGTGCGCTCAGAGCAGGAAAAGCAATCCGCGCATCCGGTGTTCGCCGCCTACATGGACATGCGCTACTCCCGCAACATGTCGCGCGACGAGGCACGGGAAAAAGTCATTCCGACCTATATGGGCCTGATCAAGCAGATCGACGACCAGATGGGCGTGCTGATGCAATTCCTCGAAGCACGCGGCCTGCTCGACACCACCATGATCGTATTCACCTCCGACCACGGCGATTATCTCGGCGATCACTGGATGGGCGAGAAGGACCTGTTCCACGATGCTTCCGCGAAAATCCCGCTGATCGTGATCGATCCGTCCACCGCGGCCGACGCCACGCGAGGCACGGTGTGCGATGCGCTGATCGAGGCGATCGACCTGGCGCCGACCTTCATCGACTATTTCGGCAGCAAGCCGCCGGATCATATTCTGGAAGGCCGTTCCCTGATGCCGCTGCTGCGCGGCGAGCGGCCGCCGGATTGGCGCAAAGTGGTCTTCTCGGAATATGACTACTGCATGCAGGATGTCCGGCTGAAGCTGAACCAGCCGATCGAACAGTGCCGGCTGTTCATGGTGTTCGACGGCCGCTGGAAATATGTCCACGCCTCCGGCTTCCGGCCGATGCTGTACGACCTCCAGGACGATCCGCAGGAATTGACCGACCGCGGCGAAGATCCGTCCTGCGCCGGCGTGATCGCCCGGCTGCAGTCGGCGCTGTTCGAATGGGCGCTGCACCCCAAGGGCCACATCACCACCAGCACTGAGAAGATCGCTGCCTATGCGGAGAAACAGCTCCAGGTCAGGAACGGCATCCTGATCGGAATCTGGGACGAAGCGGAACTGTCGGCGATCCGGAAGAAGATCGGCGTCCCGCCCGCCTGAAATTCCTCAGTTCGTGATCTTGTAGCCCGAAGTCTTGACGATCGGTTGCCAGAACGCGGTGTTGGCGGCGAGTTCCTGGGTGAGGCCTTCAGGCGTGGTCCCGACCGGAATCAGGCCGATCGCCAGCAGCTTGTCCCGCGCCTCGGGCTTGGCGAGCGCGGTGGCCACCGCCTCGCTCAACTTCTTGGCAAAGACAGGCGAACTTCCGGCCGGCAGCCACATCCCGTACCAGGCGTCTGCGACCAGCTCGATGCCGTTCTCCTTCAGCGTCGGCACTTCGGGCAGGAACGGCGAACGCGCAGCGCTGCTCACCGCCAGAATCCTGACGCCGCCGGCGCGATGCTGCGGGATCGCGTCGGCGATGGTGGTGACGCCGAACGGCAGATGGCCGCCGATCAGGTCGTTGATGATCGGCGCGCTGCCGCGATAGGGCACGCGGGTCATTTTCATGCCGAGTGCTTCTTCCAGCTTCAGTCCCGTGAAATGCGGAATGGTGCCGTTGCTCGGCACGCCATAGGTGGCCTTCTCCGGGTTGGCCTTGAGCCAGGCCACCAGTTGCTTGAAGTCCTTGGCACCGATCGTCGGGCTCGCGACGACGCCGAACTCGAAGCGTACGAGCTGCGAGACCGGCACGAAATCCTTCGCCGTATTGAAACTCGGCACCGTCTCCACCATCGGCAGCAGGTACATGGTCGGACCGGTGGTCACCAGGATCGTGCTGCCATCGGGGTTGGCGTTCATCACCGACTTGATTCCGATCAGGCCGTCGCCGCCGGTGCGGTTCTCGACAATGACGTTGCGATCGAGCAGCGGGGCGATGTGCTGCGCCACGATCCGGCAAAGCGCGTCGCCGCCGCCGCCGGCCGCGAAGGGAAAGACGATCCTGGTCAGCGGCCCCGACTGGGCGAACGCATCGCCCGCTCTGGCTGACAACGCCAGACCGGCGCACCCGGCCATGAAATTACGGCGATCCATGTTTCCCCTCCCCGGCAGGCGATTTTGCCACTACAGCAGACTAGACTACTCACCGGCCTTTGGCCAAATTGAACTCGGCGCAAGGTGCGATCGCTCAACGGGTGCAAACGGCCTGCTGCGCGCGAGCCACCGCTCGCCAGCCACGCTTCCCGGCCGCAAGGCCGGCGCGGTTCCAGCTCCCAAGCAAAAATATCGAAAACAACCCCATGCAAAGTAAAAAGGGGTCGCCGGGATGGATCCTTTGCCCGCGAAAAACATTTTGACACGTCGAGGCTGGGCAAGAATGCTGATTATGAGGCTGGGGTGGCGCGGAAAGGACTGACTGCGAGCCACAGCAGGATTCTAGTCCGGAAGGGCCGCAAAGCAAGCTGAAGGGCGCGCAGAGTGCTTATAGGAAGGTTTTCGCGGGCAATGGCGCCTTTTCAAGGTACGCGACGAAGCGGTCGAAGCCGAGAATGTTGAGCACGCGAGTGAAATTGTAGCAGAGGGCCATCAGGCTCCATTCGCCACGGACCTTGTCGAAGCCGCGCACGAGAAAGTGCTGATACCCGGCGCGGCATTTGAGCGTTCCAAAGGGATGCTCGACGATGGCGGAACGGCGGCGCATCAATTTTTTGGCCTCCTCACTTTCCATCCTCGCGCGGTGACGTTCGAGAACATCCTCGTGTTCCCAGCGAGCGATGCTCCGGTAAGGTGCCTTCGGGGCGAGACACTGCGCTCTCAGAGGACAGGCTGCGCAGGCCGCCTTGCGCCCCAGGTAGCGGATCTCGACGCGGCCGCTCGCATTCTTCCAGCGCCCTTCCGTTGGACGCAGCAGTTCTCCGGTCGGGCAACGGTAGACGTCGGCGCTCGCATCGTAGCGGAAATCCTTGCGGCTAAAGCGACCCTCCTCGAGCTTGCCATTGCCCTCATGCATCGGCACATAGGCTTTGATGCCGTCATCCTCGCAGGCCTTCAGGTCCTCGCTATTGTAATAGCCGGTATCGGCCGCCACCCGCAGGGTCTCCACATCGAGAACCTCTTTTGCCGCGTTTGCCATCTCATGAAGGTGGCCTGCATCGCTGCGATTGACGACCTCGCTGGTAACAATGAGCATGTGCTTGTCGTCGACAACGCTCTGCACGTTGTAGCCCGCAATGGTCTGATCGCCCTTGCTCAGAAGCCTCGCGTCGGGATCGGTCTTCGAGAGTTGCCCCTTGTTGCTTGTCTCCAAGTCCTTGAGGTCGGCTTGCGCGCGTTCGCGCCGGGCCATCAGCTCCTTCACCTTCTCGCCGACGTCGCCACTACCACCCTTGCCGTCGCCCCGCGAACCGTCGCTTCGCTGCTTGGCCTCTTCCGCATCATTGGCTTCGAGAGCCTTGCCATAGGCCTCGATCTCCTTGTCCAAGGCGGCGATCTGTTTGGTCAGCCTCCTTTGCGTGAAGATGCTTCCCTTGCTGGCGTTGCCGTGGAACAAGGCGCCGTCGAGCGCAACAAGGCTCCCTCCGATCAGATCGAGTTCGCGAAGCAGCAGCACGAAACTGCGGTTCGCGGCCTTCAGCGCTGCCCAGTTCTCCTTGCGGAAGTTGGCGATCGTCCGATAGCCCGGCCTCAGGTTCTTCAACAGCCAGATCAGCTCCAGATTGCGACCTGCTTCCCGTTCCAGCCGGCGCGATGATCTGACTTGGTTGATGTAGCCGTACAGATACAGCTTCAACAGATCGGCCGGATCGTACGGTGGCTGCCCCATCTCGTCCGCCCCGCGCGCCGCATGGAGGAAACCGAGCTTTGCAAGGTCGAGGGCACACACAAAGCTCTCGATCGCCCGCACCGGGTTGTTCGGCCCGACATAATCCTCAATCCGTGGAGGAAGCAGGCTGGTCTGATCCCGGCTCGCGCCGGTCTTGAATGTGCGATTCGTCATGAACCGAATCGTACATCAACTCCTCAAAATGCCGAGTTCTTGCTCAGCCTCGACGGGCAAATCACCGGCACTATTCCAGCATCGCAACTCCCCCTACTTCCCCGGCCAGGACGGCTTGCGCTTTTCGCCGAACGCCTTGAGCCCCTCTTTGGCGTCCTCGGTCATCGCCAGCAGCGCGATCTGGCTTTCGGTATAGGCGATGCTTTCGTCGAACGACATCGAGGCGATCGCGCGCATGGCGTACTTGCCGCGCCGGATCGCGGTCGGCGACTTGTCGGTGATGCGGCCGATCAGCCAGTCAACCTTGGCGTCGAGCTCGGTTGCCGGCACCACGTAGTTCAGAAGCCCGGCAGCCTGCGCAGTGTGCGCGTCGAAGGGCTCGCCGGTCAGCGCCCACTCGTTGACGAGGCGGCGCGGCGCGATCGACTGCAACAGTGCCATCACCTGCATCGGGAACACGCCGACCTTCACCTCGGGCAATCCGAAAATCACGTTGTCTGCGGCGACCGCCATGTCGGTCATGCACAACAGGCCCATGCCGCCGGCCATGCAGACGCCGCCAACCCGCGCAATCGCCGGCTTGGTGGCGTTCTGCGACAGCCGCAAGAGATCGGCGTAATCGACGTTGGGCCGGGAAAAATCCATCGCAAAGGCGGCGCCGCTGTTCTGCAGGTCGGCGCCGGCGCAAAACGCCTTGTCGCCCGCGCCGGTCAGGACGATGACGCGGACGTCCTTGTCGTCATGCGCTTCGCGATAGCCCCTGGCGATGCCGGCGATCACGTCGCCATTGAGGGCGTTGCGCTTGTCGGGCCGGTTGATGGTGATCCAGAACGCCTGTCCACGCTTCTCGCGTATCACGCTGGTATTGTCGGTCATTGTCCCACTCGCCTGTTTCGCTTATGTGCGCACAAACATTTGCGGCAGTATAGCGGTGGACTGCAAGCGAGATCAGCTCTTGCGCGCAGTGGCTGGCGCCGCCTTCTTTACCCAGACCTTGTTGTCGTGGAACGCCGCGCCGCCGACCGGCGCCACCGCTTCGGCGCCGGTCAGCATATTGATGCCGCGGCCGCCGATATGGGCCTTGTTGGGCTGGATCGATTCCGCGATCAGCACGCCGCGGCGCAGGCCGTCGAACAGTTTCGCCGTCAGCGTGGTCTCGCCACGCGTATTGCCGAGCGTGACGGCGTCGCCGTCGGATATCCCGAGCGCAGCCGCATCCTGTGGGTGGATCATCACCGAGGGCGCGCCTTCGCGCGCGATTGACGACGGGGTTTCGTTGAAGCTGGTATTGAGGAAGCTGCGCGACGGACTGGTGGCAAGCCGGAACGGATGCGCCGCATCCGCCTCCTCGATGATGGTCCAGTGGTCCGGCAGCGACGGCATCCGCTGCCACGGCCCCATACCCTTGATGCCGAACGGAGGATTCGCCCAGTCCGCCTTGAAATGGAACTTGCCATCCTTGTGCGCGAAACCATCGAGGTAATGGGAGGTGCGGAAATCCGGCTGCAGATCGCGCCACAGTTCGGCCTCCAGCGTCGCGATGTCGCCATGGCCGCTCTTTTTCAGCGTAGCGTCGATCAATTCGCGCGCCGTCATGTCGAAGGCGGGATGCACCGCGTTGAGACGCCGGCCGAGCCCCTGCAACACCTCATGGTTGGAGCGGCATTCGCCGGGCGGATCGATCAGCTTGGCGCCGACCGAAATATGCTGGTGGCCGCCGCCGTAATAGAGATCGTCGTGCTCCATGAACATCGTCGCCGGCAGCACGATGTCGGCCATAGCGGCAGTCTCGGTCATGAACTGCTCGTGTACCGCCATGAACAGGTCTTCGCGCGCAAAACCCTGCCACACCAGCGCCTGCTCCGGCGCCACCGTCATCGGATTGGTGTTCTGGATCAGCATCGCCTTGACCGGCGGGCCATTGTGAAGCGCTTCGGGATCGCCGGTCAGGATGCGCCCGATCTTGGACTGGTCGAGCACCCGCGTGGAGTGGTCGATGGCGTCGTGCCCTTCGATGATGGATTCATTGAACTTCCAGATCGCGTAGTTATTGAAGAATGCGCCGCCGCCCTCGTACTGCCAGGCGCCGGTCACGGCTGGAATGCACAGCGCCGCGTGCATCTGCGCAGCACCATTGCGGCTGCGGGTGAAACCGTATCCGAGACGGAAAAAGGTACGCTTGGTCTGCCCGACGGCGCGGGCAAAGGCCTCGATCTCCTTAACCGGCACACCGCAGATCGACGACGCCCATTCCGGCGTGCGGGTCTCAAGATGCGCCTCGAGCTCGCCAGGGCAATCGGTGTAACGCACCAGATAGTCGCGGTCGGCATAGCCTTCGCGAAACAGCACATGCATGACGCCGCAGGCAAAGGCGCCGTCGGTGCCAGGCCGCAGGATGATCTTGATGTCGGCCTGCTTCATGGTGTCGTTGTTGTAGATGTCGATCGCCGCGATCTTGGCGCCGCGCTCCTTGCGGGCGCGCATCGCGTGCGTCATCACATTGACCTGGGTGTTGACGGGATTGGTGCCCCAGATCACGATCAGGTCGGAGACGCCCATCTCGCGCGGATCGACGCCGGCGATCTTGCCGGTGCCGATGGCAAATCCGACGCGGGCGACATTGGCGCAGATCGTCGAATAATAGCGGGAATACTTCTTCACATGGGCCAGGCGGTTGATGCCGTCGCGCATCACCAGCCCCATGGTGCCGGCGTAGTAATAGGGCCAGACAGATTGGGCGCCGAATTCGCGCTCGGCCGCGTTGAAGCGATCGGCGATCTCGTCCAGCGCCTCGTCCCACGAAATCCGCGCGAACTGGCCGGAACCCTTCGGTCCGGTGCGGCGCAGCGGATGCGTCAGCCGCTCGGCATGATGGATGCGCTCGGCGTAACGCGCGACCTTGGCGCAGACGACGCCGGCGGTGTAGGTCTGCAGCTTGGAGCCGCGCACCCGGCCGATCGAGGAACCATCGATCACCTCGACATCGAGCGCGCAGGCCGATGGGCAGTCGTGCGGACAGGTGGAATGCCGGATGTCGATTCTGGTCTGCTGGTTCATGCCCCGATTGCTAGCATCAAAAATCGGGAGCGCCGAGCGCATTTATCCGGCAAGCGCCAGCCAAAACCGCGCGTGGGCTATGCATTCCGCGCCGAGATAGGCCCCGCCATTGAGGTGGATTGCCTGACCGCTGATACGGATGTTTCATGGGTTCATTCTATCCGCCGGTTCGGGATGACGTCCGTACACCGGACCTGCTCTTTTATTCCTGGAGCGCATATTGAGTCTATTGCGGGAAGCTCATTGCCATTGCCGTCAGGCCTGATCAGATTAGACTTGGCCAACACAGAACAAGATCGATTTCGGGAGGTTGAAATGACGGGCCGAAAATATGCGCTCGCGCTGGCGGCAGCTCTACTCGCGACCCCTGCTCTTGTTGCGACCCAATGCGTGGCGCAGGATTATCCGGCGCGACCGGTCAAGATCATCGTTCCCTTCGGTCCCGGCGGCCCCGCCGACGTAACGGCGCGCCAGATCGGCAGCATCCTGCAGGAGAATTTCGGCCAGCCTTTCGTGGTCGAGAACCGCACTGGCGCCGGCGGGGTGATCGGCACCGTTGAAGCCGTCAAGTCGCCGCCCGACGGCTATACGCTGTTGATGATGTCGAACACCCAGACCGCGAACGAATCGCTGGTGCCGACCCGCAAATATGAACTGATGCGCGATCTCGCACCGATCGCGCCGGTCAATTCCTCCGACCTCGTGATCGTGGTGCATCCGCAAGTTCCGGCCAAGACGCTGGCCGAATTCATCGCGCTCGCCAAGTCGCAGCCGGGAAAGCTGAACTACGCTTCGTCCGGCCAGGGCACGCCGTACCACATGGCCGGTGAGTTATTCAAAGCCATGGCCGGTATCGATGTCGTGCACGTGCCTTATCGCAACAGCGGCGAAGCGCGCAGCGGCGTGATCGGCGGACAGGTGCAGATGATGATCGACGCGGTCCCGGCGATGGCCCCAAATGTCGCTGGAAACCAGGTCCGCGCGCTCGCCACGACGGGCAAGTCAAGATCGAGCGTGCTGGCTAATCTGCCGACAGCCTCCGAGACCGGTGTCCCCGGCTATGAGGCGACGATCTGGCTCGGATTGATGGCGCCCGCGGGCACGCCGAGGCCGATCATCGACAAACTGAATGCCGCCGTGAACGCCGCTATCAAGCGGCCGGATATCGTCAAGCTCTGGGCCCAGCAGGGCGCGGTGGCGATGTCGATGAGCCCCGAAGAGTTCGACAAATATCTGCGCGGCGATATCGTAAGATGGGCCGAGGTCGTCAAGAAATTCAACGATAAGCCGAAATAGGTCTGGCCCACGATGCCGAGCGTTCGATTTAGCCTCAACGGCGTCGAGACCAATATCGACGCCGATCCCGATTGCAGCCTGCTCAACATCCTGCGCGCGACACTCGGCATGACCGGTCCGCACTTCGGCTGCGGCACCAATGAATGCGGCGCCTGCAACGTCATGGTCGGCGATCGCGCGCTGGCCGCATGCGACACGCCGCTGTGGTCGGTCGCGGGCAAGGACATCACCACCCTGGAAGGGTTGGGAAGCACGGAAGCGCCGCATCCGCTGCAGCGCGCCTTCATCGCCGAACAGGCGCTGCAGTGCGGTTATTGCGTCCCGGGCATCCTGATGAGTGCCGCCGCGCTGCTCAAGCGAAACCCGGCCCCCACCAGCGACGACGTGAAGGCCGCGCTCGATCGTAATCTTTGCCGCTGCGGGTCGCATAACCGAATGGTGCGGGCGGTGCTGCGCGCGGCGGCTGAGATAGAACCTCGATGACGGCCCCGCCCTCCTCCGCGCCGAAGTTGCCGGTCAGCCTCGCGGCGAACCCCAGGCTGTCGTCATGGGTCCGGTTCACGCCGGAAGGCCAGGTAACGGTCTCGCCGGGAAAGGTCGAGATCGGACAAGGCATCGTGACCGCGCTGGCCCAGATCGCCGCCGACGAACTCGATATCGATATAGGGCGCGTACGGATGATCCGCGCGTCGACGGCAGGCAGTCCCAATGAAGGGGTCACCTCAGGTAGTCTTTCCGTGCAGCAGTCCGGCCGCGCGATCCGGCACGGCTGCGCTGAGATCCGGCAGATCTTCCTCGCCGCCGCGTCGGATCGCCTTGGCGTCGGCATCGACACGCTCGCGATCGAGGACGGCACCATCTCCGGGCCCGGCAATGTCAGGACCAGCTACTGGGAACTCGCCGAAAACGTCTCGCTGGATCGCGACGCGACGCCAGGCATCGCGCCGAAATCATCGAGCCAGCGCATGCTGGCCGGACATTCGGTTCAGCGGCTGGATATCCCCGACAAGGTTTTTGCGCATCCCCGCTTCATTCACGATGCCGCGCTGCCCGGGATGCTGCATGGCCGGGTGCTGCGACCGGAAATGTCGGCGGCAAAGCTCGTCGAGCTGAAAGAGGACGGCGCGCGCGACGTCGCCGGCCTCCTCGCCATCGTCCGCGACGGCAACTTTGCGGGTGTGGTCTGTGAGACCGAGAATGGCGCGGAGGCCGCCCTCAAGTCGTTGCGCAAGGGTGCCACATGGTCGTCAGGCGAGCCGCTACCCGATGAAGACAAGTTGGCTTCATTCCTGAAATCCCAGCCATCGGAACTGACGGTGATCGACACCAGGACGGCGGCAAAAAGCGCTGCAGCAGCGCGCACGATCCGGCGGCAGTATACCCGCCCCTATATCGCGCATGGCTCGATCGCTCCGTCCTGCGCCATGGCGCAATGGACCGGGGTCGACCGCGTCCACGTCTGGAGCCACAGCCAGGGGGTCTATTTTCTGCGCACCGATCTCGCGCTCGTCCTCAAACTGCCGCCTGAGAATATCACCGTCGAACATATGGAGGGCGCCGGCTGCTACGGCCATAACGCCGCCGACGATGTCGCGCTTGATGCAGTCCTGCTGGCGAAAGCAGCCGGTGGCAAGCCGGTCCGCGTGCAGTGGTCGCGCGAAGACGAGATGTCGCATGCACCGTTTGGTGCTGCGATGGCGATCGAGATCGAGGCCGACCTCGACGCGCAGGGCGAGATCGTCGGTTGGCGTCACAGTGTCTGGAGCGCCGGTCACACCGCGCGGCCGGGGCGGGCGGCGCAGCCGGCGCTGCTCGCGGCAACTGAACTGACAAATCCGTTCCCGCGCATGATCTCGACCAATCCCCCATCAGTCAATGGCGGCGGCGCCGATCGCAACGCCGTGCCGCTCTACGACTTCCCGTCGTGGCGGATCGAATGCCACCGCCTGACCACCATGCCGATCCGAACCTCTGCGCTGCGTACGCTCGGTGCGCAGGGCAACGTGTTCGCGATCGAATGCTTTCTCGATGAAGTGGCCTTCGAACGCGGCGAGGATCCGGTCGCCTTCCGGCTGCGCCATTTGTCGGACGAGCGGGCAAAGGCTGTCATCCGCGCCGTCGCGAAGCGCGCGAACTGGAAGCCTGCCAGGAAAGCAGGCACCGGCTACGGCCTCGGCTTCGCACGCTACAAGAACGCCGGCGCCTATTGCGCCGTGGTTGCCGAGATCGAAGGCGCCGAAGATATCCGCGTCAGGCGACTGACGATTGCGGCCGATGTCGGCGAAGCCATCAATCCCGACGGCGCGATCAATCAGATCGAAGGTGGCGCGATCCAGGCCACCAGCTGGGTCTTGAAAGAGCGCGTCCGCTTCGACCGGCAGCGTATCACCAGCACCACATGGGGGTCATATCCGATCCTTCGCTTCAGCGAAGTGCCGGATGTGCAGGTCGAGCTGATCCAGCGGCCCGACAGCGAGCCGCTCGGCGCCGGCGAAGCGGCACATGGCCCGGTCACGGCGGCTATTGCCAACGCCGTATTCGATGCGCTGGAATTGCGCGTTCGAAACCTGCCGATCACCCGCGACAGCCTGATCGCAGCGACGGAAATGACGTCATGAACGCCTTGAACATCTTGAGCGGCGGCGCGGCGCAGGGCCTGGTCGCGAGCCTTGCGCCGAAGTTCAAGGCGCAGACCGGCCTCGACATCGCGGGCGAGTTTGGCGCGGTAGGCGCCATGGCCGACAAACTGCGTCAGGGCATGCCGGCCGACATCGTCATTCTGACATCGGCCATCATCACCAAACTAGCGCAGGAGAATTGGCTGGTCCCCGCCTCGATATCCGACATCGGTCTGGTCGAAACCGCGATCGGCGTACGGTCCGGCGATCCCTTGGTCGCGGTCAATGACGCCACAGGCTTGCGCGCCGCGCTGCTTGCAGCGGATGCGATCTTCGTTCCAGATACCAAGGCATCGACGGCTGGGATTCACGTTGCGAAAGTGCTACGGCAGCTCGGCATTGCCGACGAGGTGGCCTCCCGGCTCAGGATTTTTCCGAACGGCGCAACCGCGATGCGCCATCTGGCTCTATCCGACGCCGCGAGGCCGATCGGCTGCACGCAATCGACCGAGATCATCAGCACGAAGGGCGTCACCCTGTCGGGGGTGCTGCCCAAAGGCTGCGACCTCGCGACCATGTATACGGCGGCGGTAGCCATGCGGGCCGCTGCGGCACTACAAGCGCAACACCTGATCGATCTACTGACGGGGGACGATGCGCGCGGGTTGCGTATCGAAGCAGGTTTTCTTGACGTCCGGAACTAACGACGCGACAATTCGGACAACAAGAACACCGAAAGGAAGCGCCATGGCGCGAAGGCTGATCGACATTTCCGTGCCGCTGCAGAACGACGTGCCGGCCGATCCTCCGGGAGGACACCCCACCATCCAGTACATCGATCACCAGCAGGGGCTGCCGCGGATGCTGCAGTTTTTCGACGGGCTAAAGGCCGAGGACCTTCCGGATGGGCAGGGCTGGGCGGTCGAGCAAGTACAGCTCTCCACCCATAACGGCACCCATCTCGATGCGCCCTGGCACTTTCACCCGACCATGAACCGCGGCGAGCGCTCATGGACCATCGATGAGGTGCCACTGGAGTGGTGCCTGCAGCCCGGCGTGAAGCTCGACTTCCGTCATTTGCCGGACGGCTATGTCGCAACCGCAAAGGACGTCGAAAACGAGCTGAAGCGCATCGGCCACACGCTGTCGCCGCTGGAGATCGTCGTGGTCAATACCAGCGCCGGCGCCAAATACGGCAGGCCGGACTACGTCACTTCCGGCTGCGGCATGGGCTATGAAGCGACGATGTACCTGCTCGAGCGCGGGGTGCGGCTGACCGGCATCGACGGCTGGAGCTGGGATGCGCCGTTCATCTTTACCGCGAAGAAATACGCCGAAACCAAAGACGCCAGCCTGATCTGGGAAGGCCACAAGGCCGGACGGCACATCGGCTACTGTCATCTCGAAAAGCTGCACAATCTGGAGCAATTGCCGTCAACCGGTTTCACCGTGTCGTGCTTTCCGGTCAAGATCGAGCGCGCCTCGGCGGGCTGGACCCGGGCGGTGGCGATCCTCGACGGCTAGATGCCGCACCCGAAAAATGTTTCAACCGGAGGCATCCATAGACGCGCCGGAAAAGCCCGCCTAAACTCACGGCCATAACCGCCGACGCCGGGGACAACCGGCGCGGTCGAACGGGCGGCTTCAACCGCCGGCAATAAAAATGGGAGAGAATCATGGACCAATTTTCGCGGATTCACCGTGCTGCCACACTGCTGACTGCTGTTACCGCAACGGCGCTTGCCCTGACGGCGCCGGCGTCCGCGCAAGAAACCTTCAAGCTCGGCATTGTGACGTTCCTGTCCGGGCCCGCCGCCGACAGCTTCGGCGTGCCGGCCCGCAATGGCGGCCAGTTCGTCATCGACCAGTTGAACAAGGGCGCCGCCCCCGCTCCTTACCAGAAGGTCGGCTTCGGCGGCATGAAGATCGAGCCCGTGATCATCGACGAGAACGGCGGCGCCACCAAGCAGGTCCAGGAACTGCGCAACCTCTATCAGCGCGACAATGTCGATGCCGTGCTCGGCTATATCAGCTCGGGCGATTGCCTTGCAGTCGCGCCGATCGCTGAAGAGCTGAAAAAGTTGCTGGTGCTGATGGACTGCGGCACGCCACGCATTTTCGAGGAAGCGAAATACAATTATGTGTTCCGCACCGCGTCGCACGCCACCATGGATAATGTCGGCCTCGTCAGGTACATGAAGGCGAAAAACGTCAAGATGGACACGCTGTCGGCCATCAACCAGGATTACGCCTGGGGCCAGGACAGCCGGGCCGACTTCGTCGCCGCAGCCCAACAACTTTATCCCAACGTCAAGCTCGCGACCGACCTGTTGCCGAAGTTCGGTGCAGGCCAGTACGGCACCGAAATCTCCGCACTGGTTGGTGCAGGCTCCGACGTGGTCTATTCGAGCCTGTGGGGCGGCGATCTGCAGGCTTTCGTGCTGCAGTCCGCTCCCCGCGGTCTGCCCAAGCGCAGCCAGCTGGTGTTCAGCGCCGCCGACCACGTGCTGCCGCCGCTCGGCGACAAGATGCCTGACGGCACCATTATCGGCGCGCGCGGCGCCTACGGCCTGATGTCGCAGAAGTCGCCGCTGAACGACTGGCTGTTCAAGGGTTACGAGGCCGCGAATGGCGTCTATCCGGTGCAGGCGGCCTACCGCATCACGCAGTCTATCCTCGGACTGAAGGCGGCTGTCGAGAAGGCCATGGCCAAGAACGGCGGCAAGAAACCTTCGTCCGATGAACTGGTCGCGGCGATGACCGGGCTGGAATGGCAATCGCCGGGCGGGCTCATCCAGATGAAGCTTGCCGACGGCCATCAGGCGATCCAGTCGATCGCGTTCAGCCGCACCAAGTACAATCCGGACCTGAAGCGGGTCGATCTGGTCGATGTCCTCTACTTCCCCGCCGAATGCGTCAATCCGCCTCCGGGCGTCAAGTCGCTCGACTGGATCAAGGGCGGCATGCAAGGCGCCAAGTGCAACTGACGGCCGTCAGCATCTGAATGGGGGTTGAGGCGGCGCGAGTGTGAACCTCGCGCCGCCCCCTCCTCCCGCCTTGCGGCGTCCGATCCGCGTTGTCGCCGTTTCCTCAGCTTACCAGCCCCCCCCAACGTCCGGTACGAAACACGCAAATGAACTTCTTTCTGACGATCGTGGTCGATGGGCTGATTCAGGCGTCATGGCTCTTTATCGTTGCCCTCGGGATGACGCTGGTATTCGGCGTGTTGAAGATTCTCAACATCGCCCATGGCAGCTTCTACGCGCTCGGCGCCTATATCGCGGCGACCGCGGTGACCATGGTGGCGGCGCACAGCCTTCCGCCCAGCGTCGGCTTTGTCGCGATGCTGGTCTCCGTTGCCCTGATCGCCTCCGCAGTCGGCTTTCTGCTCGAGCGCGGCCTCCTCAAAATGTTCTACGGCCGCGACGAAGTGGTGCTGCTGCTGGTAACCTATGCGGTGTTTCTCATCCTCGAGGACGTCACCAAGCTGATCTGGGGCGTGAACCCGATCTACGCGACGCAGCCCTATGAGCTGTTCGGCAATGTCGCCTTCGCCGGTCTGTACTACGTCGGCTACGACTTGGTGCTGATACCGATTTCTGCTGCAATCGGGCTTGCTGTCTGGTACGGCCTCAATCGCACCGTCACCGGCAAGATCGTGCTGGCCGTGATCCACAATGAGGAAATGAGCGTCAGCATGGGCGTGAAGGTAAACCGGGTGTACGCCGTCGCCTTTGCCTTCGGCGTGCTGCTCGCAGCGCTCGCCGGCGCGCTGACCGCACCCAAAATCTCGATGCAGCCGGGCCTCAGCTCGGATGTCATCATCCTGAGTTTTGCCATCGTGGTGATCGGCGGGTTGGGCAGCGTCGAGGGCGCCGCGGTCGGCGCGGTCCTGGTCGGACTGGCGCGCGCGGCGTCGGTGCATCTGATGCCGCAGGCGGAGCTGTTCATGATCTACCTGATCATGACCGGGGTGCTGATGTTCCGTCCTGAGGGCCTGTTCACGCGCGAAACGGCGAGGCGGATCTGATGAAGCAAGGTCTGCCCCCCCTGACCATGATTGCGCTGGTGGCGGCCGTGACGCTATTCGGCCGCGTGCTTCCGACATGGACGCTGTCACTCGCGACCATCGCCGCCTCCAACGCCCTGATCGCGCTCGGCATCGTGGTGCTGGCGCGCACCGGCAACGTCTCCTTCGGCCAGGGCCTGTTCTTTGCCGCCGGCGGTTATGGCGTGGCGCTGATCGCCAACGCCTGGGGCCTAACCGATGCGGCGGCGCAGGTCATCATCGGCGCCGTCTGCGGCGGCCTGCTCGGGCTGGTGATCGGCCCCCTGATTGCCCGCTACAGCGGCATCTTCTTCGGCATGCTGACGCTGGCGCTGTCGATGGTGCTCTACGGCGCGCTGGTCAAAACCACCGCGCTCGGCGGCTCCGACGGATTCAACGTCGGCCGGCCGAGCCTGTTCGGCATGGTGTTCACCGACACCCGCGAGGCGGATTTCATGCTGTATGCCGTCTCGGTGGTCACCACCGGCTTCGCCGGCATCGCAGCAACGATCCTGTTCCGGTCCGAACTGGGGCTTGCCAGCCTCGCGGTTCGCGAAAACAATCTGCGCGTCGAGTATCTGGGCATT
Source organism: Bradyrhizobium sediminis (assembly GCF_018736085.1). Lineage (NCBI taxonomy): Bacteria > Pseudomonadati > Pseudomonadota > Alphaproteobacteria > Hyphomicrobiales > Nitrobacteraceae > Bradyrhizobium > Bradyrhizobium sediminis. The sequence continues at coordinate 1,957,430 of NZ_CP076134.1, read as the reverse complement.
TCGGCCAACCGGGTCATCACCATCAACTTCGTCATTGCGGCCGTGTTCGCCGGCGCCAGCGGCGCTTTTGCCTTGATGGCGCAACGACACATCGATCCGCAATTCGCCTACTGGACCACATCGGGTGAATTCGTGTTCGTGGCGGTGCTGGCGGGATATCAGAGCGTAGCCGCGGTGTTCGTGGCTTCGATGGCGCTGGAGCTGGTTCGCTCGTTCTCGAACCTGTATCTGCCCAATACCTGGCAGCTCGTGCTCGGCGTATTCCTGCTCGGCGTCATCCTGTTTCTGCCCCGCGGTATCGGCTCGCTCTGGGTCGGGAACAGGCGGCAAAAGCGCCGCGCAACGGCCGCAACGTCGGTCGCAACCGAGGAAGGGGCGACGTCATGATCCCTGTCCTCTCCGTGCGCGCGGTCGAAAAGCGCTTTGGCGCGGTGGTCGCCGCCGACGCTCTGAGCCTTGATATCCCGGCCGGCCAGCGGGTCAGCCTGATCGGCGCCAACGGCGCCGGCAAGACGACCTTCGTCAACATGGTCACCGGCTATCTCAAACCCGATTCCGGCTCTATTGCGATCGAGGGATTGGACATTGGTAGGCGCTCGCCACGGAACGTGGCGCGGCTCGGCATTTCCCGCTCCTTCCAGATTCCGCAATTGTTCATCGAGCTCACGGCGGCCGAAAACCTGGCGGTGGCGGTCTCCGGCGTCGGCGCGCATTCGCTGTCGTTCTTTTCGCCCGCGGAGGCGCACGGCCGCCACGACAAGGCGCTCGAATTGCTCGGGCGGTTCGGACTTGCCAAGATGGCCGACCGGCCGATCTCGGAACTTGCGGGCGGCGTACGCAAGCTGGTCGACATCGCCATGGCGCTGGTGCGCCGGCCGAAACTGCTGCTGCTGGACGAGCCGACCTCCGGCGTGTCGGCGGAGGAGAAATTCGCCACCATGGACCGCGTGATTCATGCCGTCGCGCCGGATGCCGCGACCATCGTCTTCGTCGAACACGACATGGAGATCGTCAGCCGCTATGCCGATCGCGTGGTGGCGTTTTACCAGGGCCGCATTCTCGCCGATGGCGATCCGCAAGACGTGTTGAAGGATCCGGAAGTGCGCCGCTACGTCACCGGAGGCTCGCAATGAACGCGGCGGGGCCCCTGCTCGAGATCGACCATCTGGTCGTCGAGATCCAGTCTATGCCGGCGCTGCGCGGCTTCTCGATGAAGGTGACGCGGGGCGCCATGGTCAGCCTGGTCGGCCGCAATGGCGCCGGCAAGACCACGCTGATGCGCTCCATCATGGGTCACCTCAAGCCGGCACAAGGCACCGTGCGGTTCGAAGGCGCCGATCTGGCCGCACGTCCGCGCCACGCCCGTGCCGCCCTCGGGATCGGCTACATGCCGGAGGATCGCTGCCTGGTGCCGCAACTCACTGTCGAGGAGAACATCCTGCTGCCGCTGTGGGTCGCCGAGCACCTCGACCGCAACGCGCGGCTAGACTTCGTCTACGAGGTAATCGGCGAACTCACGGAGATGCGCCATCGCAAGGCGCTGCTGCTGAGCGGCGGCCAGCAGAAGCTGGTGGCGCTTGGCCGCGCGCTCGCTATCGGCACCAAATGCCTGCTGCTCGACGAGCCGTTCGAGGGAATAGCGCCGGCCCTTTCCGAGCGGCTGTCCGAAGTGCTGGCTTCGCTCAGGGGCAAGGACCTCACGCTTCTGATGTCGCAATCCGATATGAACCATTCGCGCGGGCTGATCGACGTCGAATTCACGATCGAGCGCGGCGCCAACCTCGCGACGGCATAGCCCGCGCCATCATCCCGATCGGCGCCTTGGCGCTAATCTCCGCTGGCGTCCGATCCCGCTTCGGCCAGGGCCTGCAGCGGCTCGGCATCCAGCACGACGATGGCCCCGTGTTCGAGACGCACCCATTTGCGATCGGCCCAGACCCGCAACTGCTTGTTGATGCTTTCCCGGGTCATGCCGACCATTTCGCTGATTTCCTGTTGGGTCACGGCGATGGTGCGGCCGCCGGGCGCGAGCTTGTGCTTCTCGGTCAGGCGAAGCAACGCGTTGGCCAGCCGGCCCGGCAGGTTCTGCAGGATGATCTGCTCGACCTGTTCGCTGGTCCAGCGCAGACGGGTGCAGAGCAGCTCGATGAATTTCATCGCCAGCGCCGGCTGGCTCTTCACGAACGGAACGAATTCGCGGCGGTCGATGATGAAGATCTCGCAATTGGTATTGGCCGTCGCGTCGGCGGTCCGCGCCTGCCCGTCGAGCACGGCGATTTCCCCGAATATCTCGCCGGCGCTGATCAAATTGAGAATCGCGCTGCGGCCATCTGGGGACGAGGTGCTGATCTTTACCGTGCCGCTGATCACTGCAAACATGCTGGTTCCAGGGTCGCCCTTCGAAAAGATCGTGGCTCCCCGCTTCAGCGTGGCATGCTTGGCGTAACGGCAGAGCTGATCGAGCGCTTCGGGATCAAGATCGCAGAAAATCGGATGCTTGCGCAGCACCGCCAGCTTGCTACTCGCAACCGGCCGAGATGCAGCTTTTCCGTCCTGGGGCACGCCGGTCACGACCATCTGCTGAGTTTGCCCTTGATCGGCGGGTCGCGCTCAATGCAAGGCTAGAGAGCAATCATCCGCCGCGCAATTTATACTCCCGCAGGCAGCGCACGGCAAGAAAGGGCCCGACTATGACCAGCCCCCAAGGGGATACTCGTAAAGGGCGCGAATCTCAAGTGAACAATTTTAGATAGGCATCGGGAATGGATGCCGGAAGCGAGTCAATCTGACCTCCGGTAATCTCATGAGCCTCCGAATCATTTCAGCTCGGGATTAGGACAGAGCATGTGGAGACCGATGAAGATATGACCGTTATGGGCAAACGTCTTGACGATCAGGTCGTGGGTGTCATCGACGTTTTCGCCTACCTTCAACAACATCGGCAACGGGGAAGCTGACTTGAGATTGGCCGAAACGATTTCCGTCAGGCGCCGACGGACAGGCTCCGAGATTCCGCCGGAATCTTTTTCCCAACTGGCAAATTGCTGCGGATTCGGCAGAAAGTATTTGATGAACTTCCCAAAACTATAGGGCCCGTGCTGCTTTTCCAGCTCGGCGAACTTGCTGGCCGCAGCGATGATGTTTTTCGGACCGAGCAATTCGTTGATAATTTGCTCAAATGTCCCACTATAGGGTGCAAAGGCCATCGTTCACTCCCTCAGAAGCGGCGAGATATGCCGTGGTTGCCAAAATACTATAAGTCCGCAAACTTGGAGAGCGTCACCTTAGCACGTTCCAACTGGACAGTCATTTTCGACTTGTCGAACAGCTCGATCGCCTGGGCGAGTTCGTCTTGTGCCTCGGATTTCCGGCCCGAAGCCGCCAACAAGCGGGCCAATGCTCCCTTGGCCATCCCGAGCAACGGCCTGGCTCCGAGCGTGGTTGCCAGTTCAATCGTCCGGTCAAGTCGAGCCTTTGCCTCAGCAGCGGACGGCGCTCCCTGGAGGGAAAGAATGAAACCCTCGGCGAAAGCTGCCAGGGCTTCAATCCCAAGATATCCCTTTTGCTTTGCTCCCGCCTGGCAGGCTCGCGCAACCTCCAGCCCGCGGGGAATGTCGCCGAGTTGTGCGAAGGCCGAAGCAAGATAGACCGGTGCCAGCATGGTGCTGCTGGCGTGGCCAAGCGCCTCTGCTTCCTCCTTCGCCTTCAGCAGAATGTCTCTTGCTTCCGCGGCCCGCCCCTTCTGCAAATTGAGATTCCCAAGCGCGCACAACACGAGGGGCAAAAATAGCCGGACTTCGTTCTCGCGCGAGAGGAATGCGGCTTCATCAAGGGCTCGTTCCGCCCCGTCAAAGTCACCGTGACTCATTTGCACCAGGCCACGACCGTAAAGGGCCGCTACAATGTCATAAGGCCGGTCATTGCTTTCGGCTAGGTCACTGGCCTGCCGGGAGCAGCGCTCGGAATCGTCGTATTCGCCGAGCGAGACATAGACCAGAGCCTTCATCATATGGCAAAGCACGAGAAGGCTTGCCCCCGTCGTCCCCGGCGGAGCATTTTCCGGCGCGCTGGCCAGCCTTGCGCTGGCCTGGTCGAAAAGCCGCTCAGCGTCGCGATAGCGGCCCGCGATGAAATAGGCCTGACCAAGTACATACTCGGCATAGCCAAGCCATGCCGTGGCGGCCAGGGTATTGGCCAGTGCGACAGCCTGCTCGGACGCGGTGATCGCGTCAAAGGGCGCACCATAGAAATTCAGCGCCACCGCCTTGGCGACGATGGACGCAAGCCGCCGCTGTTCGTCCCCAATCTTCTCGGAGCGCGCCTCCGCATCGCGACAAAGACCAAACCATTGCTCGATGCTTCCAAGTGGAGCTAGAGCAAGACGAGCCTCAATGCGCAGGTCTATCGCCCGCTGTTCGCGCTCGACCGAGTCAGGCAACCTGTCAACGGCATCGATCGCGGTCTGAAAATAGCCCGCAGCGTCGCGGAAGGCCGACCTGGCCAACGCCTTTCGCGCCGCGAGGCGGCCATAATGGCTGGCCTTTGCCCAGTCATGTGCCTTGACCGCGTGATGACAAAGCGCCTCCGCAACGTCTGCCTCATGGCCGGCGGAATTGACTTCCAAAGCCGTCAATATCCGACGATGCAATTCCTCGCGTTGCGTCCTGAGGATCGAATCATAGGCGACCTCGCGAATGAGATCGTGGGAGAATTCATGCTCCGGATCGGTGATCGATCGCGGCTCAACCAAAAAGTCGAGAATTTCCAGGGACCAAAGGCGGCTTTGCAGCTGAGCGGCCGGCATGCCTATCACCGTTGCCAGCAGGCGATGCGAAATTCGCGGCCCCACCACAGACGCAAGCTGGAGGAGAGCCTTGTCTTCGTTCGGCATCCGATCGATACGGGATGCAATGACGCCCTGCACCGTGGGAGGAATTTCCAGCGCATCCCAATCAACCTTGGTCGCAAATCCCGCGGGATCGGCCTTGAGGACTCCGCGATTGATCAGCTGCCGTGCGACCTCCTCGATAAAGAGCGGAACCTGGCCAGTGTGGCGAAGGATGTGCGCCTTGAGATCGTCGAGGTGCTCCGCGGTACCGAGAAGGTCGTCGAGCAGCGCGTTCGCCGAGGGGACATCGAGCGATCGCAGCCAGATCCTGCGAACGTCCAGCCGGGCCAACCATCCCGGCGTATCCTCCGTCCGCCAGGTCAGCAACACCAGCAGCGGATGGTTCGCCGTCAGCGACATCATGGCCTCGATGGCAGTTTCGCTTTGGCCGTCGATCCAGTGCAGGTCCTCCAGGAGCAGGATCGTCGGCCGCGCCGAGACCACCTGTTCGATCGCATGGCGTGCCGAGTCGATGATTGCGCGCCGCCGCAACAGCGGTTCGAGATCATGCCAGCGGGGGTCGGTGATGGGCTGGTCGAGAACGGAGCCAAGGGCCGCGGGCCACAGGTCGGAATGGGCGAGTCCCTGCCCTTCGGCGAAGGCAGCCAGATTGGCAGGCGTGAGGTTGCCTACCTGCAGCGCGCTCTGCAGCAGCTTCTTCAGCAATGCATACGGCACCGCCTGCTCCAGCGGATTGCCTTCCGCCTCCAGGACCTGCCAATCCCTCTCCCGCAATACGCTAACAAATTCGTGGGCCATCCGGGATTTTCCGATGCCCGCCGTGCCCACCAGCGCGATGATCTGCCCGGACGGGCCGGTCTCCCGCGCCGCCCGGTCAAGCAGGGAAGTCTCTTCCTCGCGGCCGACGAAGGAGGAAAGCCCTTTGGTCGAACGGGCCCGCCAGCGGGTAAGCCCGCTGATCTCGGCGAGTTCGTAACAGGGAACCGGTGCGGAGAACCCCTCAAGCTGCTTCGGAGGCAAGGCATGGAAAGTCACCAGGCCTGCGGCCAGGCTCTGGCAGGATTCCGACACCATGATTTGTCCGGCCTGCGCGGCGCTCTCGAGCCGCTTGACCAGATGGACCGCCGGACCGCCCGCTTCATAGATCGAGGAGAAATCGGCCTTGATGACATGGGCGACCACATAGCCGGAATGCACGCCGACCCGGACCTGCAGCGCCGGATCGTCCAGCAGCTTGACCCGGCGAACCAGCTCGACTGCCGCGTGGCAAGCCATGACAGCGTGATTGTCATCGGCATGCGGGGCGCCGAACAGCGCGATCAGACCGTCGCCGCCTTCCTTGCTCACGATTCCGCGGTTGCGGCGCACCGCGGTGCGCATGGCAATCAGCGCCGGCTCAAGCCGCGAAATGGCGGCCTCGGGGTCCAGTTCCGAGATCAAATCGGTGGATCGCTGCAGATCGGCGCAGAGCACGGTCAGGTATTTCCGCTCGCCGGCGATACGGCCGCGAAGTTCCGCGGGCTTCGGAGGATGCTCGGGGACGACCGCTCCACAGGACGAGCAATACAGGTCGCCAGCCTTCAGGGTCGATAGACACACCTGGCAGGACACCCGGGCCTCCTTCGTCCAATCGATTTAGATTAGCGAAAGATCATGGCGGAACAAGCATTTGCATCCGTCTATCGCGGATGAAGCGGGCTCGAGCAAGCCAAGCGTTGGGTGGCGATTGTCGGGACGAGAACGATTGGGCGACAATTTTAGAGGAGTGCAGCTGCCCTGAGGTAGCTGCCTTCACTAAACGCATCCAGAAGATGCGACAGTCTTTTGCGCGCGCAATTCTATCCGAACGCCAACTGCCAGAATATGGGACTGAACAATCCCTGTGCCCCGTCACGTCAGCAGCAGGTGCCTAACCCGCTCAAAAACTTCGGCACCTTAGGAGATTCGCGCGGGCCTTTTGCCGTACGGGCCGCGTTTGAAAATCGCCAGAGATCAGCACAGCCGCGAACGCCACACATACGGGCAGCACCGCTGCAGTCACCAGCATCGTATCGAAAGACATGACGGCCTCCCTTGAACCGACATGATCATCCTCGATCAGGGACGACACACGTTGATGCGGATCAACTTCGCGAGTCACTCCACAGGAGCGTGCGAGACTCAGGCCGCGGCCATCGCCTCAGCGCGCGCCGGATCCAGCAGGCACACGCTTCCCGGCATGATTCCGATCACACGATCGCGCTCGAGCTTGGTGAAGGTACGGCTCACCGTTTCAATGGTCAGGCCAAGGTAATCTGCAATGTCCTGACGGCTCATCGGCAGCGCCACTGTTGTTGACGGGCCGTTGAGCTGAACCAGACGGTCGCGCCAGCCGATCAGGAAGGTCGCAACTTTTTCTTCGGCGGAACGGCGGCCGAGCAGCACCATATGGTCCTGAGCGTGGCTCAGTTCGCGAACCGCCAATTCATTGATACGGCGGAGGAGATGGGGCTTATCCTCGATGAATCGTGCAAAGGGAACCTTGGAAAATCGGCAAACGGTAACCGCGCCGATCGCATCCGCCGACAGGCTGTGCCGCGCGGACGCCGCCAGCCCCAGGAAATCACCGGGCAAGGAAAATCCCACGATCTGCCGGCGGCCGTCCGGCAGCAGCTTGTAGAGGCGCATGACGCCTTCCATCAGATTGTAGAACGACGTCGTCATCTCCTCCTGAGCGAACACGGTCTCGCAGGATGCGAAATGGATATGGCGACCCAGATGCTCCAATTCCCGCAATTCGACCTTGTCAAGCGCGGCGCAGAGGCTGAACTGGCGTATCGCGCAATCGGTGCAGACTTGCCCGCTCGGCTCGCCTGCAACCAGGGAAATCTTCATGCACCACTCCGAGACAGGGCGGGCTGCAACCATAGCGGCCAGCCTGCAGGTCGGTTGCATCTTAACGGATCACCCATTTGTCGGTTGATGCAGATCAAAGACGACCGGTTTTGCAGCATTATCAAAGACCTGTCCGCTTTGGAAGAGATCGTTCTGGAATGCTGCAATTTACCCTGCGCCAAGCCTTGGCTGTGCTGATGCTGACCGTACCGGTTTTGGCTGCCTCGCCCGCCGAGCAGCGCGGCAGGGCTTTCGCCCTCACCAATTGCGCGCGCTGCCATTCCATCGACCGGACGACCCCGAGCCCGCTGAAGATCGCCCCACCATTCCGCACGCTGCACAATCGGTACCCGATTGAAACCCTCGCCGAGGCCCTTGCCGAGGGCATCGTTACCGGCCATCCGACCATGCCGCAATTTCAGCTCGAGCCTGACCAGATCAATGACTTTCTGTCATTCCTGAAGACGCTCGAATAACGCCGGCACGTACCCCACTGCAAAGTCTCACCGGCCCTTTCGCTTTCCCGAATCCTGCCGCGACTACAGCGCCCGCACGGTCCAGGTGACGATATCCTTCGCAATGCGACCGAACGCATCGCTGAAGGCGGCGACGGCTGCCGGCGGCTCGAGCTTGTCGAACTTCTGGCTTTCTTCGAACAGCCGCGACGCGATCACCTTGCCGTTCTTGTCGACAATCCGCGCCGATAATCCGATCTCGGCAGCCGGCCCAGCATCGACCGCTACCCGGAAACGCCGGACATCAATCAGGAGTTGAAAATCCGTCTGCCCGATATCCGAGGTACGCAACGGAGCATGCGCGATATCATAGTTTTCAAAGCTCTCGATCAATCTGGCCTGCAGCAGTTTCGGAATGCTGTCGGCCCACAGCACATCCGCAAACCCCGGATATTCCTTGGCCGGCGAGAACAGCACGCGCTGGGTCTCGAGCATCGCAACCGCAGTCGGTTCCGGGATCGCCAATTGGCCCTTGAGGGTTTTGCCTGCCGGTCCGAGATTTTGCGGGGCCCGCAGATCGTAAGTGATCTTCTGCACCGGCGTGCCGCCACCGGTCAGCTTTTCGAGACCGGCGATGATGCCGTCGAGTTTGCCGGTGTTACGCGCCAGCCCGTCGGTAAACGTCTGCATATTGGCGATGGTCTTCTTGAGCGGCTCCGAATTTTCAGTCAGCACGGAATCCACCTTGCGCAACGCGTCGCGGGCAGCCTGGGTCATGCTCTGGCCTGCGCCGGCTTCGGCAATCAACGTCGGCACCGGACCGGAATTCGCCAGCAGCGTGCCGCCTTCCAGTGCAATGACGGGCACGCCGGTCAGGCCCTGGAATTCCAGGCCGACCTTGGTATCGGATCGCACCGGCGTGGTCGAGGCAACCGAGATCGTCGCATTGACGCGGCGCGGATTGTCCGGCGCGAGACCGAGATCGGTCACCTCGCCGACGCGGATGCCGTTGAACAGCACACCGGCGCCTATCAGCAGTCCCGGCACTGAGCCGTCGAACTGGACATGATAGGTCGCGCGCGGGCCGAGCCCGCCAGTGTTGTGGAGCCAGTACACGAAGCCGAACACGGCGAAGATGGTCGCCAGCACGAAGGCGCCGACAACGACGAAGGGAGCGCGGGTTTCCATCTCTCTAACTCGCTTTGGGTTGCAGCATCTGGGAGCGCTTGCCGTGAAAATAGGCTCTCACCCAGGGATGCTCGGATTGAAGCAGTTCGCGCATCGGTCCGATGGCGACGATCTTGCCGTCCGCCAGCGCCGCCACGCGATCGCAGACCGTATTCAGGCTGGCGAGGTCATGGGTGACCATGAACACCGTCAGCCCGAGCGTTTTCTGCAGGGTCTTGATCAGGGCGTCGAAATCGCCCGCCGCAATCGGATCCAGACCCGAGGTCGGCTCGTCGAGAAACACGATCGCGGGATCGAGCGCCAGCGCACGGGCCAGCGCCACGCGCTTGGTCATGCCGCCTGACAATTGCGCAGGAAACTTGTCGCCATCCTCCGGCAACAGCCCGACCATTTCGAGCTTGGCTGTGGCGATCTCGTCCATCAGCGTCTGCGACAGCACCAGATTTTCGCGCAGCGGAAACTGAATGTTCTGCCGCACAGTGAGCGATGAAAACAGAGCGCCCTGCTGGAACAGAATGCCCCATTTGCCCGATGCGCTTTGGGTGATGCGATCCTGGGTGGCTCCGATTGGGGCCCCCATCACCTCGATCTCTCCGCTTCGCCGCTGAATCAGCCCGATGATGGTTCGCATCAAAACCGTCTTGCCGCCGCCGGAAGCGCCGACCAGGCCGAGAATCTCGCCCCGGCGAACGTCAAGCGACAGGTGGTCGATCACGACCTGCTTGCCGAAGCCGACCACAAGGTCGCGGACGCGTATCGCGAACTGAGGGGCCGTTTGCTGCATCACTACATTCCGATCGATGCGAAGAAGACTGCAAACAGCCCGTCGAGCACGATCACCAGAAAGATCGACTTCACCACCGAGGTCGTGGTCTGCTTGCCGAGCGATTCGGCGCTTCCCTTCACTCGCAAGCCCTCACTGCAGGCGACGATGCCGATCGCCAGTGCCATGAACGGCGCTTTGATGATGCCGACTTTGAAACTGGTCACGGAAACGGCTTCATGCAGGCGTGCGATGTAGATCGCCGGGGCCATGTCGCCGTAGAACTGCGCCACCAGGCCGCCGCCATAGAGCGCTGCCATCGACCCGATGAAGCTCAGGATCGGCAGCGCGCAAACCAGCGCTAGAATGCGGGGCAGGATCAGCACCTCGACGGGGTCGAGGCCCATGGTCGACAGCGCATCGATTTCCTCGCGCATTTTCATCGAACCGAGCTCGGCAGTGTAGGCGCTTCCCGAGCGGCCGGCGACCATGATTGCGACAATCAATACACCCAATTCGCGCAACACCAGAATGCCGACCATGTCGACGACGTAGGAATCGGCACCGAACTTGCGGAAATGAAAGAAGCCCTGCTGCGCGATGATCGCGCCGATCAAAAAGGTGATCAGCGCCATAATCGGAATCGCCTGCCAGCCGACCCTGTATAACTGATAGACAAACGATGTCAGTCGCAGCGACCTCGGCCTGCGCAGCACGCCGACGAGGGCCAGAAAAAGCGAGCCCAGCATCTGCAGGAATATGCTGATGTCTTCCGTCGCGCCGACCGCGGAGCGACCGATCTCGTTCACTTTGGCTACGACGGGGTTTTGCGCAGGCAGCGGCGCAGGGTTGCTGCGATTGACCTGGCGGACCTCTTCGATCAGCCCCGCATAATTATCGGCAACGCCGACCACCTCCGTACGATGACCAGCTGCGGTCGCGCGCCGGGACATCTTCTCGATCAGCCAGGCCCCGAGCGTATCGAGCTCGCGTACCCCGGCCATATCCACCTTGACGACCTTGGAACGGTCGAGCTGGGCTGCGACCGAGTCGGAGAGTGCCTCGAGGGTCGTCACATTGGCCGCAGTCCAGGACCCGCCCGGATGCAACTCAAGCACATCGCCGGACGGAGTGGCCGTTAACAGAGGTGGGGTCGCCAAGATCTTTGTTCCTCTTCAATCGAAGCACTTGTTTTCCCGAGGCCTTTAATTCCTACGGCCTGACGCGGCACAGCAATTGACCTGCCTCAAGACAGCCATGGCCGATTCCGGGGCTGTTGACGCAAATCAATAGCCCCGGCACGGGCTCACATAGAATTTCCACTGAATTATGCAACAAAGGCAAGACGGATGTTCGATTCGAGCGAGCTGAGAGATGAGCTGCTGGCACTCAAGGGTGACGTGTCGCGGCTCCTCAATACCACAAGCGAAGGAATCTTCGACACCTCCAAGAACCGCGCCGAAGCTCTCGCCGATCAGATCAAGGCGGCGCTGAACGAACTCGGCGAGATCCTGAGCGAGCAGGAAGATCACGTCGAGAAGCTCGTCTCGGAGCGTCCGATCACATCGCTTGCCTCCGCATTCGCGCTCGGCGTCGTCATCGGCTTCATGCTGAGGAGACATTAACGTGAACACAGAGAATGTCGTGAAAAACCTGCGGGTGCTCTGGCGCACCGACAGGATTATCGCCGATATCCGGCTGCGGCATATGCTCGTTGGCTTGGGCTTACGGGCGTTTGCGGCGCTGATCGCCGCCTTCGGCCTGCTGATGCTGGAGCTGTCGGCCTATTTCGCGCTGGTGCAGATCTGGAGCGCCATTTCCGCCGCGGCCATCCTCGGTGGGGTCAATTTCCTGATTGCCGCAATCCTGTTCGTCATCTCGGGGAGGCCGCCGTCCGGCCGAGAACTGGAACTCGCCAATGAAATCCATGGATCCTCGGTCGAGGCCTTGCAGCTCGAGGCCAGAGCACTGCAATCGCAGGTGTCGGGGATGATCCACCATCCGCTCAACGGCATCTTGCCGTTGCTGATCGTGCCGCTTATCACGATCATCATCAAAAGCCTGAAAAAGCCGGTGGCCTCCCCCGCCTCAGCCGCGGCTCCCGCGGCAGAGCAGAAATAATCGCGGGGCCAAGGCTGGCCCCAGATCGTCAACTAGGAGCGACACACTTATGTCAAAGAGTCCCAAGCCGATCCTGAATACGTCCCTGCCACCCCAGTTCCGGCAGATCCGTATCGAGCTTGCCCGCGAGCCTGGTCATCCCGAAGGCGACGCCAGTTTCGCCTATGTCATCGTCGCTCCGCTCGACGCCAACGACAAGATCGATCCGACTCTCTGGCAAACGAATCGCGAGGCATGCCGGATCACGCGATTGCGGCCGGGCGAGGAGGACGACCACGGTCATCTCGTTCATCGTCAGGACAGTGGCTGGGTGCTGCACTACGAATCCAACAAGCCGGATTCGCTGGGATTTCACTTCGCGGATGAACGGTTCATATCGGGCGAGTACGTCTCGATCAACGAGGGCGGCAAGATGCACACCTACCGGGTCATTTCGGTATCACACCTGTAGACCTAACACCTCTCGTTATTCCGGGGTCGCGTCTTCGCCGCGCCCGGAATGAAAGGTACCAGTTCAAAGCTTCAGCTTGACGTTGCAAATGCCGTGCTCGTGGGGATCGCCCTTTATCTCAAATCCGAGATTCCGGCACATCTCCAGCATCACGATGTTTTCCTGAAGGACATCGCCTGCGATTACCTTGAGCCCTTCCGATTTTGCGTATTCGATGATCAGTTGCATCAACCCCCAGCCGAGTCCCCTGCCCTTGAGATCGGACCGGAGCAGGATCGCATATTCGCCGCTCTCGTAGATTGAATCCGAGTGAATTCGAACGACGCCGAGCACCTCGTTAGTGGTCTCGTCCACCGCGACAAAGGCCATTGCACGGGCATAGTCGAGCTGGGTCAGCCGCGCGATGAACTCGTGAGTGAACTCCTTCATCGGCGCAAAGAATCGCAGCCGCAGATCATGGCTGGTCACATGCCGCAGGAATTCGTGGATCAACGGCTCGTCCTCGGGGCGGATCGGACGCACAAACACCCGCCAGCCGTCCTTGGCCTCGATGTGCCGTTGCCATTGCGAGGGATAGGCCCGCACCGCAAAATTGCCGGGGCCTGACCCCTTGAACTTGCGCGCCACCGTCCCGACGGCGACGCGCGCATCGACGGCCAGCACGCCGGCTTCATCCGCCAGCAATGGATTGATGTCGAGTTCGCGGATGTCGGGAATGTCCGCCGCCATCTGCGCCAGCTTGACCAGAACCAGCGCGACGGCGTCCTGCTTGACCGCGGGCACATCACGGTAGGCACGCAGCAGCCGCGAAACGCGGGTGCGATCGATCAGATCACGGGCCAGTTGCAGATCGAGCGGCGGGAGCGCCAGCGCCTTGTCGTTGATGATTTCGACCGCGGTGCCGCCGCGGCCGAATACGATCACGGTGCCGAAGGTCGGATCGTCGGCGAGGCCAAGAATGAGTTCGCGCGCCTTCTGCCGGACCACCATCGCCTGCACGATGACGCCGGATAGACGGGCTTCCGGGCGAAGCTCTCTGGCCCGTGCGAGGATTCTTGCCGCGGCTTCGCGCACCGCCTCGGGGCTCGTGAGATTGAGGACGACGCCACCGACATCGGATTTGTGGACGATGTCCCGTGACATGATCTTGAGCACCACGGTAGCGCCCTGCGCGAACAGCTCCGAAGCGTAGGCGACGGCCTGCTCGGCGTCGGCGGCTGCAAATGTCGGCACCATCGGAATTTCATAAGCCTCGAGCAGCCGCTTGACCTCGATCGGATCGAGCCATTGGCGGCCATCGGCAAGCGCGGCGGCAACGATTCCGCGGGCGGTCTCGATATCGGGCGCAAACTCGCTCGGCATGGCAGGCGGCACCTGCGCCAGTTCCGCCACCACCTCACGATGCCTGACGAGGTGCATGAACCCGCGCACCGCGTCATCCTCGGTGGGGTAGTTGGGAATCCCGGCGCCGCTCAAGAGATCCCCGATCTCGTGGTGCGCTCCGACCCAAACCGCAAGCACGGGCTTCGCCGAGCGGCGGTGCTTTTCACGATACTTGCCGACCAAGCCGGTTACCGTGGCGGCGATATCGTCAGCCGAAGCGATCGCAGTTTGAACATTCATTACCAGGATTGCATCAATGCTCGTGTCGGCCAGCAAGACTTCCAGCGCCGCCGCGTAGCGCGCGGGGTCGGCATCGCCCACGATATCGACGGGATTCGATCCGGACCATGTCGGCGGCAACACCGCGTCAAGCTTCTGCCTGGTCTCAGGGGTGATGACCGCGGGAATCCCCCCCAGTTCGACAAGCCGGTCGACCGCGAGAACACCGATGCCGCCGCCATTGGTCAGGATCGCCAGCCGCTTGCCCGGCGGCGATTCGACCCGCCCCAGCGTTTCAGCGCAATCGAATAGCTCGCGAAGATCGGATACCCGCAAGATGCCGGCGCGGCGGAACGCAGCATCGTAGACCGCGTCCGAACCGGCCAGCGCCCCGGTGTGGGTTGTAGCCGCTCTCGCGCCTTGCACCATGCGGCCGGATTTGACGACCACGACGGGCTTGATCCTGGCGGCGGCTCGCGCCGCGGACATGAACTTGCTGGCGTCCTTGATCGCTTCGACATAGAGCAGGATCGCCCGTGTCTTGCCATCCAGCGCGAAATAATCGAGCAGGTCGGCGATATCGACGTCGAGCTGGTCGCCGATCGAAACGATCCCGGAAAAGCCCACGGCGCGCTGCGCCGCCCAATCCACCATGCCTGCGGCAATGGCACCGGACTGCGAGATCAGCGCCAGATTTCCCGGACCCGGCATATGCGCGGAGAAACTGGCGTTGAGATTTGCGCCAGGTATCATCACGCCGAGACAATTCGGTCCTATCAGCCGCATTCCGTACTTGCGCGCGACGCGCTCGACCGCCTCCGCCAGCGAGCCCGGACCATGGCCGAGCCCGGCGGTGATAATCAGCGCGCCCGCCGTGCCGAGCTTTCCTGCCTCATCAATCAGCCCCGCGATCGCGGTTACCGGTGCCGTAATCACCACGAGGTCGGGTACGAACGGCAATTTGGCGAGGCTGCCGACCGTGCGAACGCCGTCGATCTCCGCATAGCGCGGATTCACGATCCCGAATTCACCCTGGAACTGCGCTTTGCGAATGTTCCCGAGAATGGCCCGCCCGACGGATCTCGGCCGCGGACTGGCCCCCACCAGCGCGACCGAACGGGGCGAAAGCACATTTTTTAGACGATAGGTTGACATGACTTGCCCGGCTGACGCCGGCCTAGGTGTTATGATTCTTAACGCGTTCTTGCGTGTGACCGGATCGCCGAAGAAAACATCATAACCCAACACATGGCAGCGCGATGACTGTTTTGGTCGCACCATTGTTGATTATTAGTCAAGGCAACAGAAATATTTCTAAATTCATAGGATGATTCCTCCTGGATATATTTGATTGAGGTCAATGGCTCGCGACCGCGCCGCCGTATGCATACTAGCGTCCGTCGGGCAGGTTCTGGAGAAGCAGATGCGGGCGATGGTACTGTCGGCGCCGGGGACACCTCTGCAGATGCAGGAGCGCGCGGACCCTGACCCCGGCGCCGGAGAAATTCGCGTCAAGGTAAGCGCCTGCGGCGTCTGCCGGACCGACCTCCATGTCGTCGATGCGGAACTTCCCGGCATCAAGTATCCCGTGATTCCCGGTCATGAAATCGTCGGCCGCGTCGACCTCGTCGGCCGCAATGTCACGACGCTCCGAATCGGCGACCGCGTCGGAATCCCCTGGCTCGGCTACACCTGCGGCGCTTGCCGCTACTGCAAAGAGGGCATGGAAAATCTCTGCGATTATCCTCAATTCACCGGATACACCCGTGAAGGCGGCTTCGCCACCCACACCATCGCGGACGCCCGTTACGCATTTCCGCTCGGCGAAGACGGCGACGACGTGTCGATCGCGCCGCTGTTGTGCGCGGGCCTGATCGGCTGGCGGTCACTGGTGATGGCTGGCAGCGCACCGCGGCTCGGCATCTATGGCTTCGGCGCGGCCGGACACATCGTCGCCCAGATCGCGCGCTGGCAGGGCCGCTCCGTCTATGCCTTCACGCGAGCCAACGACATCGCGGCGCAGGATTTCGCCCGCCTGCTCGGCGCCGTGTGGGCCGGGCCGTCGGACCAGGTCCCTGACGCCCCACTCGACGCCGCCATCATCTACGCCCCTGCCGGACAATTGGTGCCCGCGGCACTGCGCGCGGTGCGCAAGGGCGGACGGGTGGTTTGCGCGGGCATCCACATGAGCGATATTCCGAGCTTTCCCTACCATCTCCTTTGGCAGGAAAGGCAGCTGGTTTCAGTTGCCAATCTGACGCGCCAGGACGGGCTGGATTTCCTCAAGATCGCCCCCGAGGCCGGAATCCGGACCCAGACCACGGCATTCCCGCTTGCTGAAGCCAACGATGTCCTGACCAAGCTGCGGACGGGGCAAATCCTGGGCGCCGCAGTTCTCCAACCCTGAGGCCCGGCCCGCATGACACCTTCAACCGCCGACTCCCCCATGCAGGAGCGCGTGTTCGCATTGCTCACGGACCCCGCGACGCACCCGCATGTTCATCGGATCGATACGCATGCGGCGTCGGTCTTTCTTGAGGGCAACCGCGCGCTGAAGATCAAGCGCGCCGTCCGGTTTCCGTTTCTGGATTATTCGACGCTAGAGAAGCGGAAAGCCGCCTGCGACGAAGAGATCAGAATAAACCGCCAGTTCGCGCCGCAAATCTATCGCCGCGTCATTCCGATCACGCAAGGCGTCGATGGATCGCTTGCTATCGACGGTGGCGGCACTCCGGTCGAATTCGCCATCGAAATGACGCGCTTCGACGAACGCCAGACCATCGACCGGCTGGTCGAGTCCGGCCCGCCGGATCCCACGCTCGTCGATGCCATCGCGGAAGCGATCGCTGCCTCTCACGCAGTCGCGCCGCGCGCCGCCGCCGAGCCCTGGATCACGTCAATCCCCTCGATCATCGAGGGCAATACCGAGGCGTTCCGTACCGCAGCCTGTTTTCCCACCGGCGATATCGATGACCTCAGGGATGGGTCTCTGGCCGCGTTTGCGCGGGTCCGCGGGCTATTGGAACAGCGCGGCCGACAGGGATACATCCGCCGCTGCCATGGCGACCTGCACCTGGCGAACATCGTGCTGATCGAGGGCAAGCCCGTGCTGTTCGATGCGATCGAGTTCGATGCCACGATCGCCTCGGTCGATGTGCTCTACGATCTTGCATTTCCGATGATGGATTTCATTCGCTACGGCCGGCAAGCGGCGGCGAACGCGCTGCTCAATCGATATCTTGGGATGGCAGCAAGCGAAAACCACGATGCGCTCGCAGCGCTTCCCCTATTCATGTCGCTGCGGTCGGCTATCCGCGCCCACGTGCTGCTCGCCCGTCTTGACCGGAACAATCACGGCAAAGCTGAGGTCATGCATTCGGCGCGGGCCTATTTCGCGCTGGCGCGTCAGATCATCCATCCCCCGGCGCCAATACTGGTTGCGATCGGCGGATTGTCCGGAACTGGAAAATCCGTCTTGGCGCGGGCGCTCGCTCCCGATATCGCGCCGCTCCCGGGCGCGGTCGTGCTGCGCAGCGACGTGCTGCGCAAGCAGCTGTTCAAGTCCAACGAGACGGACCGGCTGCCCGAAAGCGCATACCGGCCGGAAATTACCAAACAAATTTACGAAATCCTCGTGCAACGCGCGGCGCGGGTTCTTGCGCAGGGTCATTCCGTCGTGGTGGACGCCGTATTCGCTCATGAAACGGAGCGAGCCGCAATCCACGATACCGCGCGCAGGCTGAATATCAGGTTTGCCGGCTTCTTTCTGGTAGCCGACCTCGCGACCCGGATGAACCGCGTCGGTCGCCGCGAGCGCGATGCGTCCGACGCCACGCCCGAGATCGCCGGACTCCAGGAGAAATATGACACCGGCGCGATCGACTGGGACGTCATCGACGCATCTGGAACAGCCGGGCAAACTCTGGAACACTGCCGAAGCCGGATCCGCTAATGGGTGAGGCAGCACAGGGCCGATAACGCGAAACAGCCATGCCGCCATCCCCGAAATCAGGCAGTCGAGCCGCCTCCCGCACCGCACCTAAGCAAGGACGGCGCCACGATCCTGCCCCGCGGCTGAATGCTGCGATGGCGTGCGACACCGCATTTCGAATTATAGCGCGCCGCTCCCTCGTTGCTTTGACCGCAAATCATGAAGCGACATGCAATGGCGATCCGGCAGCCCTGCACCAGATGCGTATCGCGCTGACGCATTTGCGCGCGGCCATCCTGTTCTTCTCGCCGATGGTTTCCGACTCCAAGCGGACACAAATATGGGCCGATCTGAAGTGGCTGAACACCCATCTCGGGGTCATGCGAGATATCGACGTTGCAATCGAAAGGCTGAAGACAATCAATAGACGGCGGCCGCAGGACATCCCCTCTCATCAGGCCTGGACCGCCAAGCGCGCGGATACCCATCGACTTCTGGCGCGAGCGCTCGTCTCAACCAGATATCGGCGTCTGGTCAAGAATACCTCCGACTGGATCGAACATGGACCCTGGTCGATCAGGAAAGGAAAAGAAGCCGCCCGGAAGCGCGCATCCCCGGTCGCCGCCTACAGCCTGCGCAAACTGGCGCAGTGGCAGCAGAAGCTTCTGAAGAAGAGCCGCAAGCTCGCGAAAATGGACGCGGAGAAGCGGCATCGGCTGCGTCTGTTGAACAAGAAGCTGACCTATTCTATCGAATCCTTCGAAGACCTGTTTCCGGACAGGAAATTTTCGCCGCAACGGACTGCGCTGAAGCACCTGCGCAAGGCACAAGGAGCCCTCGGGCAGTTGAACGACGATGCAAGAGGGCATTCTCTGGCGGTTGATCTGGAGAAAGACGGCGGCCGACCGCCTCTGCAATTTCTCAGCCGCAAGCGCGCAAAGCGGCTGATACGGACGGCGGCCGCGGCCTATCGGAAACTGGCCGCGCTGGAGTGAGACCGCGGTCGTGGCAGATCACTGGCGGACGTAATCACCGGGCGCATCACGTAAACTCCAGCCGTCGACCTGCCCAACGCCCATCCGGGGCGGCTCGCAGGGCTCGCCGGACCGCGTGGTGAGCCATCTGACCCATTCCGCCCACCACGATCCTTCGGCGTGCGGCGCCGCCTTCAGCCATTCGTCAGGACCGACATAGGGAGCATCCTCCGGCTTGCAGCTGACCTGGTAGGAGTGGCCCTCCTCGCCGGGCGGCGCCACGATGCCGGTATTGTGGCCGCCGCTGGTCAAGAGGAATGTCACATCGGCATCCACCTGGTAGTGGATCTTGTAGGTGGACTTCCAGGGCGCCACGTGGTCGCGAAGCGTCCCGACCACGAACATTGCTGTGTGAATATCCGACAACGAAATCGGCCTTCCTTCGACGACATAGCGGCCTCCCGCGAGGTCGTTGTCGAGGAACAGCTTGCGCAGATATTCTGAATGCATCCGGTACGGCAGCCGCGTGGCGTCGGCGTTCCAAGCCATCAGGTCACTGGCCGGCGCGCGTTCTCCCATCAAGTAATCGCGCGTGATCCGCGACCAGATCAGATCGTTCGAGCGCAACAACTGGAATGCGCCCGCCATTTGCGTGGTGTCGAGAACGCCGCGCTCCCACATCATGTCCTCGAGGAAAGCGACCTGGCTTTCGTTGATGAACAAGGTCAGTTCGCCGGCCTCGGTGAAATCGGTCTGTGCCGCGAGCAAGGTGATCGATTTCAATCCGTTGTCGCCGTCGCGTCCCATCGTGGCGGCGGCGATCGACAGCAATGTCCCACCCAGGCAATAGCCAAGCGCGTGAACCTGGCGGTCCGGCACGATCCGCCCGATCGTATCGAGCGCAGCTTCCACACCAAGCTTGCGATAATCGTCGAAGGCGATGTCGCGATCCCCCGGTCCCGGATTGCGCCAGGAGATCATGAATACCGTGAAGCCTTGGTCGGTGAGGAACTTCACCAGTGAATTATGCGGCGAAAGGTCGAGGATGTAATATTTCATGATCCAGGCCGGTACGATCAGGATCGGTTCCGGATGCACCTCGGCCGTGGTCGGATAGTACTGGAGCAACTCGATCAGCTCATTGCGGAAGACGACCTTGCCGCGCGACGTCGCCACGTTCTTGCCGACGACAAAATCCTGATCCTGCTGGGACGGCTTGCCGGCGGACAGCATGCGCATCCAATCACTATACCAGTTCTGCAACCCGAAAACGAAATTCTCGCCGCCGCTCTGGAACGCCTTCTGCAACACCTCGGGATTGGTGGCGGCGAAATTGGACGGTGCCAGCATGTCGAGCACCTGCCGCACCGAAAACTCGACAATCGCCTCGTTTGCCGGCGCCATGCCGCGGACGCCAGTCGTCGCATTATGCCACCATTTCTCTCGCAGCAGAAACGCCTGCGCGAGCAGATTAAACGGCGGACGCTCCCACTCCGGGGCTGCAAAGCGCCGATCCTGCGGCTTCGGCTTGATCAGGGCCCACTGTAGGTTGGACGAAAAGAAATGCAGCGAGGATCCAAACAGCTGTCTCGCCGTCTGCAATGCTTCCTGGGAAATATCCATCTGCCGCTGAGGCGCCGCCGCTAGATGCGTGGCCCAATCGATAAAGGCAAGCGACAACGCAACCGGCGATATGCCACCGGTCAGACGCGCCAGCATCGCATGAAAGGCGCGATCGGCCTCGTGGTCCTCAGGCGGCGATTTCTGCTGGGTTTCGGACGCTGGCACGGCGCGAGGCTCGGCCGAAACGACAGCTCGGTTTTCGCCGTAACCCGGGGCATGCGCTGGACAGGGCAGTCTCGGCCTATCGATCTTTGGCAGAGCCGCCATCGGTTGCACGGATTCCATCTGTTTCACTTAGAATACTTCCACTTCAATTCCATGACAGCCGCAGACGGATCAGCTGTCGGGCCGCCCGCTGAACAGCTTCGAGGTGACCTCGATCATCCGCTCGCCGTGTTTGAAGATCCGATCACTGTCCCTGCGGATGAAGTCGATCTGATGCTGTCCACACTCCCTGCACATCGTGTTCAGGTCCTTGACCGAATGCGATCCCGCCATTTTCGAGATGAACTCGGAGAAAAGGTGCGTCTCGGTCTTCGCCCGGTCTAGCAACTCGTTGCTCGCGAAAACGACCTCCTCAAGCATCACCTTCTGCGCGCCCATCATCAAATCCAGCGCGCGCTGGCTTGCCTTGGTCAATCGCGCCGATGCATCAATCGCGGATTGTTCGACTACCGTAGCAGCCGGTTCAGGAAGCTCAGGCATCACACCCTCCATCTTACCTTGCTTGGAAGCATACGGCCTCCTCCGGGAGGCACATTGAGCTGCGTCAATCGGCGAGGCCCTGTCCGCCCTTGACTTGCATCAAGATGTGGCTCGCCTTTGGGAATAGTGTTACAAAATTAGCTCCAATTTCGACCCCTGCGGAGGCCCCCATGCGCGCCCATCAGATCATGACCCGGCCGGTCATCACCGTCATGCCGGAGACCACGATTGCCGAAGCCGCCAATACCATGCTTCAGAAGCACGTCAGCGGGCTGCCGGTGGTCGATGCTTCAGGCAAACTGGTTGGCATCATCTCCGAAGGCGATTTCATTCGCCGCAGTGAGATCGGTACCCAGCGCAAGCGCGGCCGATTCCTGAAATTCATACTCGGCCCGAGTGCGGCGGCAGCCGATTTCGTTCACGAACACGGCAGCAAGGTCGCCGAAATCATGACGCAAGATCCGGTGACCATCACCGAAGATACCCCGCTCGAGGAGATCGTGCGGCGCATGGAGAACAACAACATCAAACGCCTGCCGGTGATGCGCGGCGACAAGATTGTCGGTATCGTGGCGCGTGCCAACCTGCTGCAAGCGGTGGCGAGTCTTGCCCGCCAGGTCCCCGACCCGACCGCCGACGATGATCACATTCGTAACCGCATCATCGACGTCCTCGAGAAGAACGACTGGTGCCCGTTCGGCCTGAACGTCATCGTGCGCGACGGCATCGTGCATTTGAGCGGCGTCATCACCGAGGAGAGTTCAAGGCAGGCGGCCGTTGTCGCCACCGAAAACGTCACCGGCGTGGTCAAGGTTCACGACCATCTCTGCTGGGTCGACACCATGTCCGGCATGTACCTGAACTCGCCGGAAGACGAGGAAATGGCCAAGGCGAGCTGATCGTCGGTGGCGGGCGCTCGCGCCAGCCGCCGCGTTACCGCTCCCAACTAGACGCGTTCGATAATGATAGCCGGGGCCATGCCACCGGCGGCGCACATGGTCACCAGGCCGCGCTTGAGGTCACGCCGCTCCAACTCGTCGAGAATAGTGCCGATCAGGATCGAGCCGGTCGCGCCGATGGGATGACCGAGCGCAATCGATCCGCCGTTGACGTTGACCTTGTCGCGGTCGATTTCGAGATCCCGGATGAACTTCTCGGTCACCACCGCAAAGGCCTCGTTGATTTCGAACAGATCGATGTCATCCAGCGTGAGACCGGCCTTGGCCAGCACCTTGCGCGCCGCCGGGACCGGGGCATTCAGCATCAGGGTGGGCGA
Organism: Bradyrhizobium sediminis; assembly: GCF_018736085.1. Classification (NCBI taxonomy): domain Bacteria; kingdom Pseudomonadati; phylum Pseudomonadota; class Alphaproteobacteria; order Hyphomicrobiales; family Nitrobacteraceae; genus Bradyrhizobium; species Bradyrhizobium sediminis. The sequence goes on along the minus strand of NZ_CP076134.1, from coordinate 1,934,618 downwards.
ATCGCCCATATTGGCCATGGCCACGACGCGCGCGCGGGGCTTTAGGCCGTGCGTCTTGGCGTAGCTCGGCGATGCCAGTAGGATCGCCGCCGAACCGTCGACCACGCCGGATGAATTGCCGGCGTGATGCATGAAATCGATCTCCAGGTCGGGATATTTCTGCAGGATCAGCTTGCGATAGGTCGTGCCCTTGTCGTCGAGCGGGTAGTCCGCGATCGCCGGAAAGGCCGGCTTCAGACCGGCCAGCCCTTCGAGCGTGGTCTGTGGCCTCGGATATTCCTCGCGGTCGAGCGCGAGGCTGCCGTCCTCATGGTAGACGGGAATCAGGCTCTTGCTGAAATGGCCGGCCTTGATGGCAGCGGCGGCCCTCTGCTGGCTCTCGAAGCCGAGCCGGTCGATGTCCTGTCGCGTAATGCCTTCAAGCGTCGCGACAGCGTCGGCGCAGACGCCTTGATGGGATTGCGGATGAATTGCGCGCAGGTGCAGATTGCCGGCATCCATCATCAGCGGGCCTTCGCCGCGGCGGCCTTCCATCGACATCATCTCGGTACCGCCGGCGATTACGAGATCCTCGGAGCCCGACATGATCGAGGCGGCCGCCATGTTGACACTGGTGATGCCGGAGCCGCAGAAGCGATCGAGCGTGACGCCGCTGGTGCGCACATCGTAGCCGGCGTCGAGCGCCGACATCCGGCCAAGATCGCCGCTCTGCGGGCCGCGTTGGGAACTGCAGCCCCAGACGATGTCTTCGACATCGGCGGTATCGATCCCGGTGCGGTCGGCGAGCGCCCGCAACACCGTCGCGCCGAGCCGCTGCGGATGAATGCCTGCCAGCGCCCCCTTGCCGGCTTTGCCGATGCCCCGCGGCGTTCTGCATGCGTCGATGATCAGCGCCTCAACCATGATGTTTCCTTCCGTGAAATCGTTGCCGGCATTTGCCGCGGGGCAGGTTTCAAAGTCAATTCGTACGGCCCATGCAACGTCGGCGCCGTCGACATGGCTGGTATCGAGATCGTCGTGATCGCGAATATTCCTCAGCCGCGGCGACATCCCGTGCAGCAAGCCCGACTACCGCTTGCGAATTGGCAGAACGGCATGATTTAATAATCCGGATAACCGGTCAAATTATTAACGAGGCGGCGGGTGACGGAGCTGGCAATAGGCGGTAAACGGCGCGCTATTGCCTCAGCACACCGATCAAGAGGAAGAAATGAAAGCCGTCGTGGTCGAGAAGTACGATCTCATCGACAACATCCCCTTGAAGGAAGTTCCGCTACCCGAGGTGCCGGCCGGCCAGGTGCGCGTCAGAATTCAGGCTGCGAGCGTCGGCTTCGTCGACGGCCTGAAAGTGCAGGGATTGTATCAGACCAAGGATGCTCTCCCCTTCACGCCTGGAACGGAGTTCGCCGGCGTCGTGGACGTGGTGGCTGCGGACGCTCAGGGATTTGCGCGGGGCGTGCCGGTCATGGGCATCGCGCGGTCGGGCGGGCTGGCGGAATACATATCCGTGCCGGCTGCCGCACTCGAAGTCATGCCGGAAGGGATCGCACCGGAGGTCGCGGCCTCGTTCCGAGCAAACTATCTGACATCACTCTATGCGCTGAGCGAGCGCGGCGCACTGCGTGCGGGCGAGTATCTGCTGGTATTGGGGGCGGCCGGCGGCGTCGGGATTGCGGCGGTTCAGATCGGCAAACTGTTGGGCGCCCGCGTCATTGCCGCGGCCTCTACCGAGGAAAAGCGAGAATTTGCGAGCCGCTACGGCGCTGAGGCGACCGTGGATTATACGCGGGCGGATTGGCGCGACACCCCGAAGGTTCTGACCGATGGCCACGGCGCGGATGTGAACTTCGATCCGGTTGGCGGCGAGGTCTCCCTGCAGGCATTCCGCTCGATCGCATGGAACGGGCGTCATCTCGTTATCGGCTTTGCCGCCGGCAGTATTCCGGCATTGCCATTCAACTTGCCGCTCCTGAAGGGCGGCGCGCTGTTGGGCGTCGATCTGGCACAAATTCCCCGGCGTGAGCCGGAGGCGCAGAAGCGCGTGATGTCCCAGCTGTTCACCTGGCTCACGGAGAGGAAACTCGCACCCGTCGTCGGCAAGATATTTGCGTTCGAGGATTTCCGAGATGCATTCAGGACCATGCAGAGCCGTTCGGCGCTTGGGAAGATGGTCGTCAGGATCAGCTAGCGAGCACTTGCGAAGTTCGCAGATAGAGACAGGAGCAGTTGCCGCAAATGAACGAAGAAAGTAGTGAACGCCGCCGCCGCATGCACAAGCGCACGGTCGAATGCGACGGCTATTTGCGCGACGACGGGCTCTGGGAAGTCGAAGCGCGGCTGATCGACACAAAACCCTTTGCCCAGCAAGACCGTTACCGCGGCGAGTTAAAGCCAGGTGAACCCGTTCACGACATCGCCCTGCGCCTCGCGGTCGATGATGGCATGACCATTGTCGAAGCCGAGACGATCATGCGTTCGACGCCGTTCCCCACCTGCATCGAGGTCGAACCGATCCTGCAGCGCTTGGTGGGCGAACGCATCGGCAAGGGATGGCGCGCGTTGGTCCGGCAGAAGATCGGCCCGCTGGAAACCTGCACTCATTTGTCGGAACTGCTTGGCCCGGCTGTGACGGCGCTGTTTCAGACGATGTCTTACGGCAAGACGCCGGAGGGCGGCGGTTCGCTTGACAATCAGCGCAGTTCGACCGAGCGGCCGTTCTTCATCGGCGGCTGCCATTCCTGGCGAACCGATGGACCCATTGTCGCCGAGATGTTTCCGCAATTTTCAGCCAAGCGTCCTGCCGGTGCCTGAGCGCGGCCTGTTGATTGGCCCGAACAGGATCATCGTATGGATCTTCCCGCTGGCAGATTGGCCCGAGGGCCGACCGCCTTCCATCTTCGACCAGACCCATATCCATGCGCGGGGGAGATTGCGGCAGATCCCAGAACTAAAACAATGACCAATTTAACTATAGCACGGATCTTCCCGCCTTGGAGGGCTTTTCCGGTCACCCGCTTAGAGCAGCTTGCCGTCGAGTCCAAAAAACGGATGCGGCCCGTCGAATATACCGATCTGGACCTGATGGGTGACTACGCTGCCAAAGCCCTCGCCCGGAAACCAGCTGTGGAGATGAAAGGCTGGCGGCTCGACCTTGAACGACGGCTCCCGCAACTGCGCCAGATCGAGATCCACCGCGTGATTGGGCGCAGGACAGATCGTGGCCGGAACCCCGGCAAACATCGTCAGGGTCGCCCGATGAATGTGCCCCGTGGCGATCAGCAGCACACGTGGATGGCGTCTGATGACAGGCGCGAGTTCTCCGGCATTGGCGAGGTTCTGCCGGTCCATGTGCCAGATTCCGGCCTTGAACGGCGGATGGTGCAGAAACAGCAACGCGGGTCGGTTGCCCGAGGATGCCAAGGTTGCCTCAAGCCATTGCAAGGTCGGCCCATCGAGCTCGCCATGCGGCTTGCCGTGCACGCTGGAATCCAGCAGCACGAGATCGAGCCCGCCGACTTCGACCCGCTGATTGAGCGCTCCCGTCGAAAAGGCGTAGCCTTGCGGAAGCGTAGCGCGCATCATCTCGCGCAAGTCGTGATTGCCGGGAATGCTGACAAAAGGCAGTTCGAGCGGTGCCAGCAGGTGCTTGAGATAATCATACTCCTCAACCGTCGGCGTATCGGCAAGATCGCCTGAAATCACCACGAGGTCTGGCCTCGGCCTGAATTCATTCAAGGCAACCACGCAGCGCTCCAGCGCCACTGCCGTATCGACGCGGCCGTAAGCCAGCCGGCCCGGTGGCTTGATATGCAGATCGGAAATCTGCGCGATGCGAACAGGGCTTGGGGTCATCGACGTCATTTTCAATCTTCAGGCGGCAACAGGCGGACGGCCTCTGGCGCGATCAAAAGTCCAATCCGTTCGCCAGCCTGGGCCCCGATGGTATTCGGCGCATCGACGGTGAGAAGTTTATCAGATGCCCCGCGGATCACCATGCGTTGCCGATCGCCAATGAAGCTGACGCTGTCGATGGTCCCCGAGAGTGGCGCCGCTCCCTCCTCGACGACCCGGATCGTCTCAGGGCGGATCATGGCGACCGCGGCCGCATGCCTTGCGTCACCGCCGATCGGTTGTCGTCCACCCGGCAGCATGAGACGGCCGTCCTCGACCGGGGCCTCGATGATGTTTGCAGCGCCGATGAACTCAGCCACGAAGCGATTCCTTGGCCTGAAATAGATCTCGCGCGGCGAGCCGATCTGGGCAATCGCCCCCTTCTGCATGACGACAATTCGGTCGCCGAGCTCCATGGCTTCGGACTGATCGTGAGTGACATAGATCGTGGTGATGCCGAGCGCACGCAGCAGCCGGTTGAGTTCGCCGCGCAGACGGTCACGCAATGCGGCGTCAAGCGCGGTAAGCGGCTCGTCGAGCAGCAGGATGCCCGGCCGGATCGCGACCGCGCGCGCCAGCGCGACGCGCTGGCGTTGACCGCCGGAAAGCTGGTCGACGCGGCGGTTCTCCAATCCGGAGATGTTGGTCAGCGCCACCAGTTCAGCGACGCGCGATGCGCGCTCCTCCTTCGCCATGCCCCGGATTTTCAAGCCATAGCCGATATTGTCGGCGACGCTCATATTGGGAAATAGCGCGTAGGACTGGAACACCATGCCGACGTTCCGCCGCTCGATCGGCACCGACGTCATGTTATTACCGTCAAACAGGACCCGGCCGCCTGCATCCGGTAATTCAAGCCCGGCGATGATGCGCAGCATAGTGGTCTTGCCGCAGCCGGAGGGGCCGAGAAGTACCAGCGTTTCGCCGCGGGCGATGTCGAGGGTCGCAGGCTCGAGCGCACGCGTGCCATCGGCAAACGTCTTGCCGCAGGCTTCGATGCGCACCGACGCGCCATGCCCGGCAGTTGAACTCATCTTTGCTGCTCCTTATCGGCAAACATCTGCATCGCGACAAGCAGCGGAATGATCATGACGAAGAAAATCAGTGTATAGGCCGACGCCACTTCCAGGCGCATCGACGCATAGCTGTCGGCAAGGCCGATCGGCAACGTCTTTGTCAAAGGCGTGTGCAGCATCCAGGTCAGATTGAATTCACCGAGCGAGAGCGTCACCACCATCAAGCTGCCTGCCAGAATGCCGGGCACGGCGTTGGGGACGATGACGTCGTAAAAGCGCCGCCAGGGCGACGCGCCCAGCGATGCCGCGCCTTCGTCGAGCGTCTTGATGTCGACGGTTGCAAATACCGCCATCACGGACCGCACCATGAAGGGCATCGTGAAGATGACATGTCCGGTGAGGATAAACAGCCACGAGCGGCGAAAATCGCTGAAGCCCTGATAGGTGAACAGCAGCGCCAGCGCGATCGCGAGCCCGGGAATCGCCAGCGGCAGCGTGATGATTTCCTCGACGATGCGCGAGAGGCGCCCTCCCCGCACGTGCAATGCATAGGCTGCCGGTACTCCTGCAATCAGCGTGACGGCAAGGGTTGCGAATGCGATCAGGAACGACAGCAGAATGGTGCCGGCATACAAATCCCAGACCTGAAATACCCATTGCAGCGTTACCCCCGACTGGATGCCGCGAAAATAATTCACCGTGACTCCGGCGGAAATCGACAGAATCGCGGGCACTACCAGGAATGCGGCGACGAGCAGTGTGAACAGGAGCTGGCCGACAAATATCAGGCAATCACGCATGGTGTCATCCAGCCGCCGCGACCGCGCTGCCGCTGAAAGAACGGGCAAGCGCTAGGATCGCCCAGGCGATGATCCCCAACCCGACCGACAAGGCAGCCGATGTCGCGAAATTCGCGGCAAGCGTGAACTCGGTGTAGATCAGCATCGGCAGCACATCGATATTGGTGGCCAGAGTGAACGCCGTCCCGAATGCGCCCATCGCGGTCGCAAAGGCAATCGCGCCGGAGGCAAGGAAAGCCGGCCCAAGTGCCGGCAACACCACATCACGCTGCACGGCCCAGGGGCTCGCGCCAAGCGAGCGCGCGGCCTCCTCGAGGCCGACGTCGAGTTTCTGGACTGCCGCCATGATGGTGAGGATGACGCGCGGGATCGAGAAATAGAGATAGCCGAGAAAAAGCCCGTAGATCGAATAGGCGAAGACCAGTTTATCGCCGAACATGCGGTTTGAGAAATCGCCGATCAGGCCCTGTCGTCCGGCGAGCAGAATTATCAGGAAACCGACGACCACACCGGGAAACGCCAGCGGAAAGGTCAGCATCGCAATCAGCACAGCCCGGCCGGGAAAGCGATGGCGTTGCAGAAACATGCCCGCAATGGTCGCGATGACGAGCGTCACGATCGTGGTCGCAGCCGCCAGCAGAACGGTGTTGATCAGTGTGGCCCGGTAGCGCGGCTCGGCCAGGATGGCCAGGTATCCGGCCATTCCTTGCGGTCCTTCGGCGCCCGTCACCACCAGCCTTGCCATCGGCAGCAGAAAGAACGCCGCCGTCAGCACGGCAAGCGGCAGCAAACACAGCCAGACGAAGAACCTATTCGGCATGAACCAATGGAACCCCTAAGACGGGGCACCATACTGCATCAGCGGACCTCGGCGAGATAGCGGTCGACGAAGCCTTTTTGCATCGTTTCCATCTGGCCCCAGTCGACATTCTTCGCTCGGGCATAGTCGCTGTCCGGCAGGAATTTCTTCTTGACCGCCTCCGGCAATTCGATCGGCCGCGCCGGACGAAGATAAGCATTGGTCCAGATCGCCTGTCCCTTGTCGGACAAGAGATAGTCCAGCACCTTCTTGGCCTTGTCCTTGTCTGGCGCGTTCTTCACGAGGCCGACGACATAGGGATATGTCACCGATCCCTCGCACGGAATCACGAACTCGAAACTCCCCTTCTCCGAATATTTCGCGCGATAGGCATTGAAATCATAGTCCAGCAGGATCGGCATCTCGCCGGAAACGACACGGGCGTAGGAGGTCTGCTTGGGCACGATCGGATCGTTCTTTCGGAGCTCCTTGAAGAAGGTGATGGCGGGATCGAAATTGGCCGCGGAGCCGCCGAGCGCCATGTTGATCGCGACGGCACCGACATATCCGACGGCAGCCGACGATGGATCGAGATAGCCCACCATTCCCTTGTAGTCCGGCTTCAGCAGATCCTTCCAGCAGGCCGGCGCCGGCTTGCCGCCCAGCGCGTCCTTGTTGACGAACAGGCCGAGCGTGCCGGAATGAATGGTGGTCCAGTAACCGTCCGCATCCTTCAATCCGGCAGCAACCTGGTCCCATTTGGCGGGCTTGTAGGGCTCCAGCGCATCCTGGGCCTTTGCTTTCATGCCGAAGGTGACGCCGAAATAGCCGATATCGCCGACTGGATTGCTCTTCTCGGCCAGAATTTGCGCAAGCGCCTGACCGGAGTTCTTGTTGTCGTGGGGAATATCGTAGCTGAGATCGGCCTTGATCGCCTTCAGCATCGAGGCCCAATCCGCCCATTCCGGCGGGCAATTGTAGCAGATGACGTCAGCCGCCTTGGCAGATTGCAGCGGCGCCACCAGCGACAGCACGAGCAATGTCAGGACAAAACGGGCGGTCTTCATGCGGATGGCTCCGATTTCCAAAGAGGCATTTTTTCAACAGTACTCACGAAGTCACCAAGTATAGGTCGCGTATGAACTTTTTGCGACGGCCGCATTTTTGCCGTGCAGCAAAGTCAGGGAGTGGACGCACCCGGCCAGCCCTCGTGGCTGTGAGCCAAAGCAAAAACCGCCCGATGGCCGTCAGGCCACCGGGCGGAACGTGCAGTTGCGGAAGACGCGCACCGTCCGCGTCCCTATCTGATAGATTTGCGCCAATACAGCGTGTTCGGATAACCCCATGGATATGATGGCTGATACAGCCGATAGCCGGCACGGATGAGGTTGTTGGCAGAGGCAGGATTGTCAGTGGTATCCGAGACCACAAAACTCCATCCATTGCGACGAGCGCGTGACTCCAATGCACGCGTCAGCCGCAACTGAAGCGCGTTGCCACGGTGCTTCTTCAAGACACCGATCCGGCAGAAATATCCTGAATTGTGAGCGCGCGTCGATGGAACCATGCCGGCAAACGCGATCGGGATCGCCTCGTGAAAGCCGAGCCACCAATGCCCGAGATCGAATTCCGGCATCGAAGCGCCATCAAAGAACGTTAGGCGGTGCAGGTCAGTTAGCGTATCCGCGACTTCATCGTCGTGCCCGTCGACCTCACGTATCCTGTACATTGGCCAGTCCTCCACAAACCTCGGCCTCTGAAGTAACTTTGCTCCAACCCGCGTCGAATCCGGCGTCGCGCTTGCATCAAAGCCCGAGACGCCCGGAGGACAGGTTGTTGATGATGTCGAAAGTGCGAGCACCCTGATGGAGGATAAGGTGCGGCTTCCCCATCTCCGAAAGATTCGACAGGGGGCCTCAAAATATAGTCTTCTTGCCCGGTTTCGCTATTATGACGACAATGCGGACGAGGGAGGCTCCACACATGACACCGTGTCTCGCCAATCAGGCCAGGATTCTGGCCGTTGGATTCCTTTTGGGCTTGTCCGCCAGCTCGGAAGCCGCCGATTCCAGCGGGCTGAGGAATAGAGGTAAGGCCATCCTTCAGCAAAATTGCGGTCGCTGCCATGCCATCGAAGCCGCTGGCGAGAGCCCGCTCAAGCAGGCCCCGCCGATGCGCGATATCTATGCCCGGTTTGCGCCGCGAGAACTGCAGGCCGAACTGAAGGAGGGCATGGTTTCCAGACACAGGGCGATGCCGCAGATCGATTTTTCCGACGAGGACGTCGATGCGATCCTCGCCTACCTCTACGCTCTTGCGACACAGAAATAGCGTGATCCCGGAGTTTGGAGACGGAGCAACACCGGCTGATTTTCCGGACGAACGTCGAGGTCACTTACCGAGCATGGCTTTGATCCCCAGCCACACCGCTCCGACAAAGCCGGTGACGATCACCGTGATCATGGCCTTGAATGTATAACTCTGCGCCTGCTCCACGCTTTTTCGCCACCGCCGCAGATGCTGAAAGTCGGCCCGCAATTCTGCGCCGATCCACTGCACGATCCAGATCGTGAAGGCATCCGCGGTGGCGCCGGAGCCGCCGATGTCGATGAAAGCGCGCAGCGGCAGCAGCGGATCGGCGGAGACCTTTCCGATCCGGCCCTGCGCCCTCGCCTCCGACAGCATCTGCGCGAAATAGGCGCCCTCGAATGCCCTCACATAATCGCCCTCCCAGATATGATCGTAACGGTCGGGATAGCGCGACAGGTCCAGTTTGCGTTCGTCTTCCAGCACGGAAGGAAACCAGGGGTTGTCGCGCCAGTTGGCGTTGACGAGGATTCCGCCCGCAGGCTCCCTCGCCCGGAAGAAATCGTCGATCGCGTCCGATTTTCGCCGCGGATTCCAGCTCGCCCACAGCTCGGAGCCTTCGGCGCGGATCGTCGGCCGCAGCAGGGAAAGGCTCCGCGCGCTCAAATTCTGTGCCTCGTCGATCCAGGCGATGCCAAAACCTTCCAACGACTTGATCGACTCGGCGGTGTGATCCTGCATGCCCCTGAAGATGATAACGCCGTCGCCGGGCGTCTCGATCCTGTCGCTGAATACCCGGAATTGGTGACCGAGGCCCAGGCGAGCAATCTTGCTTTCGATCAGCCGCTTGGAAGATTGCGCCAGCGTCCTTTGCGCTTCGCGAATACACACCGCCAGCGTGCCGCGCTCGGCCTGGCAGGTCTCGACCAGCAATTCACCGAAGAAATGCGATTTTCCCGAGCCTCGTCCGCCGTATGCCCCTTTGTAACGGGCGGGCGCAAGCAGCGGCTCGAAGACCTTAGCTGTCGGGATTTTCAGGATGGACAATGATACGCTCGATTCTGTGGATCAGTTCAAACGCGCCGTCGTTGCCGTTCTGATGCGCCTGAGGCGCCTTACCCCAGCCGCGATCCAGAACGGCGTTGGCCGCGGAGACGCGCGCCGCTGCTGTGGCATCCTTGCTGCGCATGACGCCGACCAGCACGTTGAGCGCGGTTCGGGTGTGGCTTCGCGCCAGCGAGCGGATTTCGGTGAGTGCTTTGGCCATCTTCAAACCGGATTTCTTCGGGATTTGTCCCGACATCTTCGCAAGGCGACGTGTCGGCATGATCCTCGGCGCGATCTTCGGGCCTTGCGGTTGAGTGAAGGACCGGCTTGGGAAAGCCGACCGGCGCGCGGTTGTGTTTAGGTCGCGGCATGAACTGGATAATCTCGGCACTCACTGGAATCCCTCCCACACCGCGATGGTGACGAGACCCGCCAGTGCGAGCGCTATCAGATATGCGGTCATGCAGCCTCCTGCCTCGGTATGAATGAAATGTGCGGCATGATCGCTGATGCAATCATTTCCGGCGCGAACCGTATCCCAGACGCGATCCGCATAGTGGATCGTCGCGGCGGGACCGCGTGCGAGCGTGGGCTCTTGCCACGCCGCGTGCCGGCGCGTTCGCGCGTGCCGGCAAAAAATGAACATGATCCGAAACGAAAGATGCATGTCCGAACGGATCATCCAAAGATCACCAAGGCTCGGACGGCGGCCCGCTTGCGACGCTTCTGGCAGCGGTGCATGGGAGGATGTGGCGCCATGACGTGCGGCCGCCGTCCGATTCGGGAAGTCAGAGAATGAAAAAGCCCGCGGCCGGTTTCCCGGCGCGGGCTCTGTTAGTCTTTGCGATGATGAAGATATGCCGGTGATTTGCCCGACGTGTCAAACTCTCTTTGCGAGCCGCAGTGCAGGTGAGCCGGGCGATATCGAGGAAGGTACCTGACGACAACCTCGGAAATTCGCGAGGCCCATCACCGAACGGGCTCCACGGAATCTTCCGGGCTTCGATGACACCGACGTCAAACGGCTGAAGGCAGATCTTCGCCTATCGCTGCCGCTGAACGAACCACGGTCGAGAAAGAATATGTTCCTTCGGTAAGCGGCCCCTTGAATGGCAGATTCTGATCGCTTGGCCTTTGATTTCCGTTTCTGCCCGAAATGGCCGGCCACGACCCCACAACCGAGCCATCAGAACGATAAAGCGTCAGGGAGTAGCCGTCAAAAACGCTTCGATCCGCCATCGCTCACTCCTTCACGCCAAACTAACAATACAATAACGACAGCAATGGTTCGCCAAGCAGCCAGGCAGCCAGGCTGCCCAGAGGATTAGATAGATGAACAAGTAGTTTCGTTGCGCGAGCCAATGCAGACCCAGCAACTCTCCTATGCTTCACCGATTGACGCCAGATTGATGAATAGATACCGCTCAAAGCTTCCGTACATCCAGCAGTACTCCACGCCCTTTTCACCAATGAAATTGCGGGTATCATTCAGGCTTATGAAAAAGAGCACCGTCCCCAGGCAAGATAACACAGCCGCAGCATAAACCGGATAGAGCATCCATTGCTGACGAGATGTGAGGCCATCAATGCGCGGCATGAACTGGACCCAAAGCTGAAAAATGACTTTGCATATTTGCTCTCATCCTGGCTTCGCTCGACAGATCTTGCGACCACGCGCTGAAGGCGTCGATCCTACCATTCCGTGGCGGTCAACATTCCTCGGAAACGTAATAGAAGTGATCGCCAAAAGGCTCAGTACGCCGTTTGCACGACGGATAAGCGGAAGGCATGGTGATCTACCGATCTTCGGGCGATGGACTTGACCTGAGTCCGCCCCATTCTGGCGACCACCATGCAATGTTGTCAAACTCGTCGTACACGACGGCCTCGAAAAGGACGCCGCCGCCCATTAATCGAGTATTTCGATTGCCCCAATTGAAGACTCGATATTTAGGTGGCGGCCCAGGATCTGACTGCATGATCGACTGGTAATCTGATTTGTGGATTCGGAATTTCCAGAATTGCCGGTTGAGGGTTTCGTCAAATGAGAATGGAAGACAACAGATGATCAAGAGGCCGCCGGCCTCGACAAGCCGCTTCTGGAAGAGACGAACTAAAGCCAGTATCAGGACACACGGTACGGCGAGAATGAAGATGACAAATGCGATATCTTTCTGCCCGACGTCGAATTCCGGAAAAACATAAGCCGCAGCCGCGGTGAGGTCGACCGCCAGCCTCGCTATTACTAGAAGGGCGCCAATGAGCAACATCCGAATTGCCATTTCTCGGGAAAACATTCTGCTGCCTCCTGCCGGGACGACGGCGGCTGCTGATCCGGACTAGATCAAATCCCGCCTTGCAACGCTGACGGTGATGTGGTTCAGCACAATATGATGGCCAAGCACCGAGCCCTGATAAGGCACCGCCGAGGCATTGGTGTAAGTGAGGAAGATTTTTTCGGACATTGCTGGGATTCGCTACTTGTGGACCCGTGAGGCGGTCTTGAAAGTCGATCTTTTCTCGGGAACCAGATACGTGAAACTGGCCCGCATGTAGTCGTTTGAGAAATATATGAAGTATTCTTTGGTGGGCGGGTGGTAGTCTACCAACCGAATGAAGCGCGATCGCTTGACTACTTCCAACAAGGCATCCGTCTCACAATCGTGCAGCGGAAACGATCGCTCGTTGAGATCGTCATACGGCGCAAGCCGGTTCTCCTCTCTTAAAAGAAGATCATCCAGCTCAACCACATACGCAGAAGCATTCGCAATACATGAACCGAAGTCACCGCGTGCGCTCGTCACTGGCGCCACGCACAGAAACAGCGCGCCAAGCGCCGCCCGCCCAGCAACGTAGAAGATGCGATCGGACATTTCCGTATTCCCCAGCCCAACTCCTGGCACCCAGCGCGACATCTCAATTCCCCGCTGCCAAACCCCACTACCATCCAAGGTCGCGGATATCATGGGGCGGCGGCAATCCCGGAGAACAGGTATGACTTCAGAACGACGTCAAACTTTCCTGCTTCGTGAAGAATCTTCGCACATCTCCTCCTCAGCTGTCGCCGATAATCCCAGGAGATTCTGTGCAGGAGAAACTGGCCACCACTCATACGGGACGGCCACCTTTGGATTCAAGATCAGAGAGCCCGCTTCAAGATAAGAAAGCCCGCGGCCGGTTTCCCGGCGCGGGCTTTGTTGGTCTTTGCGATGATGAAGATATGCCGGTGATTTGCCCGACGTGTCAAATTTTTTGGACACCGATGAAGCGGAGTTCCGGCGGCGCCGATCGAGAGGCGGCGGCCGATCCGCAGCTAGCTCCGCCTCTAGCAGTCTGCTGAAGAACCCCCTCGCCACGGAGGGGGCTTGATGATTCACTTTGTCATCTCGAATCGGCGGAGGCGATCATGCGCGGCAGGTTTACGGATCAGGGCGGCCTGTTTTCGTACATTGCGCCGGACAGGCGTGTGCCAGCGAACCACCCGCTGCGGAAGGTCCGGGAACTTGTCCGGGATGTTTTGAGTGATTTGAACCGCAGCCTTGGGAGGTTGTACGCCAGCGAGGGACGTCCTTCGATCCCTCCAGAGCAATTGCTGAGCGCCTTGCTGCTGCAGGTGTTCTACGGCATCCGCTCGGAACGCCAGTTGATGGAGCAACTGGACTACAATCTTTTGTATCGCTGGTTCGTGGGGCTGTCGCCGGACGATCCGGTCTGGGACCCGACCACCTTCACCAAGAACCGGGAGCGGCTGCAGAACGGGGATGTGTTCACGAAGTTCATGACCAGGCTTCTGAACCATTCTCAGGTCAAATCTCTGAACCATTCTCAGGTCAAATCGCTATTGTCGGATGAGCATTTTTCGGTGGACGGAACGCTGATCGAAGCCTGGGCGTCGCAGAAGAGTTTTCGCCCCAAGGACGGCAGCGGCGACGATGATGATGGCGCCAACTTCCACGGCCAGAAGCGCAAGAACGACACCCATGCGAGCACCAGCGACCCGGACAGCAGGCTTTATCGCAAGGCGGCCGGCCGGGAGGCCAAGCTTTGCTATATGGGCCACGCCACCATGGAGAACCGGCATGGGCTGGCGGTGGCCGGCAGGGTCACGCATGCCAATGGCACCGCCGAACGCCGGGCTTCGGAGACCATGCTGAAGGCGAGACGCAAAGCCGCAGGCCGCCGCATCACGGTCGGTGAGGACAAGGCGTACGATACGGCCGATCACGTCGCCAATCTTCGCGCCATCGGCGTGACGCCGCATGTGACACAGAACCAGGCCGTCACCAAAACCGGCAAGAACCGCAACAGCGCCATCGACGAACGAACCACGCGGCATCCGGGGTACGGCATGTCGCAATCGCGCCGGGCGATGGTCGAGTGCATTTTCGGATGGGGCAAGCAGCATGGCACCATGCGCAAGACCAAACATCGTGGCATCGGCCGCGTCGCCGCCGACTTCCTGCTCAATCTGATCGCCTATAACCTGATCCGCATTCCCAAACTGCTTGCCGCTTAGCCACCCGGCGTCAGGGTACACCCAACACCAGACTAGAAAATTACATCCAACTCCACCGCGCCGCCCCAACAACGACCGGCCAGAACAAGAATACTCTCCATCTCAGGGTTTTTCAGCAGACTGCTAGAGGAACCAGGGCTGCATCTGGTCGTCGCGATCGAATCTGCGAGGATCGTCGTCCGGCGGAATCGACGCTGGATTCCGCAAGGCGAGGCCAGCCAGAAGATCGAACAAGGCGTCGTTGGAAGACGCACCGGATTTTTTCGGCAAGCCCCAGAACTCATGTGGAAGCGGCACCATCGGCTTGCCGCTGAAGATCCCCAGCAGCGGCGCAGGTTCTGGCGGATCCGGCGGAACAGCATCGGGAGGCATGATGGCCGGGAAAGCAGGGCTGACGACGCGGCTCCGTAGCCGCGGATAACCCACAGGCCGCGGCCCGCTAGGCAGATTTCCCGATTGATCGCCATAGGCGGTTTCCTCGTTCGAAAGACCCGGTGCGCTCACGCCGTGCAACTGCGGCCTCACCTCCGCAGCGACGATGGGACTATCTCCGATGAAACTACCGAGGACACCTACGGGCCTCCTCCCGGCGGCACCAAAATTGTCGGCGGCGCCTGTACCAACGGCCGGCCCTGGCACGTTGAAGGCGATGGGTGCCGGTGTCGTACCAGCAGAAACCCGCGGAAAATTTCCGAAGAAATCGCCAGCAGGCGAATATACCGCATCCGGTTGGAACGCCGGCGTAGGCGCGCCGTGTACCGCAGTCGGTGCTGAACCGTCGGGAGCCGAAGATTTCCGGTACTTCTCCAGTTCACGCAAGACCGGAGAACGGGCATCGCCCAAACCGCCCGCCGGGGCAGTGCCCCAATTTCCGAAACGGTTGCCGAATGCATCCGAACCGTCGGGAGCAGGCGTTATGGCGGCGCCTGCCGGAGAGGAGCCCCACCATCCGAAACGATTGTCGAAGACGTGACGTTCAGAAGGAAGAACCTCGCGCTGCGCATCTTTGGCGCTTGGGAATTCCGGAGAAGACCAGTTGTCTTTCTCCCACGCCTTCGCTTCCAACGCCATCTTGGCAAAATAGGGCGTCGTCTTGGTTTCCTTGTTCACGTACGTTCGATCATGCGACAGGCTGTTGTACAGAGAATAGATATTCTCAATGCTGGGGTCATCGAGCCGGTTGGCAATCCGCGAGATGAGCTTTGCAGTGAGTTCAATATTGTCTTTCGGATCACGCACGTTCGATCCTGGGATCAATTCTTGCCAGCTTGTATCGATATTTCCCGGATACCATGTGCGCGCCCTCCCCAGCCACTCGGCAGGCTTCCCATAGATCACGCCTCTAGATACTTCGGTGTAAATAGTGGCTTTCACAATATCAGGGTCGATCGAGTAACGCGCAGCCGCAGCATCGATTAGGGCACGGTATTTCCTTACTTCTTGCGCGCCCACACTATTTAGTTGGGTATAGTTTTGAACGTAGCGGCTTCGATAATTTGGAATGTCGGAGAACCTCTGGCTCTCAAAGTAAAATTTTGTGTCTGGCGTATCCTTTAGGATCGAATCTTTCCGATCTTATGCTCTTCGCAAGTATGTGGGCACTGACATCTCCTACGGAATTTCTCAACCATCTGGATCGACCTGATGAAAAGAGCTGCAAGCCCTATGATTGCGTAGACCTGCAACGTGATCCTGATCAAGCCCATTAAGAAAATTGCAACGTGGTACTTGAAAGCCTCGAGCGATAGACAATCATCAAACGCACTACAAAGGTTTTGGCATTTCATCAGATCAACAACGAGAGCAACGGAAAATGCAGCCGCTAACCCAGGTGGCCCCCACAGCAAGAACCACCTCTCAAGGCCGAGTGTTAACTCCTTATTCCACCCGCTCCGGACTAGCGCCGACAGCGCCATCAAAAGCATCGCTAGCGCGTATGCCGTGACCACGAACAAGACCGCGTACCTAAAAACTGAGCCGTTGACGAAGGAAACCGCAGCAACAAACCAACTCGCGAGCACGCCCAGCACAAGAAACTCCTTCAAGCGCGTCATTGCGAGCACGCTGCGAAGCAATTCCCGGATGGAGATGCAAGTCTTCCGGTGCGTAAAGTCGAACAGCCGAAGCTGCCAGTGTATCGCTTGGGATTGCGTTGACGCTGCGGTGGATCTTGCGTCGCGCAAGCGTATGGCATTTCCATCCCCGTCTATTAAGGCCGCCGACCAAGGGCGCGCGTTCAAACCCTCCTGGCTACGACATTCTCTGCAATACGCGCCAGCTCCGTTTTAATGGCCTTTCCGGCGGGAATTTTTGGGTGTCTCCTCATTACCTATCGCCGATAATCTCAGGAGATTTTGTGCAGACGGCTCATGCCGGTGGAGTACGACCGCCGGCCGTTTGAAAAAATCAGATTGAAAAAGCCCGCGGCCGGTTTCCCGGCGCGGGCTTCGATAGTCTCGCGATGATGAAGATATGCCGGTGATTTGCCCGACGTGTCAAATCCTGAAAGCGGACGGCGCCGTGCCGCCGACGCTGCTATTCAAATCCCTGAACCGGCGGCGCGGCGTTCCTTGCCGGACGCGGGCCCGCCGTCCTGGCTGGCGGCGGCTGCAAACTCGCCTGGGCGACCGCCTGTTGCTGCGTTCCCGGAGTGGATTGCGCGGCATGTCGCGCCCGTGATCGCGATCCGGAGCGCCCCACTCCCCAGGAACGCGCGATCGCCGGTCCTGCGGTATATCCGATGAATGCACCTGCCACCGCGCCGACCGGCCCAAGGACGACGGCCCCCGACACCGCGCCGAGAGCGGCACTTCCGGCCCGCTCCTGGGCTCGCGCCTCGAACGATATGAGGGATGCTGCGATCAGTGCGGCAACGAGCGGTTTATTCATCGTAATTTCCCTTGGCCCAGCGCGACACACAGGATCGCGGAAATGCGGCGGCACAAGGGAAATGTGGTGGCAACCCAACGTCCAATTCAGGAGCCAACAAGCCTGCGGCCGGTTCCCCGGTGCGGGCTTTGATAGTCTTGCGATGATGAAGATATGCCGGTGATTTGCCCGACGTGTCAAATTTTCCGGCGCGGGCGACCGCGCTAGTTCTTCACCAGATAGAGCGGCGTCCTCACCGTCAACTGGTAGGACGGCTTCGGCACCCACGAGATCAGCGCCGTCACGCCGAACAAGCGGTTGTCGTCGTCATCCATTCGGTCGAGGTCGAGCCTTACGAGCGGCTGGGTGAAAGGTTCGAACACCGTTCGGTTGAGAAGCTGCCCGCCGCCGAATGATTGGACTCCGACCCGGCCGGTGAATTTCCAGTTGTTATCCCACTGATAGTAGCCGCCGACATAGCCGACGAAATTTGGATTGATCGTCACGCGCGGGGATTCCACGGCAACCGCGGTGTATTGACCGCCCGCGAGCAGCCCCCGAGTTTCATCCGCGTTCAGGGCGTAATCGAACTCGAGAATGGTGTTGAGCGACGTCGTGGGAAGCGAGACTCCCGGTGCCGACCGCGTGACGGTCGACTGCAGCGTGATTGTCGGGATCGAACCGCCGTTCTGCTGATAAACATCGTCCTGGAACCCGACGTTCCAGCTGTTGATCGTAAACGCGGACCAGTCGGACCCATCGCTTCGCGATGCGCTGGCGCTGAAGCCGCCATACACCGAGACCTGGTCGTTCAAATCTATCGTGAGCGGAACGTCGAGCCCGACGGTCCGGCTGGAAGACGGCGACACGGCCGGGAGCGCCGGAAGTGTCGCGATGTTCGAAAGATTCGAGAGGCTCGCGAGCCTCGAAAGCGCCGGATGTCCGGCAAACAACCCGAAGCTGCCGAAGCCGACCGAGAGCGAGCCGGCAGGGAAAGTGGCGTAATTCGTCCTGAGGTCGAGATAGATGTTGGGCGCTGAAGCGGTCTTTTCATCCGCGTCCTTGCCCAAGGCCAGGCAGGACGAATAAATCAACACCACCCCGGCGAACGCCACGCGACGGGCCGGCCGAAGCATGGCCCTTGCCATAGAACGCCCTCCAACAGCTCAAAAGTTATACTGCAGGGTGGCTCACGTTCAAGAGACTCAATCGCCCAAGACGGCTCTTGCGAAGTTGTTCAGGCCGCCTCGCCGCCTGCGAGCACACGGGCCGTGGACTCGCGCACCGTGAAGAACTGCTCCTCGAACGCCTGGGCCGGCATCGGCCGACCGAAGAAATAGCCCTGCCCCTCTTCGCATCCCATGCTGGCGAGCAGATCGGCGATGGCGCGGTTTTCGATGCCTTCTGCGATCACCGACAGGCCCAGTTGCTTGCTCAGGCCGATAGTCGAGCCGACAATCGCCGCATCGTCGGAATCAGCAAGCAGCTCGAGCACGAACGAACGGTCGATCTTGAGCCCGTCGAGCGGGAATTTCTTCAGATAGCTCAGGCTGGCATAGCCGGTGCCGAAGTCGTCGAACACGACACGCACGCCGAGTTCCTGGATTCTCAAGACTGTGTCGAGCACCCGCTGCTCGTCCAGCAGCAGGATATCCTCAGTCACCTCGAGTTCGAGCAGTGCAGGCGTCAGGCCGGTGATGTCGAGCGCCTCCACAACCGAGGTTGCGAGATCGCCCGACTGAAGCTGCGAAGGCGAAAGATTGACGCCGATGCGAATATTGTGTCCGGCCTGCTCCCAGGTCCGCGCCTCCGCCGCCTCTTCAACGACGTCACCAAAACCGAATCCTTCGAGACCCACGGCAGTGTCGTTCCGTTGCAATCGCAGAAATCGACGCTGACGATCACGGCGGCAGCGGGCTTCGGCAACGTCTCCGAGAGCGACGTCATTGGTCCGATCTACAGGGACTACATCCGCACCGTGAGCCTGACTTCAGATTATCGACTGCAGGACAATTTCGGCGGCAACAACTACCTGACGGTGATGGGGCGGCAAGGTCTCGATATCTTCGGCGCCTCGCAGCAGGATGATGTTTTTTCGTCACGTTACGGCGCTTCCAGCACGTTCTCGGTGCTGGGTCTCTGGTTCACGCGCTATCAGACGCTGCCCGACGCATGGTCGGTCAAACTGTCGGCAGCCGGCCAGATCGCGTCGGGCCCGTTGTTTCTCTCGCAGCAATTCTACTTGGGCGGCGCGGCCTTCGGACGAGGCTATGGCAGCGCAGAAATCAGCGGCGACAACGGCATGGCCGGATCGCTCGAATTGCGCTTCGATCAGAAGCTGAATCTTGGCTACCTGACGGGTTTTCAACTCTACAACTTCGTCGACGCCGGCACGGCCTGGAACGCCGGATACAGCTACAATGACGGCCTGGCGCTCACCTCCGTCGGCGCCGGCGTGCGGTTCTCCCTGGGCGACGATCTGCGGGCCGACATCGCGGTGGCCGCCCCCTTGAGTTACCGCGCCTCCGACAACACGACCCGCAGTGCGCGCGTGCCGTTTTCGCTGTCCAACTCTTTGAGACTTTGTCCGCAAAGAGCCCAGGCGCGCTGTCATTAGGTCGGACCGGGACGCCGGTTTCGGAACAATTTGCGGCTTGGTTGAAGCAATTTTTGGTGAAAATTCCACGCTTCAACGTCAACGCGATTTAATCCATAGCCTCCAATATGCTGGCGCTCTGTGCGGGAACAATCCCGCAGACTCTGCCACCGAAAACGCTGCTCCAGGGATACCCGATGTATTTCGTAGCTGCCGCACTGGCGATTTTGTCGGGCCTGTTCTATGCCGCCAGCCATCATGAAATCGGCACTCTCGGTGTGGAAATGTGCCGATATGGCAGCACGTTCTGCAACAGCCCGAGCTATGTCTTGGCCGGCGCCATCCTCGCGGCATTATGGGGCGCATTCGTCAGCGTCCGCTGACGGCAACCGACGCATCATGCGGGATCATGGAAATCTCCGCCGCGCGTCGGGCCACGGTTGATGGCTGAGCAAGACAACAGCGATCGCGCCGCGGTAAAGCCCCCTGCCGTCTTGACCGAACCGTCACGCATAGGCGCCGCACAAAAAACTCGCTTGAATGATCACCGGCTTTTTGCTGAAGCTACCTTGGCTGAGGTGGGTGATGAAGTGGGCAAAAGAGCGCGATCTCTTAATCGCGCAGACAATGGCGTTCGTGCAGTCTGTCACCGGAAAGAAACCGGAGGCTGAAGCGCGAATTGAATCCGCACCAGTCGATGAATTTGAACCGATCGAACCACCCGTTGCAACCGCGGAGACGCCGCGCACGTCGACCGTCACCCGTAGCGAGATTCGCGAAGAAATTGCAGGGCGGGTGGCGGCTTTCCGCGCCCATCAACAGCGTTTCGACCGCGAACGCGATGAGCATTTCACCTCCGTGCTGACAGGAATCCGCGCTGCGATCACCGCCCCCTCCGAAGCACCTCGTCAATCGTCCGGCCACCCGCCGCGCGCGCATCGACAGTCCGAATCAACAATGATCGGAGCGATCGTTACCAACGAGCCACAACTTGCGCTTTCGCACTGGACGCGCGGAGCTTGGGGCAGCCAAAGGCCAAGCGCCACCCCAAGGACCGCATCAGGAAGACCGCGCCTGTAGATCAAACGGCTTTGAGGCAGGTCAATGCGCTACACGTCGGCCCGGCCATTTTGTATTGATGGCCAATCTCATCTTTCGGTGCCCACAGACTGCCATGAACGTTCAGGTTTGGTTGCCCGACGAGGCGCCGGCCGAGCGAGCGGATAGTTATGAGGCGGTGACTTGCCCGGCTTGCGCCCGGGTGCATCTGGTCAACAAAACCACCGGCAAGACGCTGGGCGACAAGGATAAGTGAAGGTATTGAGCGATCCCGCAAGTCTGGTCGCGGCGATGCGGAGATCACCCCTCGTCGTTCAGATATTCGTCCGGCACCTGGCCAAACCAGCGTAGCACATGCCGGCGGTTGAATTTGCCCTGTTCGAAATCGCTGGTCCGGCTGAACGCAACGGCACCGGCGTGACCGAACAGCTTCCACTGCCCCTGCGCCGTCTGGATGGCGAGCCCCGGGTTCTCGCAGTCCACGCCTTCCCCGGGAACGAGGGCGCCATCGACGAGATCGAAAGCCAGTGCCACGAAATGGATGATTTCGGCCATTAATGCCCGCTTTGTAGCCTTTGCCCTGCCTGCCAATTTGTGTAGCTGATTGCCGGGCCCATTGCATTGGTGCTGGCCAATAGCGTAGGCCACTGACGTCGAAGGAGAGCATCGGATGCGAGCGGTTTTCAAGGGAATTCGGGCATTGGTTGTCGCCACAGCCGGACTGAGCGGATCACTGGCAATGGCCGCCGATGCCGATCAGGGGGCCACGCTCGCCAAGCGCTGGTGCGCCACTTGCCACGTGGTTGACGGCGATCAGAAGCAGGCCAGCGCCGACGTTCCGCCGTTTGCGGTGATCGCCAAGAAGCCCGATTTTACCC